>CACZKM010000051.1 GCA_902781745.1 Oscillospiraceae bacterium
GATGAACCCGGCGGCGGTCTGGGCGGTCCGCTTCCGGTCCAGCGTGGCCAGGTGGGGGGACTTGTCCAGCCCCATCTCATCCAGGATCAAGCGGTCCAGGGCCACCTCCAGGTGCATGTGGACAGAGCCCTCCGCCATTTTTTCATAGATGTAGGGATGGACCGCGTCGTCCAGAAGCTGATGAAGGAGATATCCCGCAGCGAAGCTCCGGGACGTGGCGCTTCCCAGGCGGATGGCCCGCTCCAGCTCGGGCAGGGCCTGGGCCCGCCAGGTTTTGTGGAGATAGTCCGACCGCTGCTTGGCCTGGACGGAGCAGAAGATCAGGGGATCGGGGCCGTAGAGAGCGGTGCGGAACACCGGCAGGTCCTCCACGCATTTCCGCCGGTCCTCGGGAAAGAGCTCCTCCAGGACCCGCATCCCAAAATAGGTGTGCGCATTGTGGTTAGGCATTGTAGCCGCCTCCATTCTTCCATTTTATGATACCCCCTTCTGCTGTGAGAAAAAAGCATAATTTGTGAACAAACGAACGATTGCGATTCTTCCTGCAGGCGGCTATAATATGACATAGTTATTAAATTGTCTTTGTGATCACAGCATGATATAATGCGAATGTAAAAGCTGTTTTCGTCCGGTGAACCAGCCGAACAGGAAAGAGAAAGGGAGGAAATGCGGTGCGATACAGAGGATGTGTGGCGGTCCTGCTCCTGCTGCTGGTCCTGGCCGGCTGCGGACAGGGAGCGGACCGCGGCCCCATCGACAACGTAAACGACCTGGAGGGCCGGCGGGTAGGGGTCAACCTGGCCTGGGAGGCGGACTATCTTCTCACCGGCCGGGAGGACATGGAGCTTTACCGTTACGACAGCACGGCGGATATGCTTATGGCCCTGAACTACGGCAAGCTGGACGCCATCGCCGTGGACGACACCAGCCTGCGCCTGGTGCTCAGTCAGGTGACCGGTTTGGAGGTCGTGGAGCCGGCCCTGGACCACTCGGGGTACTGCATTTTCCTTCTCGGGGAGCTGGCCGACCTGGGAGAGGACTTCAACGCCTTTGTGGCGGACTTCAGGTCCCGGGACAGCTACGAGACCTACTGTCGCCGTCAGGCGGAATTTGACGGCGAAAATTATGAGGCTCCCGACCTTCCCCCCGACGGAGACGGACGGTCCCTTCGGGTGGCCTGCGTGGAGGACGGCTACCCCCGGTCCTTCTTTGATATGCGCACCGGGGAGGCCCTGGGGTTTGATGTGGAGGTTCTCCGGCAGTGGGCCGGGGAGCGGGGCTATCACCTGGACTTTACCGCCACCAACTATGATGACATGGCCCTGGGCCTGCAGAGCGGGCGCTACGATATCGGCGTAGGCTACATCAGCTCCCTCTACCGGGAGGAAGCGGACAAGATCGGGCTCTTTACCTCAGACAGCTTTGTAGAGATCCCCACCCACTTCTGCCAAAAGGGCGCGGGTGATATCTCTATCAACGGCGAAGTCGACTAAGGAGGACACGGACCATGAATGTGATACAGAAGAAATTCTATCTGACCTTTATCGAGCAGGACCGGTACCTCTTTTTCCTGGAGGGCCTGAAAAGCACCCTGATCCTGACCTTTGCCAGTTTCCTGCTGGGTGTGGCCTTCGGGGTGCTCCTGTGCGCCGCCGGCCGGTCCGCCAACCCGGTCCTCCGGCGGATCGCCCAGGTCCTCTCCTACATTCTGGTGGAGATCCCCACCCTTGTCCTGCTGATGGTCTTCGTGTACATCATCTTCGGCAGCAGCGTCCTGCCGGTGATGGTCATCGTGGTCGTTGGCCTGACCCTGAAGGCGGGGGCCTACCTGTCGGCCATCTTCAGCACAGCGCTGGACACCGTCAGCGGCGGGGAGCTGGAGGCAGCCCGCACCCTGGGCATGAGCCGGTGGCAGGCCTTCCGCTATGTGGCCCTGCCCCAGGCGGCCGCCGCGGCGCTGCCCCTGTGCAAAAACCAGTTTGTCTATACCATGCAGGAGACCTCCGTCGTAGGCTACCTGGCGGTGATGGACCTGACCCGGGCCTCTTCTGTGGTGTCCTCCCGGACTATGGACGCCCTCTTCGGCCTGCTGGCGGTCACGGCCATCTACTTTATCATCGGCGCCGTGGTGAAAAGGCTGATGGGCCTGCTGGTGACCCGGAAAGGAGGGGCTCTGGCATGATCCGAATCAACGACCTGACCATGGATTACGGCACAGGCCCCATCCTGGAGCACGTAAACCTCCACGTGGCGCGGGGGGAAGCGGTGTCCGTCATCGGCGGCTCCGGCTGCGGCAAGAGCACCCTGCTGCGGTGCATCAACCGGCTGGTGGTCCCCACCGCCGGGGAGATTTTGATCGACGGGGAGAACATTCTGGACAAAAAGGCGGACCTGGATGGGATCCGCCGGAAGATGGGGATGGTCTACCAGCACTTCAACCTCTTTTCCCACCTGAACGTGATGGAGAATATGATCCTGGCCCCGGTGAAGGTGGCCGGCGCGGACCCCGACCAGGCCAGGGAGGAGGCCAAGTCCCTCCTGGCCAAGGTGGGGATGTCCGGCAAGGAGGACCGGATGCCCTCGGACCTCTCCGGCGGCCAGAAGCAGCGGGTGGCCATCGCCCGGACCCTGGCCATGCACCCGGAGCTCATCCTCTTTGACGAGCCCACCTCCGCCCTGGACCCCACCATGGTGGATGAGGTGGAGTCGGTCATTCAGGACCTGGTGCGGGAGGGGATGACCAGCGTGATCGTCACCCACGAGATGCGCTTTGCCCGGAATGTCTCCGACCGGATCGTTTTTCTGGCGGAGAAGGGGGTCTATGAGCAGGGGCCTGCGGATGATTTTTTCGACAATCCGAAAAAATCCTTGACCCGCCGGTTCCTCTATCGCTCCCGGATGCTGGAGCAGGAGCTTCGGCCGGAGGAACTGGACCTTTACAGCCTGGTCAGTGATTTGCGGGCCTTCCTCAGCCGGTTCGAGCGGACCAGCGCCCACGACCGGATCATCGCCGTGGTGTGTGACGAACTCATCGCTCCGGTGGTCAAGAGCGGCCAGACCAGCCGGGCGGTACTC
The DNA here is from genome assembly GCA_902781745.1 of Oscillospiraceae bacterium. Lineage (GTDB taxonomy): Bacteria > Bacillota > Clostridia > Oscillospirales > Oscillospiraceae > Evtepia. The sequence continues at coordinate 3,076 of CACZKM010000051.1, forward strand.
CGGCTGATCTGCAGTGCCACCAGCGGCAGCCATACCCTGATGATCTCCTTTCCGGAGCTGGACCGGGACCCGCTGGAGGAGCCCTTCCTGGACGACCTCAACCGCACCCTGCTGGAGCATTACGCCAGCTTCGTCTTCAGCCGCAAGGGCAGCGAGGGCGGCTGGGAGGTCTGCGTGCAGATGTGACCCGGGGATGCGCTTGCGCGGCATGCGCGTGCGCAGCATGCGGATTCCCAAATGAAAGCTTTTCATTTGGGAATCGTATCAGAAGCAGATAAGCGCCCGAGTAGATAGAATAAACAGGATAAAGGCCCCCTGGCCGCTGCAAAGCGGCCGGGGGGCTGCATCCATTCTTGGTTATACAAGCAAGTTTCTGATCAGATCACAAACCCGCCGTTTGGCGCGAGGACCTGCCCGGTGAAGAAATCCCCTGCCTCAGAGACCAGGAACCAGATGGCGTTTGCTGCGTCCTCCGGGGTCCCCAGCCGCTCCAGGGGCGTCTCTTCCGCCAGGGCGGCCTTGTCCTCTCGGGAGAGGTTGCCGTTCATCTCCGTATCAATGACGCCGGGGGCCACACAGTTCACGGTGATCCCGGAGGGCCCCAGCTCCTTGGCCAGCGCCCGGGTCAGTCCGATGACCCCCGCCTTGGCGGCGGAGTAGGCCACCTCACAGGAGGCCCCCACCTGACCCCACATAGAGGACAGGGTGACGATCTTTCCCGCCTTGCGGTGGAGCATATCCGACAGCGCCGCCTGGCAGCAGTGGAAGACCCCATCCAGGTCTACCGCCATGATCTCCCGCCAGGAGGCAGGGGAGACGTCGGTAAAAAGCTCCTGCCGGGCTATGCCCGCCGAGCATACCAGGGCGTCGATCCGGCCAAAGTCGGCAAGGAAGGCGGCGAGCATTCCGTCCACCTGGGGCCGGTCGGAGATATCGGCAGGGTAGAGCCCCACCGCGGCGCCCTCTTCCCGCAGCTCGGCGGCCAGGGCCTCCGCCCGGTCCCGGGACCGGCAGAAATTGATCCCAACGGCCCAGCCCTCCCGGGCAAAGCGCCGGGCGGCCGCCGCGCCGATCCCGCGGGAGGCTCCGGTAATCAGGACGGCTTTTTGCTCAGACATTGAAGCGGAACAGGACCACGTCGCCGTCCTGCATCACATACTCCTTGCCCTCGGACCGGACCAGGCCTTTTTCCTTGGCGGCGGACATGGAGCCGCCGCAGGCGTCCAGGTCGGCGAAGGAGACCACCTCCGCCCGGATGAAGCCCCGCTCAAAGTCGGTGTGGATCTTGCCGGCGGCTTTGGGGGCCTTGGTGCCCCGGGTGATGGTCCAGGCCCGGCACTCATCCTCGCCGCAGGTCAGGTAGGAGATCAGGCCCAGCAGGGTATAGCTGGCCTGGATAAGCCGGTCCAGACCGGACTGCTCTACCCCCAGGTCCTCCAGGAACATCGCCCGGTCCTCCGGGTCCATGGCGGCGATGTCCGCCTCGATGTTGGCGCAGATGGGGATGACCTGGGCGTTCTCGCTCTCAGCGGCCTTGACCACCGCTTGATAATAGGGATTGCTGTCGTGATGTTTGAAGCCGTCCTCGTCCAGGTTGGCGGCGAAAATCACGGGCTTGAGAGTCAGCAGGTCGGCGGTGTGGAGGATCTCGCTCTCCTCCTCGGAGCAGGGATAGCTTCGGGCGGACTTGCCGTCGCCCAGCCAGGCCAGCAGACCCTTGAAGACCTCGGCAGAGTGGAGGAACTTCTTGTCGCCCTTGCCCGCCTTGGTGTCCTTGTCGATGCGGCGCTCCACCATCTCCATGTCTGCCAGCACCAACTCCAGGTCGATGATCTCAATGTCCCGGGCGGGGTCGCAGGAGCCCTCCACATGGATGATGTTGTCGTCGTCGAAGCAGCGGACCACATGGACGATGGCATCGGTTTCCCGGATGTTGGCCAAAAACTTGTTGCCCAGGCCCTCGCCCTTGGAGGCGCCCTTCACCAGCCCGGCGATATCCACGAACTCAATGACCGCGGGGGTGGTCTTCTTAGGGTGATAGATCTCCGACAGCTTGTCCAGCCGGCTGTCCGGGACTGTGACCATACCCACGTTGGGGTCGATGGTGCAGAAGGGATAGTTGGCGGACTCGGCGCCGGCGTTGGTAATGGCGTTGAACAGGGTGCTCTTGCCCACATTGGGCAGACCCACGATGCCTAATTTCATAGTATATGCGCTCCTTCATCGCCCGGCCGTTCTACCGGGCAGTTAGTATTCATAAATAAAAAGTTTAACACAATCCGTTCTGTAGTACAAGTCATTTTCCCGATTATTTCTCCTTGTCGGATCCCGGCGAAAGGATATGACGCATACTGTAGAAAATCCGGATTTTATGAAATTTTCTCTACCAGTCCGGCGGCATCTATGATATAATAAATCACTAAAACAGTTGACGGATTCTTTTTTGAGGGAGGAACGAACTATGAATAAACGTCCTGAATCCATGGAACGCATCACCACACCCGCCCTGGCGGAAGCATTCATTGCCGAGCAGATCGCGGCGGTCAAGGCCCAGGTGGGGGATAAGAAGGTCCTGCTGGCCCTCTCCGGCGGCGTGGACTCCTCTGTGGTGGCCGCGCTGCTGATCAAAGCCATCGGAAAACAGCTCACCTGCGTCCATGTCAACCACGGCCTGCTCCGCAAGGGCGAGCCCGAACAGGTCATCGAGGTCTTCCGGAACCAGATGGACGCCAACCTGGTCTATGTGGATGCGGTGGACCGTTTCCTGGACAAGCTAGCCGGCGTGGCGGACCCGGAGACCAAGCGGAAGATCATCGGCGCGGAGTTCATCCGTGTCTTTGAGGAGGAGGCCCGGAAGCTGGAGGGCATTGAGTTCCTGGCCCAGGGGACCATCTATCCCGACATCCTGGAGAGCGGCCCGGTGAAGGCCCACCACAACGTGGGCGGCCTGCCCGAGGACCTGCAGTTTGAGCTGGTGGAGCCGGTGAAGTTCCTTTTCAAGGACGAGGTCCGTGTGGTGGGCAAGGCCCTGGGTCTGCCGGACAACATGGTCTTCCGTCAGCCCTTCCCCGGCCCTGGCCTGGGTGTCCGCTGCCTGGGCGCCATCACCCGGGACCGCCTGGAGGCCCTGCGGGAGTCTGACGCCATCCTCCGGGAGGAGTTTGCCAAGAACGGCCTGGCCGGGAAGGTGTGGCAGTATTTCACTGTGGTGCCCGACTTCAAGTCCACCGGCGTGAAGGACAACGCCCGGACCTTCGACTGGCCCTGCATCATCCGCGCCGTCAACACCCGGGACGCCATGACCGCCACTGTGGAGGACGTCCCCTTTGCCCTGCTCCAGCACATCACCGCCCGGATCACCAACGAGGTGCCGGGGATCAACCGTGTGCTGTACGACCTGACGCCGAAGCCCTCGGGAACGATTGAGTGGGAGTGAGCCCAGAGTGACCGGAAAGCTTTGAAAATACTCACTTTTTGAGGGTTCAAGGCCCGCCGTGGCAACGATTTGGCAACACTTTTTGATTATCCATAGAATAAGAGCTAACTGATTCTGTTTGGGTCAGTTAGCTCTTTTTTCGTTATTCTGTTTCTTCAGTCAGGGCATCTACCAGCATATCGCTGAGTCCCTGGGACGGCGGCTTTACCCAATGCTGCGTTTTGTCGTATTCCGGGTAATAATGCCGCCACCTGTCATATTCCTCCTGGCTGATCTCCCCGGATTTGAGCATGTTGGTCGCTTGCAGCCATCCGTGGAGCATTTTGTTCAGCTCCGCAGCCTCTTTGCCCTTCCGGGCATCAACCCTGAGGCAAAGGGCTCCGTCAATATCCTCTACGCCCAGCCCGTAGATGTCCTCCAGTGTGAACAAGGTGTGCATCAGGCCGATATAAGAATCAATGTCCGGAACCGTCAGCGCCTGGGGAGATACGTTCAGTTCATGAGCAAGAGCGGCTGTCAGGTCCGCCTTGGGTGTCCTGGCTCCGGCTTCATACTGCGCCATCCGAACATCCGCAGATTTCTCCGGAAAGCCTACGCGCATTCCAAGGTACTTCTGTGTCATGCCCCGCAGAGTGCGGAAGAATCGAATCCTTTCACCGATTGCCATCGTAAACAACTCCTGTTTCGTGATATATGAAGCATAACAGATGTGTTTAAGGATGTCAAGATAGGTTAAATAAAAAAGTTAATAAAATGGACATATTTATCCAAGCGAATCCCCTTGACTTAACGGAAATAATTTAATATAATGTCGGTGCTAAAACAATTATATTTAAGTTTTAGGAAATCATCAGAAAGGAGGAAAACCTCATGGAGAAGAATTTCATGCGTGTGGAGGATGTGGCAAAGGAGCTGGGCGTTTCCAAGTCCTACGCCTACAAAATCGTCCAGAGGCTCAACGGAGAGCTGAAGGAGAAAGGCTACCTGACGATCTCCGGTCGGGTGAACCGCAAGTATTTCATGGAGAAGTTCTGCTACGGCAGCGACGAAAGGAGGGATCTCTAATGGCTGTCTATAAAGAAGGAAAGACCTGGCGGGTGATCTACCGCTACACCGACTGGAACGGAGATCGGAGGCAAACCCAGAAGCGGGGCTTCAAGACCAAGCGGGAGGCTCAGGCATGGGAACGGGAACAGCTCAACAAGGCGGGCTCCGATCTGGATATGACCTTCGGGAGCTTTGTGGAGCGGTACACAGAGGATATGAAAACCCGGCTCAAGGAGAACACCTGGGCCACGAAGGAGCATATCATTCGGACCAAGCTGGTGCCGTACTTTGGCAAGCTTCGGATGAACGCCATCACCGCCCAGCAGATCATCGCTTGGCAGAATGAGATGATGAACCACAAGGACGAAAAGGGCAACGCCTACTCCCCGGTCTATCTGAAAACCCTCAACAATCAGATCAGCGCCATCTTTAATCACGCTGTCCGGTATTACAACCTCCGGGAGAATCCCTGCAAGAAGGCCGGAGGGATGGGAAAGAAGAAAAATCGTGAAATGCTGTTCTGGACGAAGGCGGAATACTTGAAGTTCGCCGAGAGCATGATGGACAAGCCCATGTCCTATTACGCCTTTGAGATGCTGTACTGGTGCGGCATCCGGGAGGGCGAGCTTCTGGCACTCACTCCGGCGGACTTTGACTTTGAAAAGGGTACGGTGTCGATCAGTAAAACCTATAACCGGCTGAACAGTCAGGATGTCATCACCGAGCCTAAAACCGCAAAGAGCAACCGCGTTATCACCATGCCGCAGTTTCTTGTGGATGAAATCCAGGACTACTTGAAGATGCTCTACGATGTGGGCGAGCATGACCGGATGTTCCCTGTGACCAAGAGCTATCTTCACCGGGAGATGGACCGGGGCGCAAAGGAAACGGGTGTCCAGCGCATCAGAATTCACGATATTCGCCACAGCCATGTGAGTTTGCTCATCGACATGGGATTCAGCGCCACGGCCATCGCTGACCGGGTGGGCCATGAGAGTATCGACATCACTTACAATTACGCGCATTTGTTCCCGTCCAAGCAGACGGAGATGGCCGCGAAATTGAACATGGAAAGGGGAAATTGATCATGTCAGCAAAGAACAGAGATGAAAAGGGCCGCTGGAGAAATATCACCGTTGCGTTCCGGGTATCGCCGGAAGAGGATGCCCAGATCGAAACGGCAGTGAAGCTCACAGGGCTGACCAAGCAGGACTACATCACCCGACGGCTCACCTGCCGCGACGTTATCGTCCAGGGGAATCCCAAGGTCTACAAGGCGCTGCGGAACGAGCTTGCGGCGGTGCTGGAGGAGCTGCGGAGAATCGAGGCCGGACAGAGGATCGACAGTGATCTGCTGGAGACCATCGACCTGATTGCAACCATCATGGACGGAATGAAGGAGAATGAATCTTGAACAACACAAAAGAAATGACCGCCCTGATCCCATCCGTTGGCGCGGATGGAGGGCAGTCACTCACTAATACCAATCCCAGTATAACAGAGTATGACAGCGAATTCAAGGAGAAAATGCGGAGGGTTCAGCTCATGCAGCGGATCAACGATCCGGACTATCTGCCGACGATCTCCATGAATGAGCTGTACGAGAATGTATACCAGAGCAGGCCGCCCATCATTGACGGCCTGCTCCGGGCAGGGACATACCTGATTGCCGGAGCGCCCAAGGTGGGTAAGTCCTTCCTTGTGGCACAGATCGCCTATCACGTCAGCACCGGTCAGCCCATTTGGGGCTATGCGGTGAACCAGGGCGCTGTCCTGTATCTGGCCCTGGAGGATGACCACCAGAGGCTACAGGAGCGGATGTCCAGGATGTTCGGCGTGGAGGGAACGGACGATCTACATTTTGCCATCTGGGCTAAGTCCCTGGGCAGCGGTCTCCAGGAACAACTGGACAAGTTCATCCTGGAGCATCCGAACACCAAACTGGTGATCATCGACACCTTGCAGAAAGTCCGGGAGCTCACCTCCGAAGCCTACAGCTATTCCGGCGATTATGACGTGATCGGGAAGCTGAAACAGTTCGCGGATTCCAAGGGCATTTGCCTTTTAATCGTACATCACACCCGGAAGCAACCAGCCAGTGATCGGTTTGAGATGATTTCCGGAACAACCGGACTGCAGGGTGCGGCAGACGGGGCATTTGTCCTGTACAAAGAGAATCGTACCAGCAATGCTGCCGTGCTGGAGGTCACAGGCCGGGACCAGCAGGAACAGAAGCTCTATCTGGTCCGAGATGAAGTCCGGCTCACCTGGAATCTGGATCATGTGGAAAACGAGCTGTGGAAGAAACCGCCTGATCCGTTGCTGGAGAAGGTAGCAACGATCCTCACGAAGGACAGTCCCACATGGACAGGCAGCGCCTCGGAGCTGGTGGCGCTGCTGGGTGAGGACGTTCAGCCGAATATCCTCACCCGCCGCTTGAACGTGAAGTGTGGGGATCTGAAAAACGACTACGGGATCACCTACACGATCAAGCGGAATCGGCACGGGAGCTGCATCAGCCTCAGCAGGTTGGAGCAGAGAGGGTGACGATTGTGACGGTTGTGACGATTAAAACGGGGCCGGGGCGGTATCAAAAATACCGTCACAATCGTCACAACCGTCACACATAGGGGCCCCCGAAAAGTCGGAGACTTTTTGGGGAGAGGAGGCGCAGCGGAATGAACGAGCTTTTGCGCTTGCGGGGAAGCGAGCGATATGGAGCTTGTGCCGACGATTCGGCGGGGTGCAGGGTGCCCTTTTCAAAGGGCGGCCCTGCCGGGGAGTTGCCCGCAGGCAACGGGGCAGCGCCCCATACCCCCTCGGAGAGCCCACGACATCTTTGCAGCCTCCGGCTGAAAGTGTCATAGTGGGTTATTACACTTCCGCAGAAGTGTTTCCCCAAAACGCTATCCCGTACCACCAACCAACATTACAGGAGGAAATGCCTATGGCAAGAGGCGACGGTATTCACCGTACCAGCGCAAGAAATATTAGGGCTTGTTTTAAAAATCTAAATTTTTTGTGCTACTTTAACAATATAGCAATAGATGCAATGTAAACGAAAGCCAAGAACGAGGCATCGAGCTT
>CACZKM010000052.1 GCA_902781745.1 Oscillospiraceae bacterium
TGAACGGCTTTCTTCGCCGCACATCCGTGCGGCGGCCATGGGCATAGCCCATGGGAATAAAAACATATGAAATGTTTTTATCAAGAAATAGTATAAAAGGAGGCTGACTCTATGAACGCCATCGAGTGCCGGGACCTCACCAAGGTCTACGACGGCTTTACCTTAGACCGCATCAGCTTTGCCCTCCCCGCCGGGACCATCCTGGGCCTGGTGGGGGAGAACGGGGCGGGGAAGTCCACCACCCTGGCCCTGCTGATGAACGCCATATCCCGGGACGGGGGCGAGGTGTCCATCCTGGGCACGGACAACCGGAGCCGGGACTTTGTCCGAACCAAGGAGGACGTGGGAGTGGTCCTGGACGAGGCCTGCTTTCCCGAGGTTCTGACGGCCCGGGAGCTGGGGCGGGTCTTCGCCCGTCTCTACACCCGGTGGGACCCGGCCTGCTACGACGGGTATCTGGCCCGGTTTGGCCTGGACCCGGACAGGAAGTTCAAGGACCTCTCCCGGGGCACGAGGATGAAACTGGCCCTGGCGGCGGCCCTGTCCCACGACGCGAAGCTCCTTCTCCTGGACGAGGCCACCAGCGGCCTGGACCCCATGGTCCGGGACGAGATTTTGGACGTGCTCAACGACTTCACCCGGGACGAGACCCGGTCCGTGGTGCTGTCCTCCCACATCGTCAGCGACCTGGAGAAGGTCTGCGACTACATTGCCTTTCTGCACAAAGGAAAGCTGGTCCTCTTCGAGGAGAAGGACCGGCTGCTGGAGGAATACGCCCTGGTGAAGCTCACCGCCGATCAGTTGGAGGCCCTGGACCCGGCGGCGGTGGTGGGAAAAAAGACCGGCCCCTACGGGGGGGCGGCCCTGGTGCGCCGGGGCATGATCCCGGCGGGGTTCGTCACCGAGCGGACCAATCTGGAGGATATCATCCTGTTTCTGGCAAAGGAGGGGACCTGAGATGAAAGGCCTGCTGTACAAGGACTTCCGGGTCCTGTGGAAGTCGACGAAGGCCATGCTGCTGCTGGTGGTGATCTTCTGTCTGATCCCCAACAACAGCTTCCTGGATTTGAGCCTGTTTTTCGTGGTCTACACCGGGATGCTGCCCATGAGCCTGCTGGCTTACGACGAGCGCTCCCGCTGGGACAAGCTGGTCCTGATGCTTCCCGTGACCCCGCGGGACGTGGTGCGGAGCAAGTACATCGCCGGCTGGTATCTCACCCTGGGGGCCGGGGTCCTGTACCTCATCGGCCGGGTGGCCTTTGAACGGCTGCCGGTGCAGGAGGCGGTCTCCCATCTGGCCCTGGCCCTGACGGCCTCTCTGCTGTTCCAGGCGGTCCTGTACCCCTTTCTCTTCCGCCTTGGTGTGGAAAAGGGCCGGCTGACCATGGGGATCCTGGTGGGTATCGCGGTGTTCCTCTGCCTCCAGGGGAAGCTCCTCCAAATCAGCGGTGTGAGCGGAACGGGGCTGCCAGGCGGCGAGCCCGTCTGTTTCGCCGCGGCTGTGGCGGCGGTGCTGGTCTCCATCCGCATTTCCGAAAAGCAGTACGAAAAGCGGGCCAGGTAATCCGGACCGATCAAAAAAGCTCCCCCGCCGGGTTCCCGGCAGGGGAGCTTTCATATAGGTATCGGTTGTGTGGGATCACTTCGCGTACTCGACGACCTTGACCTCCCGCAGCAGATGCACCTTGATCTGTCCGGGATACTCCAGCTCGTTTTCGATGCGCTGGGCGATCTCGCGGGCCAGGAGCACCATCTCGTCCTCCGAGACCTTTTCGGGCTGGATGATGATGCGGACCTCCCGGCCGGCCTGGATGGCGTAGGATTTCTCCACCCCCTGGAAGGAGGAGGTGACTTCCTCCAGCTTCTCCAGGCGCTTGATGTAGTTCTCCAGGTTCTCCCGCCGGGCCCCGGGCCGGGCGGCGGAGATGGCGTCGGCGGCCTGGACGATGCAGGCGATGACGGTCTCGGGCTCCACGTCGTTGTGGTGGGCGTGGATGGCGTGGACCACCGCCGGGTTCTCCTTGTACTTCTTGGCCAGCTCCACGCCGATGGTGACGTGGGAGCCCTCCACCTCGTGGTCCACGGCCTTGCCCAGGTCATGGAGCAGGCCGGCCCGCTTGGCGGTGGCCACGTCCTCGCCCAGCTCCGCGGCCATGAGGCCGGCCAACTGGGCCACCTCGATGGAGTGGTTGTAGACGTTCTGACCGTAGCTGGTGCGGTATTTCATCCGTCCGATGAGCTTGATGAGCTCGGGGTGGAGGCCCATGACGTTGGTCTCCAGCACCGCGCGCTCGCCCTCGGCCTTGATGGTGGCGTCCACCTCCCGCTTGGCCATCTCCACCATCTCCTCGATGCGGGCGGGGTGGATGCGGCCGTCCAGGATGAGCTTCTCCAGGGCCAGCCGGGCGATCTCCCGGCGGACGGGGTCGAAGCAGGACACGGTGATGGCCTCGGGGGTGTCGTCGATGATCAGGTCCACCCCGGTGAGGTTCTCCAGGGCCCGGATGTTCCGGCCCTCCCGGCCGATGATCCGGCCCTTCATCTCGTCGTTGGGCAGGGGCACCACGGAGACGGTGGCCTCGGCCACGTGGTCGGCGGCGCACCGCTGGATGGCCAGCCCCACGATCTCCTTGGCCTTCTGGTCGGCCTCCTCCTTGTACCGTGCCTCGATCTCCTTGATCTTCATGGCCGCCTCGTGGGTGACCTCGGTCTCCAGCTTGGTCAGCAGGTAGGTCTTGGCCTCCTCGGCGGTGTAGCCGGAGATCCGCTCCAGAGTGGCCAGCTGCTCCTCCTTGAGCTTGTTGACCTCGGTGCGGGTCTCCTCCAGATCGGCCAGGCGGGCGGCGTAGGACTCCTCCTTCCGCTCCGCGTTCTCGATCTTCCGCTCCAGGGATTCCTCCTTCTGCTGGAGCCGCCGCTCCTGCTCCTGGAGCTGGGACCGGCGCTCGTTGACTTCCTTCTCGTGGCTGGCTTTCTGGGCCAGGATCTCCTCCTTGGCCTCCACCAGCGCTTCCCGTTTCTTGCTTTCCGCGCCCCGGATGGCCTCGTTCATGATGCGCTTAGCCTCTTCCTCGGCGCTGCCGATCTCTTTTTCCGCTACGTTCTTGCGATACTGGAACCCGGCAAAGAGACCTATCACAAGGGCGACCACAGCCGCGATCACCCCGATGAGTACTTTTGCCAGCATAGCTTCGGGACACACCTCCTTCGGTTAGATTCTCTCCGCCGGCCCGGGCGTGTCTCCTGGGGGAGGGGCCCGCCGGCGGGTCGTTGGCATAAAAGGCGGGCGCTCCAGGTGCCGAACGCGCCGCAGAAAACGAACAGAAACCAAGCGGGGAACGAAAACGGTCCCTCGCCGGCCAGTCCGCACATTTATACTAGGGTATATTTTACGGCCCAAGGCCCGCTCTGTCAAGGATAATTCCCAAACCTCATCCAGGATTTTTGGGAAATCTGCCCGAACGAGGCCCTCCCGGCCCCGCACCCCGGGGGAAAGCGGGGCATAGGATGGGGAAACGGAAAAGGAGGAATTGCTATGGATGAGAGCCTGGAAGCTGTGACCAGAGGGATGGAGGGGGAAAAGCGGGAGGTCTTTGAACGGGTCTGGCGGCGGGTGATGCACAGCGGCGCGGCGGAGGACGTCCCCCTGGCGGCGGAGCCCGCCGTTCCGGCCCCGGAGGTCCCCGCCCTGGCGGCCCCGCCGGCGGACCGGCCCGAAGAGGACTGCCCCCCGCCCCCCGGGGTCCTGGGGGAGGCCTGCCCCCCGCCCCCCGGGGTCCTGGGGGAGGCCTGCCTGGAGCACGCCGGCCTTCTCCAGGGGCTCATCCGGGGGGCCCTGGAGGGCTGGCGGACCTATCAGGCCCTGGCCCGGCGGACCGGCGGCGGGCCGGGCCGGGTGCTGGCCGCCCTGGGGGCGGAGGAGAAGCGCCGGGCCAAAGAGCTGGGGGCGGCCTACTTTCTCATCTCCGGGGTCCGGTGCTGGCCCGACCCGGAGAAGGTCCCCGTCCCCGCCTCGTACTTAGGGGCCCTGCGCACCCTCTTCCGGCGGGAGCAGGAGACCGTGGCTGCCTGTCTGGCCGGGGCGGAGGTAGTGGGGGATCCCTGCCTCCGGGAGCTCCTGGTCCGCCACGCCCGGCAGGCCTGGGACCGGAGCTGCAAGATCCGGGGCCTCATCGAGGGGGCGTAGGGAAGAAGACCTTGGCCGCCAGCGGGGCCAGGTCCCCGGGGGAGACCCCGGTCAGCAGGAGGGTCCCCGCCCAGGCCAGGGCGGTGAGGGGGTCCCCCCGGCAGGGGAGGGGGAGCTCCTGGCGGTCCAGCCGGCTGCCCGTCAGGGTGACCACCTCCCGCTGGAGGGAGAGGACCATACCCCGACTGTTCAGACTGGAGAAGGTCAGGGTGTCCCGGGGGGAGGGGCCGTAGCTCACCGCCGCCGGGGCGGAGAGGGCCCCCGGATACTCCGGGGCCAGGACCACCCGGCAGGGGGGACAGGAGGGGGGCGCCTTCCCCCGGGCCGGGGCCAGGACCAGCAGGTCGGTCTCCCCCGTCCACCCCGGGGGGGCCAGCGTCCCCAGGGCGGGGGGAAGGGAGGCCGACAGAAGGGGGCGCAGGCGGGGGAAGGGCTCCAACAGGATGATGGCAGGCATGGCGGGACCTCGTTTCTCCACAGGATACTCTATAGTGTAGGGAAAAACGGAGCAATTATGCGGCGGGGCTGCCTCTTGCATCCGGCGGGGCGGGATGCTATGATACCATACAGGAAAGAGAGGCGAATCCTGTATGAACTACGACCTGCCCGCCCGCTACATCACGGAGACCTTCGATGACCGGGGCCGCCTGGTCTCCTGCGCCTACCATTACCCGGACAACTTCAACTACGGCTACGACGTGCTGGACCGGATCGCCGCCTGCTATCCGGACAAGCTGGCCATGGTCTGGCGGAACGACAAGGGGGAAGAGAAGCGCCTGACCTTCGGCCAGGTGGCGGCTCTGTCCAACCGGGCCGCCAACCTCTTCCGCAGTCGGGGCCTGGGCCGGGGAGACGTCCTCCTGGCCGTCCTGCGGTGCCACTGGGAATACTGGGTGGCCGCCGTGGCCGCCCACAAGCTGGGGCTGGTCCTGGCCCCGGTCTACTGGCGGCTGACGGAGGAGGACCTGGCCTACCGGATGACCAAGGCAGGGGCCAAGGCCGTCCTCACCTGCGCCGACGGGGAGACCCCCCGGAACGTGGCCGCCGCCGCCCGCCGGGCGGGGGTGGCGCTCCGCTTCGCCCTGGGGGACCTGCCGGGCTTTGAGGACTTCGACGCCCTGCTGGACACCCAGCCCGATACCCTGGACCGGGCGGAGACCGCCGCCCGGGACCCCATGCTCCTCTACTTCACCTCCGGGACCACCGGGGAGCCCAAGGGGGTCCTCCACGACCACCTCTACGCCCTGGGCAACCACTTCGGGGCCCGGTATATGCAGGACATCCACGACGGCTCCCTCCACTTCGCCACCGGGGACACCGGGTGGGAGATCGTCTCAGGGACCAAGTTCTACGGCCAGTGGATGAACCTGGGGGCCCTGCTGGTGCTGGACTACGACCGGTTTCCGGCCAGGCTGGCTCTGGAGCTCCTGGCGGAGACCCGGGCCACCGGGGTCATGGCCCAGCCCACGGTGTACCGTCAGTGGACGGACATCGGCATGGACAACTTCGACCTGTCCTCGGTGACCAACTACGCCATCGGCGGGGAGAAGCTCCCCCCGGACCTGCCTCCCCGCATCGCCGCCCAGACCGGGCAGCCGGTGTATGAGGGCTACGCCCAGTCGGAGACCAACCTGGTGGCGGCCAACTCCAAGAACATGGGCCGGAAGGAGGGCTCCGTGGGGAAGGTCCTGCCGAAATACCACGTGGAGATCCTCCGGGAGGACGGGACCTTCGCCCCTCCCGGGGAGCAGGGGGAGATCGTCATCGTGGCCGACGGCGGCCGGCGCCCCCCGGGGATCATGATGGGCTACCTCAACGACCCAGAGGCCGACGCCACCCTGTGGGACGGAAACGTGTTCCGCACCGGGGACCTGGCGGTGATGGACGCCGACGGCTTCCTCTTCTTCCGGGGCCGGTCCGACGGGATGATCAAGACCAAGGGCTACCGGGTGAGCCCCGTGGAGCTGGAGGACATCCTATCCCGCCACCCGGCGGTGCGGGAGTGCCTGGTCTGCGGCCAGCCCGACCGGGACCTGGGGGAGAGGATCACCGCCTATGTGGTCCCCGCGCCGGGATATGAAGGGGGAGAGGCCCTTCGGGGGGAGCTGATGGCCTTCCACAACGAGCGCTGCGCGGGGTTCAAGAAGCTCCGGGAGCTGCATTTCGTGGACAAGCTGGCGCGGAACGCCAACGGAAAGGTGCTGCGGGGGCAGTTTAAGAAACAATAACCGAAACAGAAAACGGCTCGACAGTCCCGAAACCGGGCGTCGAGCCGTTGCTTTTTCTGTGAGGCGGATTCCGGGTGTTTCGGTCAGAACCGATGACCGATCCCGCTCTGCTTCATGATTCCATTGGCGGTGTGACGGGACTTGATCTTTCCGTCCACCGGGAAATGTGCATCGGTGATGGGGCTGTACCAGATCTCATGGTCGCCCTTGCCCTGCCGGACGAAGGTGCATCCGTGTTTTTTCAGCAGGTCCCGAACCTTTTTCTCATATTCTGCCATTACGCGGAGAGCCTTTCATATCGCTCGATCAGGAATCGGATCGCTTCCGCAGGCGGCTGGTGATTTAGAGCCAGCAGCTCCGGAACTGCGTAGCGCACCCGTTCGATCAGCGCGTCCACAGAGCCGGATTCCAGAACAAGACCGATGATGTCATCGCTGGTGGCGACCCACACGGCGGCTTCCGGGTCCCACAAGAGCTTTGCTGTATATTCCATGGCGCGACTCCTTTCCTTTTTCTATTTTCTATAGTTTACGATCTGTCCGAAGAAAAGTCAATCGAAGAAACAGGAATCCCGGGGGCAGGAGCAAAGCCCATGGTGTGTCCGGTGGACCGGAGGGCCTCAGACAGACCCCGCCGCCGGTAGGTTACATAGGCATACCCCAGCCCCTCGTGTTCAAAGGGCCCCTCGGTCTCCGTGACCTCCCACGCCGGGTCCTCGTCCAGGTTGGGGAACCAACGGTCGGCGGGGAAGGCTTTGTCGATTTTGGTCACATAGGCCGTGTCGCAGAAGGGGAGAGCCTGGCGGTAAACGCTCTCCCCGCCGATGACGAAGGTGTCCGCCGGGGCGGCGTTCAGCGCTTCCTCCATTGTGCGGAACACCTCCGCCCCCTCGGGCTGAAAGGCCGGGTCCGCGGAGAGGATCAGGTTCCGGCGGTTCTTCAAAGGCCGCCCTCCGGGAAAGGTGGCCAGGGTCTTTCGGCCCAGCAGCACCGGGTGGCCGGTGGTGAGGGCCTGGAACCGCTTCAGGTCCGCGGGGATGTAGCAGAGCTGGTCGCCCCCCAGGCCGATGGCCCAGTTGGCGTCCACGGCAACGATCAGGTTCATGCCGTCACCTCACTCCGCCACCGGAATGGCGTGGTCGAAGGGATGGTAACGATACCCCTCCAGCTTCACGCTGTCCGGGGTGAAGGCGTAGAAGTCCGTCACAGCGGGGTCCAGGACCATTTTGGGGGCGTCGTAGGGTTCCCGGGCGATGAGCTCCTCCACCAGGGGCACATGGCGGTCGTAGATGTGGGCGTCGGCGATGACGTGGACCAGCTCCCCCGCCTCCAGGCCGGAGACCTGGGCCAGCATGTGGACCAGGACAGCGTACTGCATCACGTTCCACCCGTTGGCGGTGAGCATATCCTGGGACCGCTGGTTCAAAATGGCGTTGAGGGTCCTCCCGCTGACGTTGAAGGTCATGGAATACGCACAGGGGTAAAGGCCCATTTCGCTCAGGTCGTGGTGGTTGTAGAGGTTGGTCAGGATCCGCCGGGAGGCGGGGTTGTGCTTTAAGTCGTAGAGCACCCGGTCCACCTGGTCCATGTCCCCCTCGGGGTAGTGGTGCTTGACCCCAAGCTGGTAGCCGTAGGCCTTGCCGATGGAGCCGCCCTTGTCCGACCAGGCGTCCCAGATGTGGGTGGTCAGGTCGTGGACGTTGTTGGACTTCTTCTGCCAGATCCACAGCAGCTCGTCCACGGCGCTCTTGAGATACATCCGCCGGATGGTCTGGATGGGGAACTCCGCCCGGAGGTCGTAGCGGTTGACGATGCCGAAGCACTTCACCGTGTGGGCGGGGGTGCCGTCGGGCCACTTGGGGCGGACATTCTGGTCGGTGTCCCAGACGCCCTGGGATAAAATCTGTTTGCAGTTTTCGATAAACAGCCTGTCTGCTCTGCTCATGGCTCCTCCTCCTTGATGACGCCGAAGGCGGCGGTGTCTCCGGCGGCGGTGACGGTCACGGTGCGGACCAGGTTGTGAAGGGCCTGCCCCGCCGCCGGGACCCGGACCTCCATGTATTGGGGGGTGTACCCCCGCCAGAAGCCCGCCTTCTCCTCTTCGAAGAGGACGGGGACGGACTGGCCGATCCAGCCGGTGAGCCAGCTCTTCTCCATGGCCCCGGCCAGGGCCGCCGCCCGGGCGGCCCGGTCTGCCTTGACGGAATTGGGCACCTGACCGGGCATGGAGGCCGCCGGGGTGCCCTGCCGCCGGGAGTAGGGGAAGATGTGCATCCGGGAGAAGGCGCACCGCCGCAGGAAGGCCAGGGTGGCCTCGAACTCCGCCTCGGTCTCCCCGGGGAAGCCCACGATCAGGTCCGTGGTGATGCCGGGGCGGTCAAAGTGCTCCCGCAGGAGCGCCACAGACCGGAAATAGCGTTCCGTGTCGTACTTTCGCCGCATTCGCCGCAATGTCTCGTCGCACCCGCTCTGGAGGGAGAGGTGGAAGTGGGGGCAGAGGTCGGGCAGGGCGGCCAGCCGGGCACAGAAGTCCTCCGTCACCGTCCGGGGTTCCAGGGACCCCAGCCGCACCCGAACCCCCGGGGCGGCGGCGCAGACCTGTTCGATGAGGTCCGCCGGGCCGGGCCGTCCGGGGAGGTCCCGGCCGTAGGAGGAGAGCTCGATGCCTGTGAGGACGATCTCCCGATAGCCCTGGGCGGCCAGCTCCCCCGCCTGGGCCGCCGCCCGGTCCAGGGGCAGGGACCGCACCGCCCCCCGGGCGTAGGGGATGATGCAGTAGGCGCAGAAGTTGGCGCAGCCGTCCTCGGCCTTGAGCATGGCCCGGGTCCTTCCCGACAGCCCCCCGGCGGGGAGGACCTCGAAGGTCCTGCGGCGGAAGGGGTCGTCCAGGGCCACGGTCTTCTCCCGGGTGGCCGCCGCCTGCTCCAGCAGGTCCAGGAAGGCCACCCGGTCCCCGGTGCCGGCGATGAGGTCACAGTCCAGGTCCGCCGCCCCCTGGGGGGAGACCTGGGGATAGCAGCCGCACAGGGCCACCACCGCCTCCGGGGCCCGCTTCCGGGCCTGGCGCACCGCCTGGCGGCTCTTCCGGTCGCTGACGGCGGTGACGGTGCAGCTGTTGACCACATAGGCGTCGGCCTCCCCGTCGAAGGGGACCAGGGTGTGGCCCCGCTCCCGCAGGATGGCCTCCATGGCCTGGGTCTCATATTGGTTGGCCTTGCAGCCGAGGGTGTGGATGGCGACGCGCATACTGGGCCTCCGTTGGTTTCTTGACATTTGGGGTTGCAGATGGTATTATACCAGCAGAAGGGCCCTGCGGCAAGCGGTTTGGCTCATTCAAGCGTTAAGGAATCGAAACAATCGTTTCAGAAAACCGTCACTTGGCAGAGTGGCGGTTTTCGTCTTTGATCCGAATGGTGATCACTTTTCCAAAGATATGGAGGGTGATCGTCACCGGAGTGACAGACAACACGGGCCTCACCCCCTTTCGGGAGGATGTGGCCAAACCGCCGCCGTTTGTGCAGCGCCCTTCTGGAATGCAGTCTATCATATCCCGTCGAACGCTGTCAACCGGACCGAAAGGAGGACCTCATGCCCCACACGCCCCATTCCTGCGACGTCTGCCCGTCCTGTGACGCCTGCCCCGGCTGCGGGGACCTGCTGCTCACCCGGGACGAGCTCACCGCCCTTCGGGCCTTCGCCCAGACCCCCTTCCTCCCCCTGGCCCGCCGGTCCGACGACGAGGTCCCCGTCTGCCTGGAGTTGGACGGGGAGCCGGACCGGGTGGCCGCCGTCCTGCGGAACCTGGAGAGCAAGGGCCTGGTCTCCCTGGACTACCACCTCCCCCTGTCCAACTTCGACTACTCGGCCTACGCCCCCTGGCCCCTCCACGGCTCCGCGGCCCTTACCGCTGCCGGCCAGGAGGCCCTGGATTCCCTGGAGGTCCAGGGGATTGAAGAATAATACTAAGGCATCACCGCACAATTCATGGCACGCGGATCGCTTGCAGATTGTTCCGGCATATTTCACAAAAATGCTCGGAAATCCACAAAGGATTCCCTGCGCT
>CACZKM010000053.1 GCA_902781745.1 Oscillospiraceae bacterium
TAATCCTGCAAGCCTTTGGCTTGCAGCCCACGGCAGAATCTGCCGTGGGCGATTAAAATGTTTTTTAAACATTTTAATCGATAATTAGTATTATTCCCCGTCGCTCACGCTGCCTTCCTTCATGATGATAACATTGAGGAAGTTGGCGTTCTTGGCGATGTAGGCGGCCACGGAGCCCAGCTTGCGCAGAGGGCCCCGCGTGGACCGGGTCATGATGATGGTGTCCACCCCCGACTCCTTGGCATACTCCACGATCTCCACGCCGGGGGCGCTGCCCAGCAGGACCTGGGCCTTGACGTTGTAATCCGGCAGGAGGGCGGCCACGCCGTCCAGCTCCGGGCGGGCCTTCTCGGCGTTATGCTTGATCTCGTCCATGGAGTTGATGTAAAGCTGGGCGGAAATCACCTTCACGATGATGATCTCAAGGTTGTCATTGGGGGGGAAGAGCTGCTTGACCGCCTCGACGGTGTTGAGGCTTCGGGCGCTTCCGTCCACGGGGATCAGGATTTTCTTCATAAAGGAGGCCTCCTTGTATTCGTTGGTCGGTATTCCTATTATATCGCCCCGGGCATGGACCTGTCAAGGCGTTTCCCAAAAGGCGGAGCCCGCCGCGCCCAAGGGACACGGCGGGCCCGCGGGCAAAGGCTCAGTTCCGCCCCGGGTGGGCGATGTGCTCCGCCCGTTCCCTGTCGGCCCGGGCGGCGTCCGCCGCGTCGTCCATGGCCTCCTCGGCCATGTCCCCGGCGTTTTTGGCCGCGTCCTTGGCCCCCTGCATCAGCTCCCGGCCGGTCTGCCGGGCGGCGTCCCCCGCCCGGTCCAGGGCCCGGCCGGCGTCGGTCCGGTCAAAGCCCTTCACCCGGCCGTCCTCGTCGGCGGTGTACGCCCCGTCGGACAGCGGGCCCCGGGCCTCGTTCAGATACTGGTTGGTTCTGGCGTCCTCCCGGGTCCAGCCCCCGGCGTTGGCGCCGGCGCCGGCCATGGTGCCGCAGCCGCCGGCGGCCAGGGCCAGGGTCAGGACCAGGGCGGCCAGGATGGTCTTGGGTCCCATGTGCATCCCCTCCGTATTCTCGTTTCCTTGCGGCCTGGGCCGCGGGGATAGTATGTCCCGGACCGGGCCGCTTACCCCTGGTTTTTTCCTCTTTTTTGTCTCCATTGTATCCAAGTCACTTAAAAACAGGAAAAAAATCGGGTATGATACACCCAGAAAGCGGTCCTGCGGGACCTCGCAAAACGAAAGGAGCGTTTACGATGGAACTGAAAGGCAGCAAGACCGAGGCCAACCTGCTGGAGGCCTTCGCCGGGGAGAGCATGGCCCGGAACAAGTACACCTATTACGCCAGCCGGGCCCGGAAGGACGGGTTCGAGCAGATCGCCGCCTTCTTCGAGGAGACCGCCGGCAACGAGAAGGAGCACGCCAAGCTGTGGTTCAAGGAGCTGAACGGCATCGGCACCACCGCCGAGAACCTCATGGCCGCCGCCGAGGGCGAGCACGAGGAGTGGACCGACATGTACCAGCGCATGGCCAAGGAGGCCCGGGAAGAGGGCTTCCACCGCATCGCGGATATGTTCCTGGGCGTGGCGGAGATCGAGAAGTCCCACTACGAGCGTTACCTGAAGCTCCTGGAGAACCTGGAAGAGGACCAGGTCTTCAAGAAGAGCAGCGTCAAGGTGTGGTACTGCCGCAACTGCGGCCACCTGGAATACGGCGACCAGGCCCCCGAGGTCTGCCCCGTGTGCAGCCATCCCCAGAGCTATTTTGAGCTGAAGGCAGACAATTATTAAACTGTACAGCAAACCCAAAACGCCCCCGCTTCCCAAAAGGAAGCGGGGGCGTTTAACATCTGTTTCAATTGTTATCCCAGCATCGCGCCCAGCTCTTCCCCGGGCAGCCCCAGGTGCTCGGACACGGACAGCACCGCGTCGGAGGCCTTGTCGGGCCGGGGGGCGGACTCCAGCAGCGTGGGCTGCTTCTTCACCTGGATGGGGGTGGTGATGTACCAGTAGGCCGCGGAGTTCTCGATCCGGGTCTTCCAGGCCTGGTCGATGGGGATCCGGCCGGAGGGGATGGAGGGGGCGGGGTCGGCGCAGTAGAACACGCCGTCGGTATAGTCGGTCAGCAGGATGCCGTGGCTGGCGCTGTAGGAGAGGAGCACCACGCCCTCGGGGTGCTGGGCCAGGACCTTGGCCAGGGCGTCCCGGTTGGCCGCGCCGCCGGGGAGCCACTCGTGGCCCACGGAATAGCCGCCGTAGGAGAAGGTATAGGGCAGTCCCCCCCGCCAGAAGACGGGCCGGCAGGAGTCCTCGGTGATCTGGTCCCAGTTGGGGTCGCCGGACAGGAGGGCGGCGCGGCGGAGCATCATGGCGGCGGAGGCCAGAGTGCAGGTGCCGGAGCTGCGCTCCTGCTTGATGAATACCTGTGTCTCGTTGAAGTCGGGCAGCTCGGCGGCCAGGGCGGCGGGGGCCAGGGCAGCCAGGAGCAGGAAGGTCAATAAGAGCGCCAGGGTTTTCTTAAACATAATCATCCTTTCATCCGGGGGACGGCGAGGAAGGGGCGCGGGGTTCGCGCCGGGCGGTAAAAACAGGAGGTCGCCGCCCCGATCATGGGGTCCGTTACAGGTCCCGGCCGCTTTGTAACCAAGCGTATTCACCGCGTTACCGCCTGTAACGACTTTGTCATTTTAGCATAAAAATGCAAAAAAAGAAACCCCCTCTTCATTTTCGAGGGGGTCCTTTTGGGTCTGTTCGGCCGGTTTTGGGGGCAAATCCGGGGTTTTTGCCTCTATTATGCACAAGATATTGTGAATTTCCCAGAGTGATTTCGACGAATCCTACAAGGCTGTTTTTCACGATTTTTCCAGGTTTTGCAGGACTTCCTGCAAAAATATACCCCGGTCAGGAGGCGCCCTCCATCCGCCGGCGGATGCGCTGTTTCTCCCGCGCCTTGTCCTCGTAGAGCTGCTGGTCCGCCCGGTGCATACAGGCCTGGAAGGTGTCGCCCTCGCCGGCGAAACGGGACCAGCCGATGCCCACGGACAGGACGTAGGGCAGGCCCTCCTTCTCCCGGGCCTCGTCCAGCCGCCGGCGGATCTCCTCGGCCAGGGCGTTGAGGTCCTCCTCCCGGCGGACGTAGGCGATGAGGATGAACTCGTCCCCGCCGTACCGCCCCAGGAAGGGGCCGCTGCCCAGGACGTGGAGGGATCTCTTCAGGGCCTCGGCGATGAAGAGCAGGGCCCGGTCTCCCTCGGCGTGGCCGTAGCTGTCGTTGATCTGCTTGAAGAAGTTGGCGTCCATCATGACCACATAGGTCTCCTGCCCCTCCCGATAGAGGTTGCCGGGCTGGGCGACGAACCGCTGGAGCTGGCCCCGGTTGTTGAGCTTGGTCAGGGGGTCCAGGGAGATCTGGTCCTCCATGGAGTGGATGTAGAAGATGACCATCATGATGGCGCAGCCGTAGCAGAAGAGGGGGATGTCCTTGACCAGGGTGGTCTGGATGATCCCGATGGCCACCACCGTGGTGGGGTAGAGGCCGGTGAAGAGGAAGCTCCGCCGCTCCTCCGGGTTGGCGGTCTTCCCCGCCCGGTAGAGGGAATAGAACAGGGAGGCCAGGAGGTAGACCAGGGGGACGGCCAGCATGAGGGGATAATAGAGGAAGTTCAGCTCCAGGTCGGGGCTGATCCAGTAGGCGGGGCTGCTCAGATAGGCGATGACCAGCGCCGCCAGCATGATACAGAAGGGGGCCCGGACCAGCCACAGGCCCCGCTTGGATTTTCGCAGGGGGAGGTCCATGGTGGCCGCCACGTAGAAGAACCAGAACAGGGCCAGGGAGCCCAGGAAGATGAAGTTGGACAGGCTCACCGCCGCCACCAGCCACCGCATCCTGGGGAAGACGCCGGCGATCTCCGCCGCCCAGATGATGTCGGAGATGAAGTAGGCAATGTGGGCCATGAGGGCCCAGTCGAAGACCTGCTGGGCCTCCGGCCGGATGGGCCGCCGCATATCGTGGGCCAGGAGGATGGAGAAGAGGATGGTGCAGACCAGGTTGGCCTCGGCGTAGACGACGAAATAGTTGTCGCCCATGGCTCCGCGCTCCTTTCTGCCGGAAATACGACAATTCTTTTCGTGGTATTGTTTCATACCTTCCTGTCAATGTCAATGGGAGTTCCCACACAAATCGCAGCAATCCACGGTGCGGCGCAGATTTTATAAGAAAGCATTTCCTGTGCCAAGGATAAAAATGACATGGAAGACATTGAAAAAGCCCGGCACATTTCGTATAATGGGGACATCAACAATACACGGGAGGACGCCTATGAAAAAGCTCATATCAACCCTCAGCCTCGCCCTGGTCCTGGCCCTGGGCCTGAGCGTCGCCGCCCCGGCCACCGCCTACGCCGCCGGGGACGAGATCACCCCCAAGGAGCTGACCGCCTACCTCTACAGCAAGGACAAGACGGCCACCCTGACCTGCCTGTTCACCCAGGACCTGCCGAACATGGCCTACATCAGCACGGCGGACTTCTGCAAGTACGTGTTCCTGGGGGACACCACCGAGACGAAGAACGACGACGGCACCTACACCGTCACCAACTCCGGCGGCTCCATGGTGGTGGACCCCGAGAAGGACGCCCTGCACTTCGACCTCTTTGAGGACTTCCTGGCGGCGGAGCCCGACGCGGAGGGCTCCCTCCTGGATTCCCCCTACTGCCAGTATGTGGAGACCGTGGTGGAGGGCGAGCCCCGGAGCCTGGACCTGGACCTGACCCCCTACGGCATCGACCTGCTGGCCTATGAGGGGCGGACCTACTTCCCCGCCTCCACCCTCAGCCTCCTCTGCGCCATGACCTACAACACGGCGGTGTACGCCGACGGCAGCATCTATTTCGTCCACACCTCCGACCTGGTCAGCGGGGAGAGCTATTTTGACCGCTCCGGCCTCTACGAGACCACCGCCCGGAGCCGGGACGTGGCCGACCTGACCTATCGGGAGCTCTGCCTGGCGGTGGACAAGATCTACGGCCGGCCCGCCAAGGCGGAGATCTCCCCGGTGCTGGAGAAGACCGCCTTCGACGATCTGCTGGAGAGCTACAGCGCCGAGACCGGCCGGGCCAAGGAGCTCCTCCTCTCGGACAGCAAGGTGGACTTCGTCTTCGGCCTGGCCTATCTCACCGCCCTCTTTGACGACGGCGGCCACACCGCCTTTGAATTCCCCCTCCTGGAGCTGATCACCTCCTATTCCGACTCCGCCCTGACGGCGGCCATCAACGCGAAAATGGAGGCGGCCGGCGAGGACGACCAGGACGCCAACCTCCTGCGCCAGCTCATCCTCGACGCCCTCTTCTCCGGCGTGGAGGACGGGGCTGTGCTGGACGCCAGAGAGGCGGGCTTTGCCGACTATGAGACCGTGAAGACCTGGGAGGACGACGCGGAGGCCGTGCTCCGCCGGGCGGGAGACACCGCCATCTTCTCCTTCGACTCCTTCCAGAACCCGGCGGTCTATGACTTCAAGGAGTCTCTGGACTACGCCCGGGAGAACGGGCTGCGGAACTTTGTCATCGACCTGTCCTGCAACTCCGGCGGCAACAGCGCCGTGGTGAGCTACATGATGGCCATGATGACCAACGGGGACCGGGACAACAACCTGGCCTATGAGCGGACCGTCAATACCATCAGCGGCAACACCGTCCGCGACGTCTACGCCATCGACCTGAACCTGGACGGGGTCTTCGACGAGAAGGACAAGGAGGTCTATTACGACTTCAACTACATCATCCTCACCTCCCACCTCTCCTTCTCCTGCGGCAACCTCCTCCCCTGCGCCGCCCAGGACGCCGGCATCCCCGTCATCGGGGAGACCAGCGGCGGCGGGGCCTGCGCCATCGCCATCCCCTTCACCCCCGAGGCCTTTGTCTACTCCCTGTCCAGCTACAACAAGAGCATCAACCAGGCCGGCCAGGATGTGGACGCCGGGGCCCCGGTGATCTATGACCTCACCGGGGAGACCACCGACGAGGACGGCAACCCCGCCACCGACTACGCCGGCCTCTATGACGCCGACAACTACCGCGTCGCCCCCTTCACCGACCTGGACAGGACCGGCTGGTATCTGGACAGCGTCCGCTGGGCCCTGGCGGAGGGCGTGATGCAGGGCACCGGGAAGACCGTCTTCTCCCCCAACGCCTCCGCCACCCGGGGGCAGCTTGTCACCATGCTGTGGCGGCTGGCCGGGGCCCCCGCCTCCGACTACGCCGCCGCCTTCTCCGACGTGGCCCCCGGCGCCTGGTACGCCGACGCCGTCAACTGGGCGGCGGAGAACAAGATCGTGGAGGGCTACGCCGACAGCACCTTCCGCCCCGACGGGAAGATCACCCGGGAGCAGCTTGCCGCCGTCCTCTGCCGGTGCGCCCGGTCCCAGGGGACCGACGTGAGCCAGGGGGCGGACCTGTCGGTCTACACCGACGCGGACAAAGTCTCCGACTGGGCGGAGAGCGCCGTGGCCTGGGCGGTGAAGGCGGGCGTCATCACCGGCGTGGGCAAGGACCAGCTCAGCCCCAAGACCAGCGCCACCCGGGTCCAGGTGGCCGCCATGCTCATGCGGTTCGAGACCCCCGCGGAATAACCACATCCTACAATCGTACACACAACAAAGCTCCTTGGAGGCCGAAGGCCTCCAAGGAGCTTTTGTCGTTTGGGGTATGGGGTTTTATTCCACCACCAGCTCCCCGCCCGCGCAGTCCACCGTCAGGGTGGCGCCGGGGAGGACCTCGTCGGCGATCATCTTCCGGCCCACCAGGGTCTCCACGGTGTGCTGGAGGAACCGCCGCAGGGGCCGGGCCCCGTAGAGGGGGTCGTAGCCGTTGTCGATGACGAAGGTCTTGGCGGCGGGGGTGAGGACCACGGTGAGCTGCTTGTCCGAAAGGCGTTTGTTCAGCCCGTCGATGAGCAGGTCCACGATGGCGGTGACGTCGGTCTTGGTGAGGGGCTTGTAGCAGACGATCTCATCCAGCCGGTTGAGGAATTCGGGGCGGAAGGACTGCTTGAGCAGGGCGTCCACCTTCACCTTGGCCTCGTCGGAGATCTCACCCTGGTCGTTGATGCCCTCCAGCAGATACTGGGAGCCCAGGTTGGAGGTGAGGATGAGGATGGTGTTCTTAAAGTCCACCGTCCGGCCCTGGCTGTCGGTGATCCGGCCGTCGTCCAGGACCTGGAGCAGGATGTTGAACACGTCGGGGTGGGCCTTCTCCACCTCGTCGAAGAGGACCACGGAGTAGGGCTTCCGGCGGACGGCTTCCGTCAACTGGCCCCCCTCCTCATAGCCCACATAGCCGGGAGGAGCCCCGATGAGCCGGGAGACGGAGAACTTCTCCATGTACTCCGACATGTCGATGCGGACCAGGTTCTTTTCGCTGTCGAAGAGGGCCTCTGCCAGGGTCTTGGCCAGCTCGGTCTTGCCCACGCCGGTGGGGCCCAGGAAGAGGAAGGAGCCGATGGGCTTGTCGGGGTCGGCGATGCCCGCCCGGCTGCGGAGAATGGCCTCGGACACCAGCCGCACGGCCTCGTCCTGGCCGATGACCCGCTGATGGAGAATGTCCTCCAGGTGGAGGAGCTTCTCCCGCTCCCCCTCCATGAGCTTGGACACGGGGATGCCCGTCCACCGCTGGATGATCCGGGCGATCTCCTCCTCGGTGACCTTATCCCGCAGAAGGGACCGGGCCTTGCTGTCCCCGGCGATGGCCTCCTCGGCCTCCAGCGCCTTCCGCAGGGCGGGGATGCGGCCGTACTGCAGCTCGGCGGCTCGGTTCAGGTCGTACTCCCGCTGGGCCTTCTCCAGTTCGGCGTTGGCGGCCTCCAGGTCGGCCCGGAGCTGCTGGACCTTGCCGATGGCCCCCTTCTCGTTCTCCCACTGGGCGCGCTTGGCGTTGAACTCCTCCCGCATGTCGGAGAGCTCTTTCTGGATCTCCGCCAGGTGCTCCCGGGAGAGGGCGTCGTCCTCCTTTTTCAGGGCGGCTTCTTCGATCTCATGCTGGATGATCTTCCGCTGGATCACGTCCAGCTCCGTGGGCATGGAGTCGATCTCCGTGCGGATGAGGGCGCAGGCCTCGTCGATGAGGTCGATGGCCTTGTCGGGGAGGAACCGGTCGGTGATGTACCGGTCCGACAGGGTGGCGGCGGCGATGATGGCCCCGTCCTGGATCTTGACCCCGTGGAAGACCTCGTACCGCTCCTTCAATCCCCGGAGGATGGCGATGGTGTCCTCCACCGTGGGCTCGTTGACCATGACGGGCTGGAACCGCCGCTCCAGGGCGGCGTCCTTCTCGATGTACTGGCGGTACTCGTTGAGGGTGGTGGCCCCGATGCAGTGGAGCTCCCCCCGGGCCAGCATGGGCTTTAGGAGGTTCCCCGCGTCCATGGCCCCCTCGGTCTTGCCGGCCCCCACGATGGTGTGGAGCTCGTCGATGAAGAGGAGGATGCGGCCCTCGGACTTTTTCACCTCGTTCAAAACGGCCTTGAGCCGTTCTTCAAATTCCCCCCGGTACTTGGCCCCGGCCACCAGGGCCCCCATGTCCAGGGCGAAGATGGTCTTGTCCTTCAAAGAGGCGGGCACGTCCCCCTTGACGATCCGCTGGGCCAGGCCCTCGGCGATGGCGGTCTTGCCCACGCCGGGCTCGCCGATGAGGACGGGGTTGTTCTTGGTCTTCCGGGAGAGGATGCGGATGACGTTCCGAATTTCATCGTCCCGGCCGATGACGGGGTCCAGCTTGTTGGCCCGGGCCCGCTCCACCAGGTCGGAGCCGTATTTCTTCAGGGCGTCGTAGGTCTCCTCGGGGTTGTCCGTGGTGACCCGCTGGTTCCCCCGCACGGCGGTGAGGGCCTGGAGGGCGCCTTCCCGGGTGACCCGGTAGGTCCGGAACAGGGTGGACAGCTCCCGGCCGGCGGTGTCCAGCAGGGCCAGGAAGAGGTGCTCCACGGAGACGAACTCGTCCTTCATCTCCCCCGCCGCGGCCTCGGCCCGGTTGAGGGCCTTTTCGGTGTCGGCGGAGATGTAGATCTTCCCCGGCTCGTGGCCGGAGGAGGTCACCCGGGGCTGGCGCTCCATGATATCCTTCACCCCGGCGGCGAAGGAGGGCAGGGTGACGCCCATGGCGGTGAGAAGCTGGGGGATGAGCCCGGCGTCGTCGGCCAGCAGGGCGGCCAGCAGGTGGACCTGCTCGATCTGGGGGTTGCCGTGCTCCGTGGCCAGGGATTGGGCCAGCCGGACGGCTTCGGCGGATTTCTGGGTCAATTTCTCAGCGTTCATAGTCATTCACACTCCTTTTTGGCGGTTTCCCCCTTCTGCGGCAAAGGACGCCGACCGAGCCGACGTCCTTTGCCTTTGGGGGTTAGAATAGAGAGAGGAGGATACCGGGGCTTTTACGCCCCGAAGAAGAAAGCTTACTGAATGGCGATCTGCCGGGTCTCGGGCTCCACGGGGACCTGCTTGGGCAGGGTGAGCTCCAGGATGCCGTTGTTGTAGGCGGCGGAGATGGCGCTCTCGTCGATGCCGCTGACGTCGAAGGACCGGGCGAAGGAGCCGTACCGGCGCTCCCGGCGGAGGTACTCGCCCTTGTCATTGGTCTCGTCGTGGTTCTCCTTATGCTCTGCCTTGATGGTGAGGATGCCGTCCTTGAGCTCCAGGGCGATGTCCTCCTTGTTGAAGCCGGGCAGCTCGGCCTCCAGCAGGAACTTGTCCCCCAGGTCCCGGATGTCGGCCCGGAAGGCGGGGAGGTTGGCGTTGGAGTTGTCGAAGAACTTCTTCTGGAAGTTGTCGAAGATATCGAACAGGTTGTCGTCTCTGCGATCAAAAGGAATCATACCGAACATAATAACAATCTCCTTTACACATGATATATTCGGGTGGTCGCCCGGCGGTTCGGGCCGGGACCACGGGTTGTACAATTTTTTCACTCCGGAGAGGTGAGTGCTGGCCGTTTCGCCGGTCGCCCTGGGGTTCCTCCCCTTTGCGAGTGTTATATTACTGCGATAGTATGAACAATCTTAGTGGATTTTATGACTAAATTGTTAACATTAGCACTCTTTTGATTTGAGTGCTAAATCGTTCATACACTGAATCGATCCGTCTTCGCTTTTATCGCAGCCTCACTGCGGGATAGACCCCCCAGTCGCCTGCGGCGACAGCCCCCCTTCCTAAGGGGGGCCGAGAGGGTAGTACGCTAAACAGGCGTAGTACAACCTTGCGAACAACGCAGAGCCTCTTGCCTCCCCTTGTCAAGGGTCGAACAGTCCGGGGGACTGTTCGATGCAATCCAGGCGCAGCCACCATAAACCATGGGGGACCGCCGAAGGCG
>CACZKM010000054.1 GCA_902781745.1 Oscillospiraceae bacterium
TGCAGGAATCCTGTATGGATTTCAAGAAAATTTGGCGAAATATGGCGGAAATAGACCCGCCAGTGGGCATATTGACGTTTTTCAAACAGGCCCTAGTATAAAACGTATTATAGTATACCAACGCTAACCCCATGGGCCAATCGACCACTTTCCTTCTGGCTCTACAGCCTCTGCACATATCCTTCAGCCTTTTCAAAATACGGTTTCTTTATCCGTCGCCCTCCGTCAGCAGCCCGTCGTTCATTCTGTAGATTCTGTCGGCATAGGGCAGAGCTTCCCGCTCATGGGTCACCAGCAGCACCGCCGCGCCCTTGTCCGCCGCCTGGCGGAGAAGGCTCAGGACGGTCTGGGTGTTCTGGTCGTCCAGGTCTCCGGTGGGTTCGTCGGCCAGGATGACGCCGGGATCTCGGATCAGCGCCCGGGCGATGGCCAGTCGGCGCATCTCGCCGCCGGAGAGCTCGTTGGGGTAGGCATCCTTCAAATGACCGATACCCATCCGCTCCAAAAGCTCCAGGGCACGGTCGTGCGGGGGCTTCTCGCCGTAGAGACGCCAGGGCAGCTCTACGTTTTCCAGCACCGTCAGACTGTGGAGCCCTGTCTGCCCCTGGGGGATGATTCCAAAGGTTCTGTTTCGCAGCCGGGAGCGCGCCTGATCGTCCAGAGCGTAGAGATCTTCCCCGTCCAGCCTGACGACTCCTGCGGTGGGCGCCAGAAGCCCGGAGAGCATATTCAGCAGGGTGCTCTTGCCGCTGCCCGATCGGCCGGTGACTGCAATGAGCTTCCCCGGCTCCAGGGTCAGGGAGGCCTCCTTCACAGCCAGGAAGACGTTGGACTGCCTGGTGGTGCGGAAAAATTGGCGGCTGATACTCTCTGCCTGCAACTTCATATCAAGCTCCCTCCCTCAAAATGAGGCCGGTGTCGATCCGGCTGATACGGTAGGCAGAGATGGCGGAGGTCAGGGATCCGGCGGCCACAGCGAGGACCACGGAGCCCACCAGCAGCCCAAGGACAACGCCTGAGCCGGGCATCAGGTAGGGCAGGTCCAGCTTTCCGCGGATGAGGCTGCTGAAAGGAAAAACGACCAGAGCTCCCACCGCAACCCCCAGAACAGCGCCCACCAGACTGATGAATGCCGCCTCCCACCGCAGGAGTCCCGAGAGCATCCGCTGGGAAGCCCCCATGACCCGGAGGATGGCAAACTCCCTGGTGCGTTCATGGGAGATCATGACGAAGGCCAGGATAAGGATCACGATGGCCAGGGCCCAGATCATGGCAGTGAGGCCGCCGATGATACGGGAGACGTTGGTCAGGCCCCCGGCAATGCTTGAGACCATGGTCTTGGCCTGGGTGGCCTCCACATGGCGGACATGGATATTGATGTCGTTGGCTACCGACTCAATAGAGCAGCCGTCCTTCACCTTTACCATAATAGAGGATATGGTCCGTTGTGGATCAGCCCCGCCAAAGTAGTCAAAGCCCTCGGTCTGAGAGCCTGCCATCAGAGCCTGAATGGTGTTCATGTTGGCGTAGACCGCCGTATCCAGGCCGGTGCCGGTCTGGTCCAGGCTGGCCACCACCCGGCAGTCCTGGTTGTAGAACCGGAGGGTCCTGTTTTTCGGCACGGTGATGCCGCTGCCCACGATCACGTCGCCGTCTCCCAGGTCCCGGCTGTAGCTCTCCCGGATCCAGGGCTGGATCGAAAAGTCGGTGTCCGGATCAAAGCCGATGATCTGCACTGCCACTGAGCAGCACCCGGCGCTGGCGGAGGCCAGATAGAACTGGGGGCTGGCCGATTCTACGCCGCTGATTGCCCGAACTTTGTCTAAGTAAGTCTCGTCCATATAAAAATAGCCGGGGATACCCTGGAGCAGGATGGATTCCAAGGTGCCGTGAGACCGGGCCTCATAGGGCACCACCACAATATCCGCTCCCAGGCGGGACTCATAGCTCTCCAGACCGTTTTGCAGGCTCAGAACGATCATGGACCCGGCGAAGACCGAGAAGGACAGGAATGCCGCAAGGAGGATCAGGGCAGCGGTCCGCACAGGCCTCCGACTCAGGTTCCGCCGGGCCAACTGGCGCTCAAACTTCATGTCGCTTTCCCTTTCTGCCGATGAGGGCGGCGTCAGCCACTGCTGCTGCAAGGACCAGGACGGAGCACACTGTCACACCGGGAGTCATGAGCTGATGGCATCGCATATCGGGCATCATACACAGCCCGATGAGCCTGCCGGGAATCAGGACAGAGAAGACCGTCAGGACCATGACGCCCACATCCAGCCCCAGTTTCATCCCTCTGTTTCCGGTCAGCAGATGGGCAATGGATAAAATCACCAGGCACACCGCGATGCCGGTGACCGCCTGACCTGCCCAGTGACAGTTCATCCAGCTTCCGTCCTCCTTGGGGCCGCAGGGCCGAAACACAGTGCGGATACCCACCAGTTCAACCACGCTCAATACAAGGAGCAGGAGATCGCATCCACCTGCTCTGCGTTTTTTTGTTTCCATACAGGGTCACCTCGTTCCAATCGTTCTGCAGAGTCCTTTCCCGAAGATCCTCTCACGACCCAGAGCTGATACTATTCCCAAATTAAAAACTTTAATTTGGGAATCCGCGTGCTGCGCACGCTGATGCCGCGCAAGCGCGTCATACCGTCTCATGCAGTCTCAAACGCGCCTTCGGCGCTATATCAAGTGAGACCCGAAATCTTTGATTTCGCTGGTCGAACTGCTTTTCAAGCTTTTTAATTGAGACTAGTATGAAAACGCCTCACCAACGGTCATACAGGACAGGTCCTCCATGATGACGTCCACCGGACGGTCAGAGAAAAGTCCATCCAAGCCGCCGCGGTGCTCCCGTGCTTTTCCCGGTTCAGCAGAACCTCAAACTGGCCGGAAGGCTGGTCGGGCTGCGCCAGGAAGGCTCCGGTAACCGCGTCTGCCCGTCCGGGAAACAGAGTCCCCGCGTCAAGGTAGTACAGCATGGGGATCCCGAGGGTCACAAAGCGCGCCGCCAGGATGATGGCAGCATGTTTGACGAGCTTCATAGCCCCCGCCCTCTTTCTATGCTGTCGATCAGCCCTCTGCTGCCTGGCGCAGGGCGTCCTTCACGGCGTCCTGGAACTGATTGTAGTTGATGGTGGCGCCGGAAATGGCGTCCACACCCTTCAGTTCACCGGCCTCTACCAATTCCTGTGCATACTGGTCGCAGGCCTGGACCGCCCGCTGGGCCTTGTTGTAGTAGTCCTGGTTGGCGATGACGCCGCCCTCCTTGCCATACTCGGCGTCCTTGGGGTCGCCATTGAGCTGGAAGGTGGAGAAGGAGCAGTCGGTGATGACGCCGCCGGAGATGGTCAGGGAGACCTCGCCGTAGCCGTCGCCGTCTCCGCCCTCGTTGTCCTCGTACATTTCGCTCTTACCCTCATAGGTGCCGTCGGCGTAGCTGGCAGCGCCGCCGCAGCCGGACAGAGCCAGCAGGGCCAGGGACAAGACGCAGAATAGCGCAATAGACTTTCCTTTCATGATGACACCTCTCCATTCAGTTCCGCGCCTCTGCAAGCGCAGGGGCGGTTTTTGCTTCAAAGGATTCGTTGTGGATCTCCCGGGTGATCTTGCCGTATTCCAGCACCACCGTCCGCTGGGCCACCTCGCCTACTTCCGGGTCGTGGGTGACCACCACTAGGGTGGTGCCCTCGGCGTGGAGTTGACGGAAGATTTCCAGGACGATGTTCTCGTTGGCCTCATCCAGGTTGCCTGTGGGCTCGTCAGCCAGGATGAGCTCCGGATAGTTGATCAGCGCCCGGGCGATGCACACTCTCTGCTGCTCGCCGCCGGAGAGCTGGCTGGGCAGATGCTTGGCCCGGTCGGCCAGACCCACCCGCCGCAGGGCCTCCATGGCCTCGGCCTCGTCGGGGACGCTGTGGTAATACTGGGCCACCATCACGTTCTCCAGGGCGGTAAGGTAATTGACCAGGTGGAACTGCTGGAAGATCAGGCCGATCTTGTCCCGGCGGATGGCGGTGAGGTTCCTGTCGCTCTCCTTGGAGATGTCCACCCCGTCCAGGAGCACCTGGCCGCTGGTGGGCTTGTCCATGCAGCCGATGATGTTCATCATGGTGCTCTTGCCGGAGCCCGAGGGGCCCATGATGGCCACCCACTCGCCCTTCTCCACCTTCAGGCTCACGTTGTCCAGGGCGTGCAGGTCGCCGTAGATCTTGGATATGCTTTTCAGTTCTAACAGACTCATAGCGTATTTCTCCTCCTCATTCGCCCTTGAGGACCACAGCCGGGTCCACTTCGGTGGCGCTCTTCACCGGCAGCAGGCAGGCGCAGCCGGCCACCAGCACGGAAACGACGATCGTAACAGGCAGCAGCAGGGGCTGGAAGGTGATGGAGCTGTTGAAAACCTTCATGCTCACTGCCTGGGCAAAGGCAAAGCCCAGACCGGCCCCGATGAGACCGCCGACGCCTCCCAGCAGCAATCCCTCACCCATGAACTCACCGATGATGCTCCGGTTGGACGCCCCCAGGGCCTTCCGGAGTCCGATCTCCTTCCGGCGTTCCGTAACGGCGGCGGTCATGGTGGTGGCCACACAGATCATGGTCAGCACCAGCACTACGGCGGTCACCAGGAAGACCAGGGCCTGGAGTTTGGTCAGCACCGTGCTCTCAGATTCTGTCACCCGCTTGACAAGACGGGGCGTCACGTCGTCCACGTTGTTCTCGATGTCGCTGCCATACTGCTTCAGTTCGCTTTGATCGGCAGAGACGCTCAGCTCCACCACGTCCAGCTTGTCGCTCCCCCCGGTGAGGCCGTTCAGGTCTTCCATGGAGAGGTAGACGTACTCCTCCTCGGACCCGCCGGTCTCCAGGATGCCGGTGACCATCATGTCCAAAGAGGCGTCGGGGACGTAGTCCTCCCCGGTGGTCTGCGCCTCGTCCGCGCCGCTCTCCTCCTGACCCTCAGCCTGGGAGGCGGCGTCCAACCGGTTCGTTTCCCCGGCCTGTGCGTCAGTCTTCGGTTCGGCAGCCGGTTCGGCTTCCTCGGCGGCATAGGACACCGTCAGGGTATCCCCCGGCTTGAGGCCCAGTTGGTCGGCCACCTTCTGGCCCAGGAGGATATCTCCCGCGGCATCGGGCCACGCTCCGTTGATGTGCCAGTAGGGGCTGGTGGCCTTGGCCCCCTCCATGTCCGTCCCGGCAGCCACGATGGGCTGCTCATGGATGCGGACGGTCTCGTAGCGATAGGGCGCAACGCCCACCAGCTGGTCAGGCTTGATGTACCCCAGAGTTTCCTCCACAGCGTCCATGTTGAAGGCTGCGTCATTGCCGGAGGGCACAAGGATCATATTCGCGCCATAGTTTCTGAATTCCGCGCCCATCTGACGCGGTACATCATAGTAGATGGTCACAAGCCCTGAAAGGATGGTTGCGCCTACCGCAATGGCCAGAAGGGCCACCAGCATCCGGGAGCGGCGGCGGACCAGCGAGGCGGTGATCATCCGAAGGAACATTTTTTGTTTCGTCATGGTTCATTTCTCCCCTTTCCGCCTTACCTGCCGTGGAGGACCTCTGCCGGCCGCAGCCGCAGCAGCATCCGAATGGCCGGGATACTGCCTGCCAGGGTAACGGCGACGGTGAGCATGGCGACGATGGGGATGACCATGGCCTTCATTTCAATGGACGAGCCAAAGACCGTGTGGCCGATGATCTGGGCAAAACCAAAGCCAACAAAGTACCCGATCACCGCTCCCACAATGCCCGTGAGTACGATCTCCGTCAGAACGATGCCGGAGATGGCGCTGTCCTTGGCCCCGATGGCCTTCAGCAGGCCGATCTCGTTGCTCCTCTCCATAACGCTGGCAGTGACCAGGTTGCAGATGCCCAGGCCGGAGCCCACCAGGCTCAGGATGGTGATGAGGACCATGAGAAACTCTGTCTTTTCCAGGATGGCGCCCTCGGAATCCGCCACCTGCCGGACGGGGGAGGCCACAGAGTCGGTGATGACCTCCTGGATCTGGTAGCAGATGGAGCTGACGTAAGCGGTGCAGTACCAGGTCTCATACTGGCTGACGGACAGAGCGCTGGGATCCTTGGCGGCCTTGATGGCCAGCTCATTATCCGGGGTGGTCAGGGCGCTGACCTCAATGCTGGTCAGATACCCATCGGTGTCGGACAGCGCCTGGACCAGGTCCATGGGCGCGTAGATCTCCTCATCCTCATCGCTGCCGGCGTCGAAAACGCCCACCACCTTCAGATCGGCCTCTCCGTACCGGGTTTTGACATGGAGGGTGTCCCCCGCGCCCACGCCCTCCCGCCGGGCCACCATCGCGCCGATCATGGCGGCGTTGGGATCGCTCTCCGCCTGCTCGTCCAGCCAGACGCCGTCGGAGATGTCCCACCAGGTCCGCAGGTTGGCCACACCGGTATCCAGCATTTCGCCGGTGGGCAGGTCCAGGTGGTGGTTGAACCAGGTGCCCACCAGCCTGACCTCTTCGCCGCTGTCCAGGTCGGCAGTCGTGTCGATAAAGGGGGCGAAGTCTACGATATTAAACGCCCAGAAAATGGTCTTGATCTTGCCCAGTTCGTCCTCCCTCAGGAAAGCCTCCTGGGCCTCCTCGCCGCCCTCCACCTCATAGAGGTTGTTGAGGACCGAGGAGGACTTGGGCACCACGGTAATGTTGGCCCCGTAGGTCTTCAGCTCCTGGTTGATCTTGTCGCCCACATCCAGCATGACGTTGAGCATGGCGGTGGCCAGAGACGCCCCCAGAGCGATGGTCAGGGCGATCATCAGCATTTTCCCCTTCTGCCGGACGAACGCGCCCCGGATCATTCTGAAAAACATGGTTTCGCCCCCTTATCTCGTAAATTCATCCTGGTGCTCCACCAGGGTAGCGGTGGGAACGATGATGTAGCCGTTCTCTACGCTGTAGTCGATGACGATGGGGTTGCACCCCCCTTTGAAACCGATGGTGTTGACATTCATCACCACGTCGCACAGGCTGCAAACCACCTGGCCGTTGCGCTCATAGTAGCCCGTCTCGCCGCAGATGTCGCAGGCGTCCAGGCCCACGCCGTAGGCCACACCGTTTGGCTTCTTGATGATAATGAAACGCACGTCTACCCCGTCATCTGTTGTGTAGACGAACCGATGGAGGTGGCCGTCCGCCACTTGGTCGAAGGAGATGTACAGGTCATCCCCCCGCTGCTCGCACTCCTCCGGAGGAGACAGCTCCACC
Source organism: Oscillospiraceae bacterium (assembly GCA_902781745.1). Taxonomy (GTDB): domain Bacteria; phylum Bacillota; class Clostridia; order Oscillospirales; family Oscillospiraceae; genus Evtepia. Next base: position 7,239 of record CACZKM010000054.1, read on the forward strand.
TTCTTCTCGGACAGAGAGGTGAACAGGGTCAGGCACAGGACCCCCACCACGCAGCAGGCCAGCAGCAGGGCGCACCAGCGCCTCGTGTTCCGCCAGGCGGCCTTGATCTTCCGGTGCTGGGCGGGGTTATCATAAGGCTCATTCACATGGAGGCTCCGCACCAGCAGCACGATGGCGATGACCGCCGCGACGGCAAGGGTAATGTAGATGAAGATATCGCTATAGTTGGCGGAGTGCTTCGCCAGAGTGAACAGCGTGTGATTAGAGGGGATGATCCGCTTCGCCAGCAGGACCTGGATCACCTTCATCAGCTGCTGGACCCCGTTAACGATGAGGGCAAGGCTGAGCATTCCCCCCAGCAGGCCGGGGCTCAGCCGCTTTCCGGCGTGGTCCACCGCCAGGCAGGCCAGGAAGGAGACCACGATGCCCAGCAGGAAACCGATGAGCCGGAAGAAGAAGGCCGTGGAGTACAGGGACGCTCCGCCCAGGTTGAAGTCAAAGGGCAGGGCGTAGATGTCCGGCATGGCATAGAAAATCAAGGTAAACGCCAGGATCGCCGCCAGCACCGGCACGGCGCTGCCGCCCTTTCCTTTCTTCGCCAGGGCCCGGAACACGAAAAACAGGACCAGTGCAGCGAGGGAGACCGTAAAGGTCCGGACATTCCACATTCCCAGGTCCACCAGCCGGGTCCGGTTCTTCACGACGGACATCACGATGGAGGCCGCAAAGCCCGCGATCGTCCCGATGGTCAGAATCTTTCGTCCTTTCGGGCCGTACAGCTGATAGATGTAAGCGTACAGCAGTCCCAGAAGGATGCCGGGCATCAGCAGGTCCTTGGTCACGGAGACCAGATATTTCAGCATGTTACCACCTCAACATCCATTCTTACGGATAGAATCACACCTCATATCACAACTCATAATGATGCCCCGTTTTTACATCACAGGAAGCAAAAACGGGTCATGGGGCATGATTTTAACCGTAAGAATGTTCAAATCTTAGCGCCGCAGCGCCGCCGGTCCGGCACCGTTTTTCGGTGCCGGACCAGAGCGCACAGGCATTGAAACGTATGGAGAAAAGACTGTCAGGTCAGAGTTGATCGGTAATCAGAACTCCATGGGAGTGTAATCCCAGCCCTCGTATTCGACAGTCAGGTTGCCGTCGGCGAAGTACTCGTCGAACAGGCCGCCCGGGCCGGTCTCGGCGTCGGTGTGGATCAGATAGCCGTTCTCCTCGGGGTTGTGGAAGGTGAAGATGACCTTGTAGGTGTCGGCATCGGGCAGAGCGATATTGGCGCCATAGTGGGGTCCGTCGGAAGCGCTCATGACCATGAAGGTACCCTCGGCAGCCACGTCGCCGGCCCCGTTGTCATGAATGACCTGATAGTCAACGGTCAGATAGGGGATCCAGTCGCCCACGCCGTAGCCCAAATCGTTCTCCAGGGCAGAGACGTCGCACTCCAGATGGATGTCGAAGTCCTCGATGTTCTCGTTGCCGTTGGACATGGGAACAGCCTGGAAGTAGACGGCGGAGACGTTCATGAAGGCGACCTCCTCGTCCTCAAAGATGGGATACTCGGTGAAGCCGGCGGCGTCGGCGGGGGCGGCGGCCTCCTCGGTGGTGGCCTCAACGACCTCGGCGTCCTCGGTCTCGGCGGGCTCCTCGGCAGTGCTGCCGCAGGCGGCCATCATGCCGACAGCGGCCACGGCCATGAGCAGAGCAAGAATTTTCTTGTACGTTTTCATTGTGTTTCCTCCTTATGAATTATTTAAGGTCTATGTGAATCTCCTTCCCGGCTCCATGAGCGAGGAGAGCGATTCCGATACTCAGGCCTCCCCGCCGGCAGCCTTTTCCGCCTCCGCCTGGGCGCGGATCTTGGCATTGCGCCGGGTGGCGACGAGGAAGGTGATGACCAGGATGACCGCCAGGATGATCTGGGGGATGATGGTCCCGGCCAGGGGATAGATGCCGAAGACGTCCAGCACGTCGTTATAGGGGATAGCCGCGATGGGGCCGGGGGCCGCGAACATGAAGGGCATACCGTCGAAGACGCCGCCTTCCATGAGCTCCTTGATGCCGGCGCCCAGGAAACAGACACACATGACGGCCATCAGGATACTCATCACCATGAAGAAGGGCTTGAGAGGCAGGCGCACGGAGAAGACCCGCATGGCGATGAAGACGATGACCAGGATGACGCAGCCGACGCCGAAGCCCAGCCAGACCATGTTTTTGTGCTCCTCGTTCAGCATGGGCTGGTAGAACAGGATGACCTCGGCGCCCTCCCGGAACACCGCCAGCCAAGCTGTAAAGCCCAGGGTGAACATACTCCCTCTGGTGACGCCGCCCTCGGCCTTGCCCTTGATGTAGGAGGTCCAAGCGGCGGACTCGGACTTGGACACCATCCAGTTGGACACGTAGAACAGGACGGCAACGGCAAGCAGGGCCGCCACGCCCTCGATGACCTCCTGGCTCATGGTGGTCTCAGGGTTAATGGCTTTCAGATAGTTCAGCAGGGCCGCCATGACGAAGGAGCAGATGATGGCGAAGACCGAGCCCACATAGACCGGCACAACGCCCTTCTTGTTCCCGGACTTTACCAGGTAGGCGATGATGGCGCCCACGATCAGGATGGCCTCCAGGCCCTCCCGGACGATGATGGCCAGGGAGCCGATGAAGGTGGCCACCGCACCGCCGGAGGAAGCCCCGGCGCTGACGTCGATGGAGGAGCCCTCAGGGCTGAGGATCAGCGCGTCCTCGTGGAGGCTCCGGATCAGGCCCTCCCCTTCCGCCCGGACGGTCTCCGCGCCCAGGTCCTTCTTGATAGACTTGCGGAAGTTAGTGAACTGCAGCTCCACGGCGCTCACCCGGGCCCCGGAGATGTAAGTCATGGTGTTGCGCTCAAAGCCCGTGGTCTCGTAGTAGCCCCAGTAGGTGGCCTTGGCGTACTCGTAGGCGGTCTCCTGGTCCCCGGCCTCATAGAGCTCGATGGCGTGGTTGGCGATGATCTCTATGGCGTCCGCCGCGTCGTTCCAGTTCCAGCTCTCGATCTCATTGGCGGTGATGTACTCCTCCCAGGTGAGGTAATACTCGTCCTCCCCCTCCGCGAAGGCTACGCTGGAGGTGATGGTAAGCACCGCCAGGACCACCAGCAGGATCCGCAGGGGGCCGTACAGCCTTCCCAAACGCTGTGTTCTCGTCATACTTTTCTTTCCCTCTTTTCTAATCGTTCCTTTTTCAGCAGATTATTTGTTAGCGCGGTCTAACTTTTGTGCAAAAAAGAAAGCGTCGGATGGACCCGCCCCCACGACAGGAGGCGGGAACGGCGGCCGTTTTCAAAAAGTACCTCTGGGTAACTTTCATTAGATATCGCTAACTATTCAACAAAAAATAAATGCAACATCCAGTTTGCATGGGTGATTATATGCGCTTTATCTTGGCTTGTCAAGGAAAAGTTAGCCAAAACCAACCTCTGGATCCGACAAATTTTCCGGACAGGACCAGTCCGCCTCCGATATTGTGTACCGGGAAACAAAATCCTTGTCATAAAAGGGTTTTCCGGGGGTGTGGCCGGTGAAACCGGTCCTGCCCCGAAGGAAAAACCGCCAATCCTCCCGGCCCGCATCCCAGGTGGCGTCCAGGTTGTACCATTTTCCTTCCAATTCAACAATATTCCAGGCGTGGAACTCCCGGGAACTGTCAACCCTTTGGGCCATCCCGGTGATGATCCTGCAATTGATCCCCACATCCCGAAGCATACGGTACAGGGTAACGCTGTAGCCCTGGCAGGCGGCAGTCCTCCATACAACGGCGGAATAGCAGGTGGAACGGAGGTGGGCGTAGTTGTTGTTTTTATGGACCTGGTCGTACTTGACGTTGGAGCAGACCCAGTCATAGATGGTCCGGATCTTCTCATAGTCCGTGGTTGCCGAGGTGAAGCCAAAGCCCGCCTCGATGTCCTCCAGGGCGGCAGCCAGCTTCTCCTCCTGTTCCCAGAAGGTGTAGTGGCGGGGGATGATGGTAACGGTATACTGATACCTCCCGCCTTTCGGATGATTGCAGGCGCAGCGGACCTCATAGCCGCCATATTGGTAGCGGATGTAGTCCCCCTCGGTGGGGTCCTCCGTCTCCTCCAGGGCCTCCTCCACCCAGTCCCCCACCACGGCGGTGAGTTCCTTTTGGATGTCTTCCCCATAGGAGAAGGTCACGGTGATGTCTCCGGCGTGGTACCGCAGGCCGTGACGGATGGCAGCGATGACCTCGTCGTAGTTGGAAATGCGGGCGGAGAGAGGGACGGCGGCGGGAGCGGCAGGCGCAGAAGGCGGATCCTCTGCCAGAGAAAACGCGACCACAAGCCCCACCGTACAAACGACGGCCAGGAAGAGGAACAGCGCCGCCCGCAGGCGGTCAGGTTGAGAGAATCGATCCGACATCATGCTTACCGTGTGCAATCCTTTCCGGCGGTTATTACTCCGGCAATTTAATGTCCACAGGTTTGAACAACCTTTGTATTGCCGGAGTAATAAGTGCCATGCTTTGTGGTTGCTGCGAAGCAGCGAACAAAGCGGCTCAAATCAAATGGTTATTCATGTGGCAATCTTTTATTGCCACATGAATAACCTACTCTATCGACCGAGTATAGCACAGGGCCGGAAAAAGAGCAAGGCGAGGTGCGATGCCGGATCCCCTTGAAAGCAATGCGTCCGTGCGCCATATTGGTTAGGCATAGCTAACATTTCGATCCGTGAACCGGGAGGGGATCGATACCATGTCAAAAAAAGCCACGCAGTTCCAATAATCTGAACTGCTGGCCTCTTTATTTTTTCTTTTTAAGGGTCATCAACGATTATGCACTGTACAGGATACGTCCAGTCCGATAGACCTCAGCGACGAACCCGCTGGGATCGTCAGCCTGGTCAAGAAGGATGGGTTCAATATCATCAGAGATGCCCCGACGCAGCTTCCAAAGCTTGGAGGATGCTGTCAGCCAGTCTCCCCGGAAGTCCTGTACTACTACAGCGATATCAAGGTCACTGTCAGGCCGAGCGGTTCCTTTGGCATGGGAGCCATAGAGGATCACGGCTACGGGGCTGATTTCCTTAACGACAGCCTGTGCATATTCCTCAGCCAACCTTATAGCTTCGTTTCCAGCCATTTGATCAACTCCTCTGTTTCAAGCAGGATCGCCTTGCACCGCTCCTGATTCAACGATGCTGCCAGACTTGACTTATAGGATGGGTATCTTGCTTCGATGTTGAGTGAAAGCAGGAGATCAAGGAAATCCCTCTGGTCCTCGCTCATATCTGTATAGGCTGGGACCCCTCCCTTCACTCTATAGAACAATTATAGCACACATCTTTCAAATCACAATGCAAAATATCTGAGGGGATAGAGTATCCTCACACCCTCGATCCGTTAGAAAGTTCTAAGGCAATACCGCACAAAGATATCGGCAGAGCCAAAGATGTGTTATAATGTAATTATGGATAAACAAATGAGCCTGTCCGCGTTCAACGATGAGTTGGC
>CACZKM010000055.1 GCA_902781745.1 Oscillospiraceae bacterium
TTGAACGGCTTTCTTCGCCGCACATCCGTGCGGCGGCCATGGGCATAGCCCATGGGAATAAAAACATATGAAATGTTTTTATCAAGAAATAGTATAATAGGTCTGCTGAACACTCTGCCGAAAGGAGGCCCCGCCTATGAGCCGGCCCGGCTTTATCCACGACAAGCTGGATATCAAATTCCTCATCCTCTACCTCATGGCCCGGGTGGCCGCGCCGGTGGACTTCACCACCCTGGCGGAGCTGTCCTTCTGCGACAACGGCGTGACCTACTTCGACTTTGCCGAGGCCCTCAGCGAGCTGGTGAACACCGGCCACCTGACCCTCTCCGACGACCGCTACGCCATCACCGACAAGGGCCGGCGGAACGGATCGGTGTGCGAGGACAACCTCCCCTTTTCCGTCCGCCAGCGGTGCGACCGGGGGCTCTCCCGGATCAACGCCGTCCTCCGGCGGGACGCCCAGGTCCGCACGGAGCTCCTGCCCCGGACCGACGGCAGCGTCACCCTGCGGATGATCCTGGACGACGAGAAGGGGAACCTGATGACCCTGGACGTCCTCACGGTCTCCGAGGAGCAGGGCGCCCGCCTGGCCGAGCGCTTCCGGGCTCAGCCGGAGAAGCTGTATCTGAACATCCTCCAGGTGCTGCTGGAGGAGGAGGAAGAATAAAATATACGGGGCTTTGCGACGAACAGCAAACCTAACAGTAACCCCCTCAGTCAGCCGCTGCGCGGCTGCCAGCTCCCCCGGAGGGGGAGCCGAGAAGGCTCTGCGCCTACCCTTCGATATCCGTACAACCCCCTTGCCTCCCCCTCCGGGGGAGGTGCCCCAGTGCGCACACTGGGGCGGAGGGGGTTACGTTGCGTGCTGATGATACTTCCGAGGGAGCACATGACGGAGGGGGTTACGTTATGGTCTTCTGCACGCTGCAAAGCCCCATCTTTTTCATTCCAACTCGGTCACCGGCCGGTTCCCCTTCTGGGAGAACACCAGCCCCACCAGAATCGCCGCCGTGGCCCCGATGACGACCCCGTCCACCGGCTCGTCCAGGACCAGAGCCGCGCCGATCACCGACACCACCGGCAGCAGATAGAGGTACACGCTGGTGGTCACCGCCCCCACCAGCTCCGTGGCCCTGCCCCAGATCAGGTAGCACAGGGCGGAGGAGCACAGGGAGACATACAGGAGGTTCCCCCAGAAGGCCGGCCCCCCCTGGGTGAAGGCGGTCAGGGGCGCCGGCTCCCCCAGAACCAGGGCCGGGGGGATGGTCAGCAGCACCCCCCAGAAGAAGATCTTCCGGGTGAGCTGGATCTGATCCAGGCCGGAGCCCTCGTTTTTCAGGATGATGACGCAGTAGGTCCCCCAGGCCGCCGCCGCCGCCAGGGCGAAGAGGTCCCCCAGAAGATGGAGGCCCGCCCCCTCGCCGCCGTGGAAAGAGATCACCGCCACCCCGCCGATGCACAGGGCAAAGCCCAGGAAAAACAGCCAGGAGAGCTTCACCCGCCGGCCGAAGAGCCAGAGGATCAGGGCGGTGAACAGGGGGGAGGAGGCGGAGATCACCCCGGTGTTGGAGGCGGTGGACCAGACCAGGGCCACGTTCTGGAAGATATAGTACAGCGTCACCCCCACCAGCCCGCACACCGCCAGCCGGAGCTCCCGCCGCCGGGGCAGGAGCCCCAGGGGCCGGGGAGACAGGCAGAAGAGGGCCAGCCAGGCGATGGCGAAGCGGAGGACGATGTACCAGTAGGGGTCCAGCAGGCCCACCAGGACCTTGGAGGCGATAAAGGTCATGCCCCAGATGAGCACGGCCAGAAGGGCCAGCAGATGGCCCCGAAGGGTTGCGTTCATGGATAACCTCCAGGAGAATCGCGAGTGGGTGGAAATCGGGTCTGAACCGCCTTGTTACGCGTGGGCTTTTATTTTTTTGCCCCGGCGGACCAGAACATAGAACAGGGCGTAGATGAAGAGGACCGTCAGCCCGATGCTCAGGTAGCTGTTCCGGTAGCACAGGGCCATGGCCAGAGCGAAGAGGGCCCCCAGGCCCACCAGCCCGCCGAAGAACTTCCGGCTCCCCTTCACCCGCAGGGGGGCGTAGCGCTCCAGGAGGAAGAGGAAGAGGAAGTAGATCAGGAAGGAGGCCACCAGGAAGACGGTCTTGGGCACCGCCCGGACGGCGGGCTCCCGCATGAACTCCAGGGCGGCGGTGATGTTGTTCATGGCCGCGATGAGGAAGATGTGGAGGATCATATACCCGTTGCCCGAGGCCGGGGCCTCCCGGTCGATGATGTGGTCGTAGAGGTATTCATAGCTGAGGAAGAGCCCCACCACGATGAGGAAGGCCATGAGGGAAAAATACACCGTGTTGAAGCCGAAGTCCCCCTGGAAGTACCCGGAGATGCCGATGATCATCTCCCCGAAGGTGAAGACCACGAAGAGCATCACCCGCTCGGTGAGGTGGGCGAAGTCCACCGCCATGAGGTTGGACAGGTCCCGGGTCAGGGCGCTGGCCACGATGCCGAAGACCAGGGCCAGGGGGGAGACAGGGAAGCCCGTCAGGAAGAACAGGGGGATGCCCCCCGCCACGATGGCCGCCTGGATGAGGATGAGGACGATCTGGTGCCTGATATGGGCCGACTCCCAGGGGGCCTCCCGGGCGGCGGCCCGGTACTTGAGATAGTACTGCACCGCCAGGTTCACCAGGATGAGGCACCAGGCCGCGTTGTACCGGACGTAGGAGGCCTCCCATTGGACCTGGGTGCCGTCCCCCATGTAGTAGAGCAGGTACATATTGATGAAGATGCACAGATGCTCCGCCAGGTCGTTGGCCCCGTACCGGTTGATGAACAGCATGGAGAAGTACCACACGTGGAGGATGACCAGGGTGGAGAGGATGTAGGTGAGAAAGGCCTCCGGCCGGATGAACCCGTCCTGGATGGCATGGAGGAGGGAGTTGTTCCGGCCGATGAGGTAGACGAAGATCAAATCATAGATCAGCTCGATGTATTCGACCTTCTTCTCTTCCCTTCCCGGGAAAAAATCAGACATGGGGGGCTCCTTTCAAACTGCGCGGGGGAGGGGGCGGGCTCAGGCCCGGTCGATCTTCCGCTCCGGGAGGAGGAAGATGAACACCAGGGAGCTGACCAGCAGCAGGAAGGGGTAGAAGAGGTAGGGGATCACCTGGAAGGCCGACACCGTGTACCCAAGCTGGGCGGCGGCGGACAGGGCCACCAGCATCTGAGCGCCGTAGGGAATGATGCCCTGGAAGATGCAGGAGAAGGTGTCCAGGATGGAGGCGGTCTTCCGGGGGGAGATGCCGTAGCCCCGGGCCATGTCCTTGGCGATGGGGTTGGCCATGACGATGGCCACGGTGTTGTTGGCCGTGGCGATGTCCATGGCCCCCACCAGCAGGCCCATGCCCAACTGGCCCCCCTTCCGGCCCTTGAAGACGGAGCGGATGCCGTTGAGCAGGGCGTCGAAGCCGCCGTAGACCCGGATGAGGGCGCAGATGGCGGAGACTAAAATCGCCACCATGGCGGTCTCGAACATCCCCGCCGCGCCGGCGCCCATGTTGCCCAGCAGCTCCGTGGGGGCGATGGCCCCGGTGGCCAGCATGATGACGGAGCCGGAGACGATGCCGATGAGGAGGACCACGAAGACGTTCACCCCCAGGATGCCCCCGATGAGGACCAGAAGGTAGGGGATGATCTGGATGAGGCTGTATGTATGGACCTCGGTCTGGCCGGGGGCCTGGGAGATGGACAGGGCCAGGATGAGGACCAGGGAGACGATGGCCGCCGGCAGGGCGATGGCGAAGTTTGCCTTGAACTTGTCCTGCATCTGGCAGCCCTGGCCGTTGCAGGCGGCGATGGTGGTGTCGGAGATGAAGGAGAGGTTGTCCCCGAACATGGCCCCGCCCATGACCGTGGCGATGCACAGGGGGACGGAGTACCCCGAGGCCGCCGCCACCGACAGGGCGATGGGGGTGATGAGGGTGATGGTCCCCACGCTGGTGCCCATGGCCAGGGAGACGAAGCAGCTAATGACAAAGAGGACCCCCACCGCCAGCTTGGCGGGGAAGATGGACAGGAGGAACCAGGCCACGCTGTCGGCGCTGGACCGGCCCACGGTGCCCACGAAGATGCCCGCCGCCAGGAAGATGAGGATCATGATGATGATGTTTTTGTCCCCCACGCCTTCGCCCATGAGGATCAGCTTGTCGTCGAAGGAGAGCTTGCGGTTCTGGAGGCAGGCCACCAGCAGGGCGGCCAGGAAGCAGACCACGATGGGGATGCTGTAGAAGCCCATGGGGATCTTCAGCACATACTCGAAGAGGATGCCCAGGCCCAGGTAGAGGACCAGGAACACGCCGATGGGGAGGAGCGCGATGGGGTTGCCTTTTTTTACGTCGTTCATTGCTTGTTGCCTTCTCTCAATGATATGGGACCGGTCCGGTCCCGCTGGGGTGCGCGGGGGTCAGCCCACCTGTTTGGCTACCACCACGAACCGTCCGTCGGTGACGTGGTAGCTGCAGGTGGACAGGGTAAGGAGCTCGTCGCCGGGAGAAGCGGTGAGGCCGGTGTCGTAGAGGGCGGCCTTCTCCACCTGGGAGACATAGTCCGTGAACCGGTCCGGGTCGGACAGGTCGGCGTAGTCCCAGTAGAGGAAGTTGTCCTCGTCCACCACCGCCTGGGCGAAGAAGCAGGCCATGACCTCATAGGTCCGCTGCGCATAGAGGGTGCTGAAGGAGATGGTTTTGTGGCTCTCCCAATAGGCGGGGTCGGCATACTCCGCCAGGGAGCCGAACATGGTACCGTTCTTCATGTGGTGGCCGTAGACCAGGGTGTGGCCCTCGGTCCAGGGGGTGGCGATGAAGAGGGTGCCGCTGGCCGCGTCGCTGCCGTCGAAGGCCCGCCGGAGGTAGTAGTCCCGGTCGTCGGGGGTGTACATCACCGGGTAGTCCACCGGGGTGCCCGGGATGGTGAGCCACCCCGCCAGGTCGGGGTTTTGGTCGTGGAGGGCCGCAAACTGGGGGAGGACGCCGCCGTCCGTCTCTCCAGCGGGCTCCCCGGAGGTCTCCGCCGGGGCAGCGTCGCCGGAGGGTCCCCCGGCGGTCTCCGCTGGGGCCTGCTGGGCCTCTATGGCGTGGACCTGGTCGGCCAGGGCCTGGTTGGCGTTGTCCTCCTTGGCGGCCCGGAGGGTGTTCCGGGCGAACATCCCCCCGGAGATCACGAAGACTATGGCCAGGACGAGGATGAGGAGGATGCGCAGCGTCTTGTTCATCGGGACCGTCCTTTCTTCTGCGGCAGGCCCGGCAGGCCTGGGGAAAAATCGGCGAACTGCAGCGGAAACAGGCCCACCGGCGGGCATTTTCCTTTTTTAAACAGGCCCTAGCATTATACCATGGCGGGGAATGGTTGACAACCTGTTATTTTATCGGGAGACAGGTCCGGCGTTTCCCTTGCGCCCGCCCGGAAAATATGGTACAGTCAAACAAAACCACCCGCCGGAAAGGAGCGCACACCATGAAACTGAAGCTGGGCCTGTGCCAAATGAACGTCACCGCCGACAAGGAGGCCAACCTCCGACACGCCAGAGAGCTGCTGACCAAGGCCGCCGTCGGAGGGGCGGAGCTGGCCATGCTCCCCGAGATGTTCAACTGCCCCTATGAGAACGCCGCCTTCCCGGTGTACGCCGAGCCCGCCGGCGGGGAGAGCTGGCAGGCCCTGTCCGCCGCCGCCCGGGACAACGGGCTCTGGCTGGTGGGGGGCTCCGTCCCCGAGCTGGCGGAGGGAAAGATCTACAACACCAGCTATATCTTCGACCCCAAAGGCAACGAAGTCGCCCGCCACCGGAAGGTCCACCTCTTCGACATCGACGTGCCCGGCGGGCAGCGGTTCAAGGAGTCCGACACCCTGGCCCCCGGGGATCAGATCACCCTGGTAGACACCCCCTGGGGCAAGGTGGGGGTGGCCATCTGCTTTGACATTCGCTTTGCCGAGCTCTTCCGGATCATGGGCAACGAGGGGGCGGCCCTCATCTGCGTCCCCGCCGCCTTCAACATGACCACCGGCCCCGCCCACTGGGACCTGACCTTCCGGATGCGGGCCATCGACCAGCAGTGCTTCGTGGCCGGCTGCTCCCCCGCCCGGAACGAAAAGGCCTCCTATGTGGCCTACGGCAACTCCCTGGTGGCCGACCCCTGGGGGGCCTTCCCCCTCCACATGGACGAGAAGGAGCACGTCCAGGTGGTGGAGCTGGACCTGGACGACCTGGCCAAGTACCGGGGCCAGATCCCCATCCTCTCCGGCCGGCGCACCGACCTCTACCGCACCCAGCGGCAAAAATGATTCCTCATCCGGCAATTTTTCCGTGCGTTTTCCGGGATTGTGTGTTATGATATAAGGTACGATATATTGGGGTATCTTCCGCGCTCTGTGATGCAGGCTTAAAAGCCTCGCAGAGTTCCGCTTTCCGCAGAAAGCGGAAGCAATTCAAATCATTTTTTCCCGGGCGTGTACCGGGAAAAAATACTTCTCGCGGAAGGAGTCAAACAGTCCGGGGGACTGTTTGATCAAATCCTTTGCGAAGCACCATAATTTTTGGTGCCCGCAGGGCGCGCGAGTGCAGTGCAAGCCCCTCGTTTCAGAGCCCAGCGAAGCGGGTCTGAAACGCCCCTGAAAGGAAGTGTCCTTTGTGATGAAGAAAAGCTGGCTTCTGCCGGCGGCGGCGATGATCGGCGGCGTGGCCGGTCTGCTGGTCCGCCGGCTGCATCTGGCCCACGACTTCGACCCCGCCTCTGGCCTGCCCGTGGCCCAGCCCGCCTACGCCCTCCCCCTTTACGGGATCACGGCGGTGGTGCTGGTGGTCCTGCTGGGGCTGAGCCTGGGGAAGTACCGGGCCTTTGACAGGCAGTTCTCCAGCGCCTTTTATTCCCGGACCCCCTTCTGGTTCGTGGTGGCCGCCGCCGGAGGGGTCCTCCTCTTCGCCGCCGGGCTGCTGGACCTGATGGAGGTCTTCCGCCCCGCCTCCCTGGAGCTGGGGGCCGCTGTGGTCCAGACCACCCGGGCCGCCCGGATCCTCCGGCTGCTGCTGGGGGTCCTCTCCCTGCTGGCCGGGGTGGGGGTCTACTTCACCGCCCTGAACACCCGGAAGAAGGGGGAGTACCGCAGCGGCTGGTTCTCCCTCCCCGGCCTGACCTGCTGCGTGTGGGTCATGCTCTCCTACCAGGAGTGGGCCAAGGACCCGGTGGTCAGCCACTACGTCTTCCCCCTGCTGGCGGCCCTGCTGGCCATGGTGGCCTGCTACCTCATCGCCGCCTTCGCCTTCGGGAAGGGAAAGGTCCGGGCCGCCCTCTTCTTCGCCTCGGCGGCCGCCGCCGTGGGGATCATGCTCCTGGCCGACGGGGAGGCCCTGTACCTGGTAAGCCTCCGGGTGGGCCTGATCCTGTGGCTGCTGTCCATGGCCGGGTGCCTGGCGGACAACGCCGCCCGCCCCGCGCCCCCCGCCGTGCTCCCCGAGGGCTGCGCCCCGGCGGACTGCGCGTCCTGCCCCGGCTGCACCCCCACGGGAGAGAAGCCGGAAATGCCCGGCGAAAGCTAAAGCATTTCGCGGCTTTGCAGGAAAGGTACAGCCCCTTGCCTCCCCTTGCCAAGGGGAGGTGGCATTTGCGAAGCAAATGACGGAAGGGTGGGAACGCTGCGAGAAGTACGAACGCAACGCAAAAGGAGCCCTGCAACCCCCGCGCGTGTTTCAAACGAATCAGATTACTTTGCTTGGAGGTCCACCAGAATGGAACGAGTTGAAAAGAAAAAGTTTTATATCACCACCCCCATCTACTACCCCTCGGACAAGCTCCACATCGGCCACACCTACTGCACCGTGGCCACCGACGCCATGGCCCGGTACAAGCGCCTCACCGGCTGCGACGTGATGTTCCTCACCGGCACCGACGAGCACGGCCAGAAGATCGAGGACAAGGCCAAGGAGGCCGGGGTCACCCCCCAGCAGTTCGTGGACAACATCGTCACCGGCCCCAAGGGGGTCCTGGACCTGTGGAAGCTGATGAACATCTCCAACGACCGGTTCATCCGCACCACCGACGACTACCATGTCTCCGCCATCCAGAAGATCTTCAAGAAGATGTACGACAACGGGGACATCTACAAGGGCAAGTACGTGGGCAAATACTGCAAGCCCTGCGAGTCCTTCTGGACCGACAGCCAGCTTGTGGACGGCAAGTGCCCCGACTGCGGCCGCCAGGTCCAGGACGCCGAGGAGGAGGCCTACTTCTTCCGGCTGTCCAAGTACGCCGACAAGGTCCGGGACCTGCTGGAGAACACCGACTTCCTCCAGCCCCGGTCCCGGGTCAACGAGATGGTGAACAACTTCATCAAGCCCGGCCTGGAGGACCTGTGCGTCTCCCGGACCTCCTTCTCCTGGGGCATTCCCGTGGACTTCGACCCCGGCCACGTGGTCTATGTGTGGGTGGACGCCCTGTTCAACTACACCACCGCCCTGGGCCTGTACAACGACAAGTACGACGACTACGACCACTACTGGCCCGCGGACTACCACTTCGTGGGCAAGGAGATCGTCCGGTTCCACTCCATCATCTGGCCCGCCATGCTCATGAGCGTGGGCCTGCCCCTGCCCCACCACGTCTTCGGCCACGGCTGGCTGCTGCTGGACGGCGGCAAGATGTCCAAGTCCAAGGGCAACGTGGTGGACCCCTACGTCCTGGCGGAGAAGTTCGGGGTGGACGCCCTGCGGTTCTTCCTCATGCGGACCTTCCCCTTCGGCTCCGACGGCAACTTCTCCAACGAGCTGCTCATCAACACCATCAACGTGGACCTGGCCAACGACCTGGGCAACCTGGTCAGCCGGACCACCGCCATGGTCCAGAAATACTTCGGCGGGGCCCTCCCCGAGGGCTGCTCCCAGTGGGAGAATCCGGAGCCCTTCGACACCGACCTCATTTCTCTTGCCTCCGGCCTCCGGGACAAGTACGAGGCCGACATGGAGGCCTGCGCCCCCCACAAGGCCCTGGACGAGGTCTTCAAGGTCATCCAGCGGGCCAACAAATACATCGACGAGTCCACCCCCTGGGTGCTGGCCAAGGACATGGAGGCCAACGGCCCCCGGCTGGCCCACGTGCTGTACAACCTCCTGGAGACCACCCGCATCTGCGGCGTGCTGCTGACCCCCTTCATCCCCGACTCCTGCGAGAAGCTCTTTGACCAGATCGGCGCCTGCGAGGACTGCCGCACCTGGAAGGCCGCCGGGATCTGGGGCAGCCGGGGGGAGACCCGCCAGGTCACCAAGGGGGAGAACCTCTTCCCCCGGATCGACATGGACAAGGCCCTGGAGGAGCTGGAGGAACTGCGCCAGGCGGCCATGGCCCCGGAAAAGCCCCCCATCGAGCTGGAGCCCTGGGAGGACGAGGTGGACTTCGACACCTTCGCCAAGAGCGACTTCCGGGTGGTGAAGGTGAAGGAATGCGAGGCCGTGAAGAAGTCCAAGAAGCTCCTGCGGTTCACCCTGGACGACGGCACCGGCACCGACCGGCAGATCCTCTCCGGCATCCGGATGTTCTATGAGCCTGAGGACCTGGTGGGCAAGACCCTGGTGGCCATCGTGAACCTGCCCCCGAGGAAGATGATGGGGCTGGAGTCCTGCGGGATGCTGCTGTCGGCCATCCACCACGAGAACGGGGAGGAGAAGCTGAATCTCCTGATGCTGGACGATTCCATCCCCGCCGGGGCGAAGCTGTGCTGATAGAAGCGTAGGCGTTAAAAAGACCGCACCAACCTCTCGGCCCCCCTTGCCAAGGGGGGAAAGTGTCCGGGGGACACTTCGGTCAAATCCAATGCGCGATAGCGCACATTGATTTTTCTGTCAGCGAAGCTGACTGGGGGGTGGAGACGCAGCAAGTTCCCTTTATCGTTGCGGTAGTGCTCCTTGCTACGTTCCCACCCTTCCGTCATTTGCTTCGCAAATGCCACCATGGTTTATGGTGGCTGCGCCTGGATTGCATCGAACAGTCCCCCGGACTGTTCGACCCTTGGCAAGGGGAGGCAAG
>CACZKM010000056.1 GCA_902781745.1 Oscillospiraceae bacterium
CTCATGCCGCGCAAGCGCGTCATACCGTCTCATGCAGTCTCAAACGCGCCTTCGGCGCTATAAAAAGCTTTTCAAGCTTTTTAATTGAGACTAGTATCAAAACGCCGTCGGTCCGTCCGGCGGCGTTTTTCTCTGCCAAGGCTCGACAATCCGGCGCTTTTGTGCTATGGTATGGAAAGAAAACAAATCACGCCACAGGGGAGTGAGGAACGTGACAATGACCATCCGGGTGGTCCTGGCCCTGGTTGTCGGCCTGGGGGTTGCCCAGCTCTTCCGCTCGGTGAAGAACTACAACCAGCGAAAGGATTGGACGGATATTTTGGGCATCGTGGCGGCGCTGCTCATGGTGGTGGGCGGCCTCGGGCTGTTCATTGCCATGTTCGGCGCAGGCTCAGGGACCTGAGAGATGAGGACTTCACAAGTATGTGAGGTCCTTTTCTGCGTATCGGGCCGTTTTACCCGGCGTCCTTTCCGCCCTGACAAAGGGCAGAAGGCGCGGAATTATATGTTGCAAAACCCCCGGGGATCTGCTATAATATTTTGAATCATTCTGTAAAAAGGAGGAGACCGTCTTGCACCTGAAATCGCTGGAACTTCAAGGCTTCAAGTCGTTTCCGGACAAGACTGTCCTCACCTTCGACCGACCGCTCACCGCCATCGTGGGCCCCAACGGCAGCGGCAAGTCCAACCTGTCCGACGCCATCCGCTGGGTCCTGGGGGAGCAGTCCGCCAAGACCCTCCGGGGCGGGCGGATGGAAGACGTCATCTTCGGCGGCGCCCGGGACCGGAACCGCCAGGGGGTGGCCCAGGTCTCCCTGACCCTGGACGGCTGCCGGGACGTCCTGCCCGACGGCGGAGAGGAGATCACTGTGACCCGGCGGTACTACCGCTCGGGTGAAAGCGAATACCAGATCAACGGCAAGCAGGTCCGCCTGCGGGACGTCAACGAGCTGTTCATGGACACCGGCCTGGGCCAGGAGGGGTACGCCCTCATCGGCCAGGGCCGCATCGACGAGATCCTCTCCGCCAAGAGCACCCAGCGGCGGGAGATCTTTGAGGAGGCGGCGGGGATCTCCCACTGCCGCCATCAGAAGGAAGAGACCCAGCGGAAGCTGGACCGGACGAAGGAGAACCTGCTCCGCATCGGCGACAAGCTGGAGGAGCTGGAATTCCAGCGGGAGCCCCTGCGGCTCCAGGCGGAGACCGCCAAGGAATACCTGGCCCTGAAGGAAGAGCTGCGGGTGCTGGAGATCTCCCTGTGGATGGACCAGTTGGAGGAACAGCGGGCCAAGGGGGCCAAGCTCCAGGGAGACCATGCCGCCGCCCTGGCCCAGTTGGACGACAGCACCCGGGAGGCTGACGAACTCTACGCCCGGGCGGAGGAACTCCTTCTCCTTGCCCAGGAGACTGAGGCCAAAGGCGAGGAGCTCCGGGCCAGGCAGGCGGAGATCGACGCCGACCTGCAAAACGCCCGCCAGCAGGCCGCCCTTCTGGAGGCCCGCATCCAAAACAACGAGAACAACGCCGTCCGCATCCGGGAGGAGCTGGACCGCCAGGCCGCCCGCCGGGAGGAGCTGGCCGCCGACCTGACCCGGCAAAAGGACCGACTGGAAGAACTCCGCCGCCAGGAGACCGACTGCCGCGCCGCGGTGGAGGAGGCCCAGGCTAAGGCCGACCAGGTCCGGGGACAATACACCCAGGCCCGCAAGGACTGGGAGGATTCCCTCCGCCGGGGGCGGGAGGAGCTGGCGCAGAGCCGCCGCCGGGAAAAAGAGGCGGAGGAGGTCTGGATGGCCCGCCGGGTGGAGGAACAGACCCTGTCCTCCCGCCTGCGGATGATGGAAGATATGACCGCCCTCTATGAGGGATACAATAAAGGCGTGAAGACCGCCATGGGCGAGGTCAAGCGGGGGACCCTCACCGGGGTCCTGGGCCCTGTGGGGCAGCTATTCCACGTGCCTGCCCGGTATACCGTGGCCATCGAGACCGCCCTGGGGGCCGCCATGCAGAACCTCATCGTGGAGGACGAGCAGGCAGGCCGGAACGTGCTCCAACTGCTCAAGCGGCGGGACGGCGGACGGGTGACCTGTCTGCCTTTGACCGCGGTGCGCCCCGCAGGCCTGAAAGAGAACGGGGTGGAGTCGGAGCCCGGATTTTTGTCCGTGGCCGCCGATGTGATCCAATGCGACGAGCGCTGCCGCCCGGCGGCCCGGTCCCTTCTGGGCCGGACCGTAGTGGTGGACACCCTGGACAACGCCATCCGTCTGGCAAAGAGCCGGAGCTACCGGTTCCCCATTGTCACCCTGGACGGGGAGATCCTGCGCCCCGGCGGCTCTATGACCGGCGGTTCGGTGAACCGAAAGGGGGGCGTCCTCTCCCGGGCGGCGGAAGGGGAGACCCTGGCCAAGAAGCTGACCGAGCTCCGGGAGGGCCTGGAGACCGCCCGGCTGGACCGGGAAAAGGCCCGCCGGACCACCGTTCGCGCGGCGGAGACCCTGGAGGCCCTCCAGGCCGCCGGACCGGCGGAGGACCCGGCCCTTCAAACTGAGCAGCGGGAGCGGGACGCCGCCGTTACCCGGCAGCGGGAGCGGCTGGCCGCCCTTCAGGCGGAGATCCGGGCCTTTGCGCCCCTGCTGGACAGCCTGACCGGCCAGCAGACCGCGGCGGACCGGGACCGGGCCCGGCAGGAGGGCCAGTTGACCGCCTACGAACAGGAAAACGAAAGCCTCCGCAAGGAGATCGAGAGACAAAATGCCCGGGCCGAGGACCTGACTACCCGCCAGGCCCGGGGGCGGGAGGAGCTTCGCCTCTGCGGCCAGGAAAAGCTGCGCCTGGAGGGGGAGCGGGCCCGCACCGACCGGGAGGCTCGGGAGAAGAACGACCGCCAAATGGGCCTCCAGCGGGAGGCCGCGGCCCTGGAGCAGAAAAAGCTCCAGGCCCAGATGGAGGAATCCCGCCTGCTGGACCGGCTGTGGGACACCTACGGCATGACCCACCAGGGGGCCCAGGCCATCCGCCAGCCGGTGGAGAGCATCCCCAAGGCCAACCGGCGGGCGGCCCAGTTAAACAAGGCTATCCAGGACTTGGGCGTGGTGAACATCGGCGCCGTGGAGGAATTCCAGCGGCTGGAGGAGCGCCACGCCTACCTCTCCGACCAGCGGAACGACATTGAGACCGCCCGCCGGGAGCTGGAGGGGATCATCGAGACCATCACCGACGAGATGGAGGACATCTTCCTCCGGGAGTTTGCCAAGATCCGGACGGCCTTCGCCCAGACCTTCGCCGACCTCTTCGGCGGAGGACAGGGGACCCTGGCCCTGGAGGATGAGAGCGACGCCCTCAACTGCGGCGTGGAGATCAAGGTCCAGCCCCCGGGGAAGACCCTGCGGACCCTGAGCCTTCTCTCCGGCGGCGAGCGGGCCCTGGTGGCCATCGCCCTGTATTTCGCCATCCTGAAGGTCCACCCCACCCCCTTCTGCGTGGTGGACGAGATCGAGGCCGCCCTGGACGAGGCCAACGGCGCCCGGTATGTCCGGTACCTGCGGGCCGGAGCCGGGCAGACCCAATTCCTTCTCATTACCCACCGCCGGGCCACCATGGAGGCCGCCGACGTACTCTACGGCGTGACCATGGAGCGCCAGGGGGTCAGCCGGGTGCTGAAGCTGGACATGGCCCAGGCCGAGGAGCTGCTGGGCAAGGAACTGAAATAAAAGACAGGAGGTTCCCTATGGGACTGTTTGATAAGATCAAGAAGCTAAACGTATTCTCCGGCTTTTTCTCCATCGACGAGGATTTCTTTGACGAGCTGGAGGAAAACCTCATCTTGGCCGACATGGGCATGGACACCACCCTGGAGGCGGTGGAGGAGCTCCGGAGCCGGGTAAAGGAGAAAAAGCTCAAGGACCCCGAGGAGGTCAAGGCCTGCCTGCGGGAGATCCTGGTAGAGATGTTGGACGTGGGGGACGCCGCCCTGGATCTGGCGGGCAAGCCCGCCGTGCTGCTGATGATCGGAGTCAACGGCGTGGGCAAGACCACCACCATCGGCAAGCTGGCCAGCCTTCTGAAAAAGGAGGGCAACCGAGTGCTGCTGGCCGCGGGAGACACCTTCCGGGCCGCCGCCGCCGACCAGCTTTCCATCTGGGCGGACCGGGCCCAGGTGGAGATCGTCCGCCATGAGGAGGGCTCCGACCCCGCCGCCGTGGTCTTTGACGCCATGAACGCAGCCCGGGCCCGGAAGGCGGATGTGGTCCTGGTGGACACCGCCGGCCGCCTCCACAACAAGCAGAACCTGATGAACGAGCTGAACAAAATGAGCCGGGTCATCGACCGGGAGAGCCCCGACAGCAGCAAAGAGGTCCTGCTGGTGCTGGACGCCACCACCGGCCAGAACGGCCTCATCCAGGCCAAGCAGTTCGGCGAGAGCGCCGGCATCACCGGCATCGTCCTCACCAAGCTGGACGGCACCGCCAAGGGCGGCATCGTCCTGGCCATCGCCAAGGAACTGGGCGTCCCGGTGAAGTTCGTAGGTCTGGGCGAGGGGATCGACGATCTCCAGCCCTTCGACGCCGCGGAGTTTGCCCAGGCGCTGGTATAATACGGATTCCCGATAAAACTATTAATTTTTATCGGCCACGGCGTTCCGCCGTGGGCTGCAAGCCTTTGGTTTGCAGCGTCAGGTATTGCACGGCTTCACCGGCCACACATTTTGTGTGGCCGCCATGGGCAAAGCCCATGGCAATAGAAACAATATATTGTTTTTATTGAAGAATAGTATAATACACGGAAAGAAGGGAGACATTTTATGTCTCGAATCGACGGAAGAAAGCCGGATGAGCTCCGCCCTGTGGAGATCATCCCCAACATCAACAAATTCGCGGAGGGTAGCTGCCTGATCCGCTGCGGCAATACCCATGTGCTGTGTACCGCCTCGGTGGAGGAACGCATCCCGCCCCACGTCCCCTATGGCGAGGGCTGGGTGACGGCGGAATACTCCATGCTCCCCCGGGCCAACCGGGAGCGGAGCAAGCGGGACATCGCCAAGCTGAAGCTCTCCCCCCGGTCCGCGGAGATCCAGCGGCTCATCGGCCGGGCTCTCCGGGCCTGTGTGGATATGAAAAAGCTGGGGGAGCGCACCATCACCATCGACTGCGACGTCCTCCAGGGGGACGGGGGCACCCGCACCGCCTCGGTCACCGGGGGCTTCGTGGCCCTGTCCTTTGCCTGCTGGAAGCTGGTCCAGGAGGGGACCATCAAGGAAATGCCCCTGAAGACCTGCGTGGCGGCGGTCTCCGCCGGCATCGTGGAGGATCAGCCCATGCTGGACCTTTGCTATGAGGAGGACTCCTCCGCCATGGTGGACCTCAACTGCGTCATGACGGGAGAAGGGGAGCTGGTGGAGCTCCAGGGCACCGGCGAGGGCCGGGCCTTTACCATCGAGGAGCAGCGGACCCTGGTGGACCTGTGCGCCAAGGGGATCACGGAATTGCAGGCCATCCAGAAGGCCGCCATCGAAGGAGCGTATCAATGAGAGCAGTCCTGGCAAGCCACAACAAGAAGAAGATGAAGGAAATGCGGGAGATCCTGTCCCAGCTCGGGGTGGAGGTGGTCTCCCAGGCCGACGTGGGCGTGGACCTGGAGCCCGAGGAGACCGGGACCACCTTCGAGGAGAACGCCCGAATCAAGGCGGCTGCCATTATGGAGGCCACCGGCCTGCCCGCCATCGCCGACGACTCCGGCCTGGTGGTAGACGCCCTGGACGGCGCGCCGGGGGTCTACTCCGCCCGGTACGGCGGCGAGGGCCTGGACGACACCGACCGGTGGAAGCTCCTGCTGAAGAATATGGAGGGGAAGACCGACCGGGCCTGCCGGTTCGTCAGCGTCATCTGCTGCGTCCTCCCCAACGGGGAGGAGGTCATGAGCCGGGGCGAGGTCCACGGCGTGGTGGCCCAGGGCCCCAGCGGCGACGGCGGTTTTGGCTATGATCCGATCTTCTACCTGCCGGAGCGGGGGTGCACCATGGCCCAGCTCTCGGCGGAGGAGAAAAACGCCATTTCCCACAGAGGCAACGCCCTGCGGGCATTTCGGGAAGAATGGGAGAGACGATATGGAACTGACCAGTAAGCAGCGAGCCCAGCTTCGGGGCATGGCCAACAGCCTGGACCCCATCGTACACATCGGAAAGGAAGGCATCACCGACAATCTGGTGAAGCAGGCGGACGAGGCCCTGGAGGCCCGGGAGCTCATCAAGTGCAAGGTGCTGGAGAACGCCATGCTGACGGCCAGGGAGGCCTGCCAGGAGCTGTCGGTGAAGACCCGCAGCGAGGCGGTCCAGGTCATCGGCTCCAAATTCGTCCTGTACCGCCAAAGCCACAACAAGGAAAAGAAGGATAAGATCGTCTTAGTGAAGGACAGAAAGAGAACGGCCAAATCTTGACCGCGCACTCATCAGAGGGCGGAAGCCCTCCTATGTATGGAAAGCGGGTGTATCATATATGAAAATTGGGATCTACGGCGGGACCTTCGATCCCCCCCACCTGGGGCATATGGAGGCGGCCCGGACGGCCATGGAGCAGCTTGGCCTGGACCGGCTGCTGATCATTCCGGACCGGGAGCCCCCCCACAAGGAGCTGGAGGGCAACGCGGCCTCCCCGGAGCAGCGGCTGGAGATGGCCCGGCTCATGGCCGACGGCCTGGGCCCCCGGGCGGAGGCCTCCGACCTGGAGCTCAAACGGGAGGGGAAGAGCTATACCGCCGACACCGTGGAGGCCCTCCACGAGGAATTCCCCGACGATGAGCTGTGGCTCCTCATGGGGACAGATATGTTTTTGACCATTCAGAACTGGTACCAACCGGAGCGCATCTTCCAGTACGCCGGGGTGGCGGGCTTTGCCCGAAACCATGAGGACACCGGGGAGATGTTCCAGGAGCAGTGCGAATACCTTGCCCAGCGGTTCCATGCCCGGACGGAGATCGTCCATCTTCCAAAGATCGTGGAGATCGCCTCCCGGGACCTGCGGCGGATGCTGGCCTCGGAGTGGACCGGTGGCAACGTGGACCCGGCGGAATACCTCTGGCCCCCGGTGTACGGCTACATCCTCCGGGAGGGCCTCTTCGGCACCAAGGCCGACCTGAAGCACCTGAGCGACAAGCACCTCCGGGCGGTGTCCTGGTCCATGGTCAAGGCCAAGCGCCTGCCCCACATCAAGGGCACCGAGGAGACCGCCGTGGCCCTGGCCAAGTTCTGGGGGGTGGACCCCGACATGGCCCGCCGGGCCGCCATTCTCCACGACTGCACCAAGTATTGGGAGCTGGAGGAGCAGGTGGCCTGCTGCGACAAGTACGGCATCGAGCTGGACGAGCTGGAGCGGGTCTCGGTGAAATTTCTCCACTCCAAGACCGGGGCGGCCCTGGCCAAATACGTCTTCGGGGAGCCTGACGCGGTCTTTGACGCCATCTATTGTCACACCACCGGCAAGCCGGGGATGAACACCTTTGAAAAGATCCTCTATCTGGCCGACTACATGGAACCCACCCGGGACTTTGACGGAGTGGAGGAGATGCGCAAGCTGGTCTGGGAGGACCTGGACAAGGCCATGATCCTGGGCCTGGAAATGACCATTGACGAGCTCCACGAGC
Organism: Oscillospiraceae bacterium; assembly: GCA_902781745.1. GTDB lineage: Bacteria > Bacillota > Clostridia > Oscillospirales > Oscillospiraceae > Evtepia. Next base: position 7,636 of record CACZKM010000056.1, read on the forward strand.
GGGGCCTCATCGTCCATAAAAACGCCCTGGACGCCCTGGATGACTTCCGGAGGAAGGTGCAATGAGCCGCCGGTCCAGAGAGGAAGCCCGTCAGCAGGAAAAGGAGGCCAAATCCCGCCGCGCCCTGAAGGAGCGGGCCTACCAGGAGACCCAGCGAAGCGTCTACGCCCGGATCTACCAGGAGCAGGACGCCATGCCCGACGACTACGAGGAGGCCTTTCAGGAGGAGGTCAGTCCCCCCGGCCGGAAGGGAAAGCGGGGGCGGACAGTCCTTATCACTCTGCTGCTGATGCTCCTGGCCCTGGTGGGGGCGGCTCTGGCGGCCCATGCCATCCTGGTCCACCGGCCGGAGATCCCCGCGCCCGAGGAACCGGAGGTGGTGGAGACCGACGAGCCCGCCGCCCTGGACACCGGCCGGCGGGAGGACGTCTACACCTTCCTCCTGGTGGGACGGGACGACAAGGGCGGCGGCAACACCGACACCATCATGGTGGGGTGCTTCGACGCCAAGAACGGGGCCCTGGACGTGCTGAGCATCTACCGGGACACCCTGGTGGACGTGCCATGGGAAATCAAAAAGATCAATTCCGTCTACAACTTCCAGGGCATCGAGGGCCTGCAGACCCAGGTCAAGAACCTCATCGGCTACCAGCCCGACTACTACTTTGTGGTGGAGCTGAGCGCCGTGGCCCAGTTGGTGGACGCCATCGGCGGCGTGGATTTTGACGTGCCCTACAATATGCACTACGACGACCCCACCCAGGACCTGCACATCCACTTTGAGAAGGGGATGCAGCATCTGGACGGGGAGAACGCGGTGAAGCTTCTGCGCTGGCGGAAAAACAACAGCGGCGAGAGCCTGTCCGTGGGCGACATCGGCCGGGTGGAGATCCAGCACAGCTTCCTCAAGGCCATGGCGGAGCAGACCGTCCGCCTGGGGAATATCACCAAGATTCGGCAGATCGCCTCCATCGTGGAAAAGAACCTCACCAGCAACCTGACTTACGGCGAGATGCTGTGGTTCGGGGAGCAGGCCCTGGGGCTCAAGAAGGAGAACATCCACTTCTACGGTCTGCCCGGGGACTTTACGGGCACCATCTGGAGCCCCACCTATCAGAATTACCAGTCCTATGTGTTCGTCAACCCCACCGCGCTGCTGGAGCTGGTCAACGAACACCTGAATCCCTACCTGACCCCCATCAAGGAGGAGGAGCAGCACGTGCTTCACGGCACCACCGTGAACAATGAGCCCACCCTCCCTGACAGCACCGGCCTGCCCATCATCACCGAGCAGCCCACCGGCAACGAGATGGAGCTGCCCTCGGGCGCCATCCAGCCCCCGGCGCCTCCGCCGGCCAACCCCTCGAAGCCCTCTGAGCCACAGACCAGCGCGGAGACAAGCACAGGGACCAGCAGCAGCCCGGAAGAGGGGAGCGGCGCCCCGGCGGCGCAGCCCACGCAGACAGAACCGGCAGAGCCGGTGACCCCGGTCTCGGAGCCCGAGCCCACACCGGAGCCGGCTCATGAGCCCGCGCCGGAGCCCGCCCCGGCCCCAGCCCCCGATCCTGCGCCTGCGCCGGCCCCTGCCCCGGAACCGGCGCCCGCCCCGGCGGCGGAGGCCCCGGCAGCGGCGACGGAGGAATAATACTAATTATCGATTAAAATGTTTAAAAAACATTTTAATCGCCCACGGCAGATTCTGCCGTGGGCTGCAAGCCAAAGGCTTGCAGGATTAGA
>CACZKM010000057.1 GCA_902781745.1 Oscillospiraceae bacterium
CATGCCGCGCAAGCGCGTCATACCGTCTCATGCAGTCTCAAACGCGCCTTCGGCGCTATAAAAAGCTTTTCAAGCTTTTTAATTGAGACTAGTATGATTCTCTATCCTGTACATAACCTGCCTTCCCCAGGCCGTCGCGGTCCGGGGAGGGCAGGTTTTTTGTATGGGGTGGACCTCGGCCCGTTCACCCCGGTGCAGATCGGCCTGCCCCACATCCGCCCCCTCGGGGACCTTCCGTCCTGTCCTGCGGACCCGCAAACGGTTCTCTTGTCAGAATCTGCCGAGAAATTTTCTCAAAGTTGTACGTCCGCGTACAACTTTCGGCCCTGTTCCACCAAGGGTGAAAGGAGGTTTTCGTATGAGATCAAACAAAGACCGCCTGAGCGGTTTTCCCGGGGAATACCTGGGCGTCCAACCAGCTCTTCGGGCGTTGTCCACAGGGAGAAGAAGAAACCTGTGGAAAACTCCGGCCGTGTTTTGGCCGTGATACCCCTTCCCATACAAATTGGCAGGGGTGGTACTCCTCAAATCGGGAGGGCCCCCCAACAAAATCTGGAGCCGATTAAGAAAGAATAACTAGACTGAATAAACTAGACTGAAGAAACAAGACGGCTCTCAGCGCGCACGCGCGCGCGGGAGGGAGGGGGCGTGAAGGGGTTTGGTTTTCCGTTCCAACGCCGCGTCGTCCAAACCCGCTCCCGCAGTCCGGGGGACCGGGGGGTGCGTCCCGCGGTTCTCCCGGGCCCGCCCTCTGGGGAAGGAGGCGGGGATCTGCTCCGGCGCAAAAAAGGACCCGGTCCGAAGACCGGGTCCCTTTGTAGGTTGTGTCAGAAGAAGTAGTAGGGGTCCTTCTTAGAAGATGCCCTGCTCCATCATAGCCTCGGCGACCTTCTTGAAGCCGGCGATGTTGCCGCCAGCGACCAGGTTGTAGCCCAGACCATACTCCTCAGCGGCCTCAGCGGAGACCTTGTGGATGTTGATCATCATCTTCTGCAGCTGAGCATCGACCTCTTCCTCGGTCCAGGACAGACGCTCGGAGTTCTGGCTCATCTCCATGGCGGACACGCCAACGCCACCGGCGTTAACAGCCTTGGAAGGAGCAACGATCAGGCCGGGCTGCTCCATCAGGAACTTCAGGGCGTCGTTGGTGGTGGGCATGTTAGCGACCTCGATGTAGTACTTGGCGCCGCAGACAGCGATCTTCTTGGCCTGCTCCAGGTTCACGTCGTTCTGCATAGCGGAAGGCATGATGATGTCAGCCTTGACGCCCCAGGGCTTCTCGCCGGGGAAGAAGGGAACGCCGAACTTGTCAGCATAGTCCTTGACCTTGTTGCGGTTGGAAGCGCGCATCTCCAGCAGGTAGTTGACCTTCTCCTCGGTGCACACGCCGTCCTCGTCGAGGATGTAGCCGTCGGGGCCGGACAGAGTGATGACCTTGGCGCCCAGGTGCATGGCCTTCTTGCAGATGCCCCAGGTGACGTTGCCGAAGCCGGCAGCGGCGATGGTCTTGCCCTCGATGGACTCGCCCTCGTGCTTCAGGACCTCGACGGTGTAATACACAGCGCCGTAACCGGTGGCCTCGGGACGGGCCAGGGAGCCGCCGTAGGACAGGCCCTTGCCGGTCAGAACGCCATTCTCGAACACGCCCTTCAGGCGGCGATACTGGCCATACAGGAAGCCGATCTCGCGGCCGCCAACGCCCATGTCACCGGCGGGAACGTCGATGTCGGGGCCGATGTAACGATACAGAGCGGTCATGAAGCTCTGGCAGAAACGCATAACCTCAGCGTCGGACTTGCCCACGGGGTCGAAGTCAGCGCCGCCCTTGCCGCCGCCGATGGGCAGACCGGTCAGGGAGTTCTTGAAGATCTGCTCGAAGCCCAGGAACTTGATGATGCCGGGATACACGTTGGGCTGGAAGCGCAGGCCGCCCTTGTAGGGGCCGATAGCGCCGTTGAACTGGCAGCGATAGCCAATGTTCGTGTGGGTCTTGCCAGCGTCATCGGTCCAGACAACGCGGAAGGTGAACATTCTCTCGGGCTCGACCATACGGCCAAGCAGGTCGACCTGCTCATACTCGGGATGAGCGTTGATGACGGGATCCAGAGAGCTCAGAACTTCCTCGACGGTCTGCACGAACTCGGGCTCGCTGCCGTGCTTCTTCTTGACGGTTTCGATGACGCTTTCGATATAAGCATTCATGACAAATCTGCTCCTTCGCATTAAATTTTTTTCTCCCCCGTTGGGGGGCAGAAAAACACGTTGGTGCGGGCATAAAGAGACCTTATGCCTCACATTCGCAAGCAAAAGTATAGCACGACCCCCTTCTAAATGCAACAATAAATTTGAAAATCTCCCCATAAAAATTGCGCCATCCAACAAAAAACGGGCGGAAGGGGCAGATTTGCAGGGAGAGCCTCCCCCTTGCTGCAAAAAGCCGCCGCCTGGACGGCGGCGGCGGGGTGTTTTGGGGGGGATGGATGCAGCCCGGAGAGGGCGGGTCTTCATACGCGATGCAGGGCCTTGTCCGCGGCGGCCCGGAGGGGACGGATCACCGCCAGGGCCACCGCCGCGCCGACGGCCACCTGGATGACGTTGCCGGGGATGGAGATGACGGGAGAGATCCAGTTGCCGTAGAGGATGCCCTCGGCGACGTAGTATCCCCCCACCTTGATGGCCAGGGCCAGGACCACGGCCAGAAGATACCAGCCCATGGACCGGTGCTTTTCGGCGATGAGGCCCACCACGTAGCCCATGGCCCCCACGATGACCAGGGTGAAGGGGGCCCAGACGGCGAAGGGGGAGAGCAGGTCAAAGAGGGCCATGCCCACCCCCCCGGCGATGGCGCCGGTCTTCCGGCCGAAGAGGATGGCGGCGATGAAGAGGGGGATGTTGCCCATGTGCATGAGGCCCCCGTCCCCCGCGCCGGGGAAGGTGATGTTCACCATGGCGGTGAAGACATATACCAGCACGATGCACACAGCGGTGATGCACAGGTCCCGCACCTTGGCGGAGGAGGACTGGACGGTCTTGGGCTTTGCGGTCTTTGCGAGCATGACGATCTCTCCTTTATCGGCCCCTGGGAGCCGTGATATCTGCTGAGGATAGGATACCACGGCTCTGGCCTTATCAAAATCACCAAAACGATACTTTTTCCCATGCCAGAACTGGCCTGTCTTCATGCCAGGCCACAGGCCAGATGGCCGGGAGACCGTTGCCAGAAGGTCAGATTTCTGGTATGATAGAAAAAAGAAAGGGGGCGCGGGCCATGAAGCAGGACAAGCCGCTGCTGGACCGCCTGGCGGACCACCGGGACGGGGGGTATCTCTCCCTCCACATGCCCGGCCACAAGGAGAACGAGGGCCTGGCCCCTTACCTGAGGACCCTGGGGGCGGGGCTGGACATCACGGAGCTCCCCGGCTTCGACGACCTCCACGCCCCGGCGGAGGTCCTGGCGGAGAGCATGGCCCGGGCGGCCCGGCTCTTCGGCAGCGGGGAGACCCTGTACCAGGTCAACGGGTCCACCGGGGCCCTGCTGGCGGCGGTCCGGGGGGCCACCCGGCGGGGAGACAGGGTCCTGGTGGCCCGGCACTGCCACAAGGCGGTGTACCACGCCGTCGAGCTCTGCGGCCTGGACCCGGTGTGGCTGGTCCCTCCCACGGTGGAGGGCTTCGGCATCGCGGGGTCCATCCGGCCGGACCAGGTGGAACAGGCCCTGGAGGACCACCCGGACATTACACTGGTCGTCTACCCCAGCCCCACCTACGACGGGGTCCTCAGCGACACGGCGGCCATCTGCGCCGCGGCCCACGCCAGGGGGGTGCCCGTGCTGGTGGACGAGGCCCACGGGGCCCATCTGGGGCTGACCGGGGACTTCCCCCTTGGGGCTGTGGCCCAGGGGGCGGACCTGGTGGCGGCCTCCCTCCACAAGATGCTCCCCAGCCTCACCCAGACCGCCGTCCTCCACCTCAGCGGGGACCGGGTGGACCGGGCCGAGGTCCGGCGGCAGGCGGGGATCTTCCAGTCCAGCAGCCCGTCTTACCTGCTCATGGCGGCCATGGACGGCTGCGTCCGGCTGCTGGAGGAGAAGAAGGAGGCGCTCTTCGCCGCCTGGGCCCGGCGGCTGGGGGAGTTTGACCAACTGGCCCGGGGGCTTCGGAATCTGCGGCTTCCGGGCCACGGGGACGAGGCCGGGGCGGTCTATCCCAACGTCTTCGCCCTGGACCCCGCCCGGATCGTCCTTTCCACCCGGGGGGCGGCCTGCACCGGAGTGGAGCTGATGGACCGGCTGCGCACCGACTACAAGATCGAGCTGGAAATGGCCATGGACACCTACGCCGTGGCCATGACCGGCCTGGGGACGGACGACGGGATGCCCCGGCGGCTGGCGGAGGCCCTCCACGCCCTGGACAAGGCTGTCGGCCCCGCATCGGGCCCCGTGTCCGACCCGCCCGCCCTGGGTCTCCCGCCCCGTCGCCTGGGGCTGGAGGAGGCGGTGCGGTCCCGTGGGGAATTCCTCCCGGCGGAGAAAGCCGTGGGCCGGGTGGCCCGCGGGTATCTCTGGGCCTATCCCCCCGGCATTCCCCTGGCGGTCCCCGGGGAGGAGCTGACGGCGGACCTGGCGGAAACCGTTGGGCGGTTACAACGGGCCGGGGTGAAGCTGGTGGGCCTGGGCCCTGGCGGCACGGTGGACGTGGTCGCGTGAGGATAGCATATTATATAAGGAGAGAAAGCACATGGATCGGTTTATTCTGCCCCAGGGGGCGGCGGCGGCTCTGATGCCCGAGGCCTCCTATCACATCCCCGGACTGTTTCTGTATTCCCACCTGGTCTACCAGTGCCTGGACATGGTGGAGGCCAAGTGCGGCTGGCGCATCCCGGTGAAGTATCTGTACGGCTCCCCCCAGGTCCTGTGGAACGGAGGGCGGGTGCTGTTCAAGGACCACGGGCCCACCATCGAGATCGTGGAGCAGGAGCTCCGGGGGGCGGTGGACCGGGGGATCATCCCGCTGCTGACCTTCTCCGCCACCTCCATGACGGAGGCGTGGCTGAAGGACCAGCGGTGCAACGAGATCATGGAGGTCCTCAACGCCGTCAAGGGCGGAGTTATCGTGGTGGACCCCATGCTCCAGGCCTACATTGAGAAGCACTACCCCGACGTGTCCATCCACATGTCGGTGATCCTGTCCACCTTCGCAAAGAAGGAGGAGCGGACGGTTGACTTCTACCGGGCCCTGTCGGAGCGGGGGGACCAGTACGTCCTCCACCCCGACGACAACTTCGACCTGGACCTGCTCTCCCGGGTGCCCAAGGAGAACGCCACCCTGCTTATCAACGAGCGGTGCGGCTTTGGGTGCCCTCAGCGGGCGGAGCATTTCCGGTCCACCACCGACGATATGCCCAAGGTCCTGGCGGGGGATTACGCCCACCTGTCCCGGTTCCTGGACCGGTGCCCCTACACCCCGGACCGGAAGCAGGGGGAGATGAAGGAGCGGAACGAGACCCTTTCCGTGGCGGAGACGGTGAATCTCTACAACATGGGCTTCCGCACCTTCAAGCTCCAGGGCCGGACGGACATTCCCTACGTGTTCTTCTTCGACTTTCTCCGCTTTGCCTTGGAGCCCGAGGCGGCCTTCCCCGGGGTCTATCCCATCTTCGCCTACAGTATTCTGGATTATGAGAAGGAGAAGGCGAAGCGCCGGAGAGAGGAAACCAAATGACATAGCGCAAACGCCTGCGGGAACCGGAACGGTCCCGCAGGCGTTTTGTTTCGTGTGTAGTGGGTCAATACCCGTGGTCCACATGGTACCACAGTCCGCCGGGCAGGCGCTTGAGGGTCCACTGCCAGCCGGTATAGGTGCTGTCGGGGTTGAGGGAGCCGTCGCCGCCGGAGGAATCCACGTCGAAGGAGGAGGTCAGAACGATGAAACGGTCATCGCCGTTACAGCTGTCCCCGGCGTAGCCGATCTCCGTGAGGGTGCAGCCGCTGAAATGGAGCTTGAAATAGAGCTTGGCCGAGCGGATGGCGGCGTTGATGTCCGCTTCTGTGTAGAGGGAGGATTCCTTGGGAACGATCGCTGCGTGGGAGGTGTCTCCGCCCAGGTGAAACAGTCCGACGATAATAACGCAGAGCGCGGCCAAAAAGATCAGCGCCTTTTTTACAGGGCGCGCCTGTTTATCCTTCATTTGCGCTTCCCTCGATGTAGCTCGTGAACGCGGCAAGCGCGTCGTCCGTGTTGTCGCAGATCAGGAGGATGGCGTACCGATCATGGGTGGTGACGACGCCCTTCTCCACCCGGGCGGCCTGCTCGGGGCCATAGGTCTGGAAGAGCTTCAGGCGGTCCTGCCGATGCTTTTCCAGGCTGTTTTTTGCCTCGGTAACGTCTCCCGCGTCCTTCACGGCGATCACCGCGATCTCGTCGGCGGTGCCGGTGGAGGAATAGGAGAGCAGGTAGCTGTCCACCTTGTCATAGTCGAAGTCGGACAGATAGGTGAACAGACGCTTGGCGTCATCCACATTGCTGGTGACGGACAGCATCTCCGGCAGGGAGGCGTCCGCCGCCAGCAAGGCCTGCTGGAGGGCGTCCATGTCCGCTGTGGGGGCCGCTTCGCCGCTCTGCCCGCCCCCGCAGGCACAGAGAGACAGGGCCAGAAGCCCGGCCAGGAGCAGGGTCAAACACTTTGATTTCATGGGTTCTCCTTTCTCAGCCTGCGGCCTCTTCGGCCACGGCGTCGCCTTCGCCCATGTCGCCGCTTTCATAGTCGACGTCCTCCCAGTCGGGGGAGGAACCAAAGGCATCGGCAATGGCGGCGTCGATCTTCTCCTGGTCCTCGTCGGAGATGTCATAGCCGCTGTTCCCGTCCTCGAAGCCGCTGATGTACACCGCCAGAACGTACTGGTTTCCGGCGGCGTGTATCCACCGCCACTCCATCCACAGATCCCCGTAGGTCCCGCCGTCGTACAGGAAGCTCTGGATGCCGTCCATCATGGTCTCCACCTGCTGGGCGTGGGCCTCGTCGATGGGGTCGAAGGACAGGAAGAGGGAGCCGCTCTCCTCATCCAGGGCCGCCTTCACCAGGCCGGGCACGGCGTAGATGTCCTCCACGGTCTGGGCGTTCTGGATGGCGTAGTTGTATTTCGTGCCCTCGGCGGCGGGGAAGAAGTCCCGGTCCCAGTCGTGTCCCTGGGCGCAGGCCTCGTCGTTCATGTTGAAGTTGGCGTAGTTGCCGGAGTCCTGGTCGGAGTAGATGTCCACATGGTACCACTCGTCGTCCAGCTTCACCAGGTCCCAGGAGTGGTAGGCGTCGGTGTTGTGGACCACCATGCAGTCGATGTCCAGCATCTGCATGAACATCCGGAAGGTGGTGGCGTAGCCCACGCAGACGGCGTTGTGGTATTTCAGCGTTCCGTAGGGGTTGTCGGCGTCGGCCTCGGTCCTGGGGATGACCTGAAGGACCCCGGTGTCGTACTGGAGCGAATGGGTCATCCAGTCATAGACCGCCAGCTCCTTTTCGTAGTCGGTCATGTCCTCGGTGATGATCTCGTCCAGGACGGCGGCGGCCATCTCCAAGGTCTCCTTCTCCCGGTCGGTGAGCTTGCTGTCGTCCCCGGACTTGTAGGCGTCGGAGATGGGCAGGGTGGACCGGATGACGTACTGGTCCATGATGGTCACGTCGTCCTCTCGTGTCTCGCCGGCGGAGACCCCGGTCTCGGCCAGCACGGCCTTCATGTCCTGGTTGGTGCGGTAGGCAAAGACGCAGCTCACCAGGGCTGCGACGAGCACAGCCGCCAGCAGGACCCACAGCAGGGGCGGGGTCCCGGCCTTGGCGGGAGCCTGGGGGGCGTTGATCTGTTCTGTCATATCCTTTCATCCTTTCACTGGTGGTTTGGGGAAAGTATAGAAGGCGGGGAACGGATTGTCAAGGCGCACGGAAAAGGTTTAAGAGATTTTTAAGAAATCCATTTTGCCCGCAAAAAACCAGAGGTCCGCATGACCGGACCTCTGGCAGAAAACTCTGTTTTGGCAATGGGAAATTCAGGTGTTCTCCTTCTCCAGCTCCGTCAGATCATAGGGCGTGGTCTGATATACATAATAATTGAGCCAGTTGGTGTAGATGAGCTGCCCTGCCGACCGCCAGCGCACCACCGGGGTCCGCAGGGGGTCGTCGTCGGGGAAGTAGTGCCGGGGGGGCTTGATGGGCAGGCCACGGCCAACGTCCCGGAGGTATTCCAGTTTTAAGGTATCCCGGTCATACTCCAGGTGGCCCAGGAAGAAGAACTGCCGGCTGTCCTCGGTCTTTACCGCAAAGACCCCCGCCTCGTCGGACACCGCCAGGACCTCCAGGCCGGGGACCTTGCGGATATCCTCCTCCAGCACCTCGGTGTGCCGGGAGTGGGGGGCGTAGAACCGGTCGTCAAACCCCCGGAAGAGGGGGGAGGACTTCTTTAATACCACGTGCTGGAACACCCCGAAAAGCTTCTCCGGCAGGGGGTACTTGGGGATGCCGTAGTGGTAGAACAGGGCCGCCTGGGCCCCCCAGCAGATGTGGAGGGTGGCGTGGACATGGGTTTTGGACCACTCCATGATCTCGCAGAGCTCCGGCCAGTAGTCCACGGACGTAAAGTCCAGGTTTTCCACCGGGGCCCCGGTGATGACCAGACCGTCGTAGTAGTTCCCCTTGATCTCCGGGAAGGTGGTGTAGAAGGACTCCAGGTGTCCCCGGTCCACGTTCTGGGCCTCGTGGGTGGCCATCTGCAGGAGCTCCACGTGGATCTGCAGGGGCGTGTTGGAGAACTTCCGCAGCAGTTGGGTCTCCGTGACGATTTTGGTGGGCATTAAATTTAATATAAGGAGTTTCAGGGGCCGGATATCCTGGTGCATGGCACGGTACTCGGTCATAACGAAAATGTTCTCGCCCTCCAGAATGTGGGTGGCGGGAAGCGAGTCGGGAATCTTGATGGGCATAGTGAGGACCTCCCTGAGAAACCGGCGGGTGCAGAGGCCGGTGCAGATTCATGATTGTACGATAAAGAAGATAGCATACTTTGGCCGGAAACGCAACCGTTGGGGATGCTGACGGGGCTGGGGAGAATAAATTGCAAAAAGTTAAAAAAGGGGGTTGACAAATGAAACTAAGGGTGATATTCTATGCAAGCTGTCGCGAGAGACAGAGCGGGAAAACAGTTTGAAAAAACCTGAAAAAAGTTCTTGACAAAGTGTTTCGGCTGTGTTAAGATACCGCTTGCGCTCAACGAAGCGGCGTGCACCTTGTAAATTAAACAACGTAAGAGAAACACGAATAAAATTGATTTGAACAGCTTGGCTGTTTAGATACCATTTTATTGAGAGTTTGATCCTGGCTCAGGATGAACGCTGGCGGCGTGCTTAACACATGCAAGTCGAACGGAGGACCCTTGACGGAGTTTTCGGACAACAGATAGGAATCCTTAGTGGCGGACGGGTGAGTAACGCGTGAGGAACCTGCCTTGGAGAGGGGAATAACACAGAGAAATTTGTGCTAATACCGCATGATGCAGTTGGGTCG
>CACZKM010000058.1 GCA_902781745.1 Oscillospiraceae bacterium
ACCGCCTTCGGCGGTCCCCCATGGTTTATGGTGGCTGCGCCTGGATTGCATCGAACAGTCCCCCGGACTGTTCGACCCTTGACAAGGGGAGGCAAGAGGTAGTGCGGCTTCGAACGTACTACAACTCCCCCCACAAAATCCAAACCTCAACAACCAAACCCCCAAACAGTTGCAGGCGGCAGCAACAAGCGACCACATGGCGCGTGCTGTGCGACGATCGGAGGGTTCTTAACGAGTCCCCGGAGTCCAGAGTCGAAGTGTCCGGGGGACACTTCGATAAGATCCAAGCGAAGCCACCTTGTATTTTTGCCGAAGCCCCTGGTGCTTTTCCCCCGGCTTTTCCAGAAAAGCCGGAAAGAATCAAGGTAGCTTCGCTTTGGATTTGATCGAACAGTCCCCCGGACTGTTCGACCCGCGCGGGAGCGCAGGAATCAAGGTGGCTTCGCCTTGGATTGAATCGAACTGTCCCCCGGACAGTTCGACCCCGGTAGGGCGGCAGCCCTACACCGGTGCGTAACAGTAGGAGTACAGACGGTAAGGTCAGTACATATCCGCCCGCCCCTCGACGTGTGCGGCATACCCCACGGTATCCCTGCACCCCCGTCGCGCCGCGCCCCATCCACCAAGCAGAAAATGAGATATCATTTTTATAAAGCATTACCAAGGAGTGATACGAATGGAGCACTACTATCAGCCTGAGATCGAGTGCGCTTCCCGGGAAGAGATCATCAAGATCCAGAACGAGAAGCTGGTCAAGCAGGTCCGCCATGTGTGGGACAACGTGCCCTACTACCGGAAGAAGATGGAGGAGAAGGGGGTCACCCCCGACGACGTCAAGTCCATCGACGACCTGTATAAGCTGCCCTTCCTCTCCAAGGACGACCTGCGGGAGAGCTATCCCTTCGGGATGATGGGCGTGCCCCAGAAGGACGTGGTCCGCATCCACTCCACCTCCGGCACCACCGGAAAACGGGTGGTGGCCTTCTACAACCAGCACGACATCGACCTGTGGGAGGACTGCTGCGCCCGGGCCATCGCCGCCGCCGGCGGCACCAAGGAGGACGTGTGCCAGGTGTCCTACGGCTTCGGCCTGTTCACCGGCGGGGCGGGCCTCAACGGCGGCAGCCACAAGCTGGGCTGCATGACCGTCCCCACCAGCTCCGGCAACACCGACCGGCAGATCATGTTCCTCCGGGACCTCAACGCCACCATCATCTGCTGCACCCCCAGCTACGCCGCCTTCCTGGGGGAGAGCCTGAAGGAGATGGGCCTTACCCCCGACGAGATCCCCCTGAAGGCGGGCATCTTCGGCGCCGAGGCCTGGAGCGAGGAGATGCGGAGGGATATCGAGAAGACCCTGGGCATCAAGGCCTATGACATCTACGGCCTCACGGAGCTCTCCGGCCCCGGCGTGTCCTTCGAGTGCTCCGCCCAGCAGGGGATGCACGTCAACGAGGACCACTTCATCGCCGAGATCATCGACCCGGACACCGAGGAGGTCCTCCCCGAGGGCGCCGTCGGCGAGCTGGTCTTCACCGCCGTGGACAAGGAAGCCTTCCCCATGATCCGCTACCGCACCCACGACGTGTGCTCCCTCACCCGGGAGCCCTGCTCCTGCGGCCGGACCCACGTGCGCATGACCCGGCTCATGGGCCGCACCGACGATATGCTCATCATCCGGGGCGTCAACGTCTTCCCCAGCCAGATCGAGACCGTCCTGCTCAACGAGGGCTACGCCGCCAACTACCTCATCCTGGTGGACCGGGTGGGCACCACCGACTCCTTCGAGATCCAGGTGGAGATGACCCCCGAGATGTTCACCGACAACGTGGGCGAGGTGGCCGAGCGCCAGAAGAACCTGGTGGAGAAGCTCAAGTCCATGCTGGGCCTCCGGGCCAAGGTCACCCTGGTGGCCCCCAAGTCCATCGCCCGCAGCGAGGGCAAGGCCGTGCGGGTCATCGACAAGCGGAAATTTTTCTAAGGAGGGGTATTCATGAGCATCAAGCAGATCTCTGTATTTCTGGAAAACAAGCCGGGGACCCTGGACAAGCTGATGGCCCTCATGGCGGAGAGCAACATCGACCTGCGGGCCCTGTCCCTGGCCGAGACCAAGGACTTCGGCATCGCCCGGATGATCGTGGACGACGCCTTCGCCGCGGTGAACGTGCTGAAGAACGGCGACTTCATCGCCAGCCTCACCCCGGTGCTGGCCTTCGCCGTCCCCGACGAGCCCGGCGGGCTGAGCAAGCTGCTGACCAAGTTCACGGCGGCAGGGGTGAACATCGAGTATATGTACGCCTTCCTGGACGTGAAGCGGGTGGGCCAGGCCTGCATGATCTTCCGGGTCAGCGACACCGAGGCCTCGGAGCGCGCCCTGGTCAACGCCGGCCTCAAGCCTCTGACCCAGGAGGACTTCGCGGACCTGTGATCAATTTCTTCCGCGTGACAGCCTGCACAATGGAATCGACCGGTCCGGCCCCGTTTTTGGGGCCGGGCCGTTCAGCGTGTCAAAAAAGGCTTGCGCCTTTCTTGACACGAGGAGTTTGCGCTTCACTCGCGCGTCCGCCTTTCAGGCGAACACACTCCTTCCGCGAGAAGTATTTTTTCACCGGCAAAAAAACGGAACTCTGCGAGGCTTTTTTGACAGTCTCGACCGGCCCGGCCCCGTTTTTGGGGCCGGGCCGTTGCATTTGGCGGCGGGATTCGGTAAGATATCGGTAAGATAGCGGTACTTGAACGCAAAGGAGGCGGTTCCATGCCCTTTTCCATCGTCCGAAACGACATCACCCGGATGAAGGCCGACGCCATCGTCAACACCGCCAACCCCCGGCCTGTGGTGGGCGCGGGGACCGACGCCGCCGTTCACCGGGCGGCGGGGCCGGACCTGCTGGAGGCCCGGCGGGCCATCGGGGACATCCCCGTGGGCCACACGGCGGTGACCCCGGGGTTCGGCCTTCCCGCCCGGCACGTCATCCACGCCGTGGGACCGGTGTGGCAGGGGGGCGAGGCCGGGGAGGAGGCCCTTCTCCGGCAGTGCTATGACAGCGCCCTGGCTCGGGCGGCGGCGTTGGGCTGCGCCTCGGTGGCCTTCCCCCTGCTGTCCGCCGGGACCTACGGCTTCCCCCGGGACCGGGCCTTGCGGGTGGCGGAGAGCGCCTTTCGGGCCTTTCTGGCGGACCATGAGATGATGATCTGGCTGGTGGTCTTCGACAAAGGCTCCTTTGCCGTCTCCGAGGTCCTCTTCCGGGCGGTGGAGAGCTTCCTGGACGAGACCTATGTGGAGGAAAAGCTGAAGGAGGAGTACCGCGGAAGCCGCCGGGAGCGGGGGGCCTTCCGGCCCTTCCGGTCTCCCCGGCGGGAGGAGGCGGCCCGCCGGCAGGAGGAAGAACGGGAGGCGGTCCTTTCGGACAGCGTCATCCTGAGCAGCGCCCCCGCGGCCCCGGGGATCCCGATCCGGCCCGAGGAGGGAAAGATTCCGCCCCTGGGTGCCGCCGGAGCGGGGGAGGAGGACCTGAACGCCTGGCTCCGGCAGATGGACCGGGGGTTTTCCGAGACCCTGCTGTCCCTCATCGACGCCTCCGGAGAGACCGACGCGGCGGTGTACAAGCGGGCCAACGTGGACCGGAAGCTCTTCTCCAAGATCCGCAGCAACCCCGACTACCGGCCCTCCAAGCCCACGGCGCTGGCCTTCGCCTTCGCCCTGGGGCTGGACCTGGAGGGGACCCGGGACCTGCTGGCCCGGGCGGGGTACGCCCTGTCCCACAGCAGCAAGTTCGACCTCATCGTGGAGTATTTCCTGTCCCGGGGGGTCTATGACCTCTTCCAGGTCAACGAGATCCTCTTCTCCTTCGATCAGCCCCTCATCGGGGCGTGAGGGGGAGGACCCTGGTTCCGGCGGAATCAAAATGTCGCCTGCGGGGCGACCACGCCCTCCTTTGTCTGCGGTATTCTTTGTACAACAAAACAAAGGAGGGCGTTTCCTATGACAGAGATCGTTTTCATTCTGGACCGCAGCGGCTCCATGGCGGGGCTGGAGGCGGACACCATCGGCGGCTTCAACGGCATGATAGACAAGCAGCGGGGGGAGCCGGGGGAGGCCCTGGTCTCCACGGTGCTCTTCGACCACGAGACCCAGGTGGTCCACGACCGGGTCCCCCTGGACCGGGTGGCCCCTCTGGACCGGGAGACCTACTTCGTCCGGGGGACCACCGCCCTGCTGGACGCGGTGGGGGGCGCGGTCCGGCACATCGCGAACGTCCACAAGTACGCCCGGCCCGAGGACCGGCCGGAGAAGACCCTGTTCGTCATCACCACCGACGGCATGGAGAACGCCAGCCGGCGGTACACCTATGAGCAGGTCAAAGCGATGATCCAAAGACAGCGGGAGAAGTACGGCTGGGAGTTCCTCTTCCTGGGGGCCAACATCGACGCGGCCAAAGAGGCCGGGCGGTTCGGCATCGCCCCGGAGCGGGCGGCGGACTACTGCTGCGACAGCCGGGGCACCGCCCTGAACTTCCGGGCCGTGGGCCGGGTGATGGGGGATCTCCGGGCCTCCCGGCCGGTGGAGGCCAACTGGAGGGAGGAGATCGACCGGGACTTCCGCGCCCGGGGCAGGCGGGGCTGACAGGCCCGCCTGGCGCCTGTCGAAGAGAAGAAAAGCGATGCAGGAATAATTGACAAGGCGGGGAGAGGATGATATAATCACTCTGTATCTATGTAAGCATTGCACCGATGGGCCCGAAAGGCCCCGGTTGTTTCTCTTCGATTTGAAAAGGTGGTGCGCAAGATGAACAAGCGATTCCTGAGTTCCTTCCTGGCCATGGTGATGGCCGCGGGCCTTATGGCCGGCTGCGGGAGCCAGTCCGCCGCCGAGCCTGCCCCGGAGCGGCAGGAGACCGCCGCCGCCCAGACGGTCGGAGAGACGGTGGACCTGGGCGGCCTGCTGGACGAGGCGGTGCCTCTGGCCGCCGGCCCCGCCCTGAGCACCGTGCTGGAGCCCGTTGCCTCCGGGGTTGCGGTCCAGAAGAACGCCTCCGCCGTCATCGACTACTCCAACGCCGTGGACGGCTATGTGATGGTCCAGTGGCTGGCGGGCGGCACCCCCAAGCTGAAGGTCCTGGTCAAGGGCCCCAGCGGCACCACCTACCAGTATAACCTGCGGACTGACGGGCAGTTCGACACCTTCCCCCTGTCCGACGGCAACGGCGCCTACACCGTGGGGGTCTATCAGAACACCTCGGGCACCCAGTACGCCACCGTGCTGACCGCCTCCGTGCCGGTGAAGCTGGCCGATGAGTTTGCCCCCTTCATCCGCCCCAACCAGTACGTCACTTACTCTGCCGACAGCGCCGCCGTGGCCAAGGCCGCCGAGCTCTGCCAGGGGACTGCGGACAACCTGGAAAAGGTGGAGAAGGTCTACCAATACGTTGTCAAAAACACCACCTATGACAAGCAGAAGGCCCAGACCGTCACCAGCGGCTACCTGCCCAACGTGGACGACACCCTCAAGAGCGGCAAGGGCATCTGCTTCGACTACGCCGCCCTCATGGCCGCCATGCTCCGCAGCCAGGGGGTGCCCGTGAAGCTGGTGGTGGGCTACGCCGACAATGCCTACCACGCCTGGATCAGCGTCTACAGCGAGAAGGAAGGCTGGATCGAAGGGAAGATCTATTTCGACGGCGCCCAGTGGAAGCTGATGGATCCCACCTTCGCCTCCGGCGGAAAACAGAGCGACGCCGTCATGGAGTACATTGGCAACGGCAGTCATTACACCGCAAAGTATCTCTATTGATTCGGGGGAATAGACATTGAAGCAGACGCGTGTGCCGGAGGAGTACCTGCCGGTATTCTGTAAAGAGCTCCACGGTCTGGTCCGGTCGGGGATCCCCATCGGCGAGGGGCTCCGCCTCCTCCGGGAGGACGAGACCGATCCGGAGGCCATGGCCTGGCTGGACGACCTGTGTGAGCGCACCCAATACGGAGAACCGCTGTCCCAGGCGCTGAGGGACAGCGGTTCCTTCCCGGACTACATGACCGATATGATCTATCTCGCGGAGGGGACAGGGAAGCTGGAGGACACGCTTCTGTCCCTCTCCCGTTTTTATGAGCGCCGCCTTCGGATGAAGGCGGACGTCCGCGGCGCCGTTACCGTGCCGGTGGTCCTGCTGGTGGTGATGATCGCCGTGGTGGTCCTGCTGGCCACCAAGGTCCTCCCTGTCTTCGACGGGGTCTTTGCCCAGCTGGGGGCCAAGATGGGTCCCGTGGCCACCGGGATGATGCACGCGGGCCAGTCCCTGGCCAAGGTCGGCACGGGGCTTGCCATCGCCGTGGCCGTTCTGGCGGTCATCGCCGTCGTGGTGGCTCTGGTCCCCGCCCTGCGGGAGCGGTTTGCCCGGTGGGTCCGGCGGACCTTCGGCGGCCGGGGGATCCTGGGCCAGATGGCCGTGTCCCGGTTTGCCTCCTCCATGTCCATGGCCGCCGCCAGCGGCATGAGCATGGAGGAATCCGTGGAGCTCTCCGCCAAGCTGTGCGGGGGGGCCAGGGAGATCGATGAGAAGACCGCCAAGTGCCGGGAGCGCATCCTGGACGGCGTCAGCGCCGCCGACGCGCTGTCCGAGAGCGGCCTGTTCTCCAGCCGGGACTGCCGCCTCATGAAGCTGGCCGAGCAGACCGGCACCCTCTACGAGTCCCTGGAGGACATCGCCGGGCGGCAGGAGGAGGAGAGCCTCCGGAAGATCGACCGGCTGGTGGGGGCCATCGAGCCCGCCATCGTGGTCATTACCAGCGTGCTGGCGGGGGTCATCCTCATCAGCGTCATGCTGCCCCTCATGGGGCTGCTGTCCGCGGCGGGTTGACGGCCTATGAAGAGACGATATAAAAAACGCGGGAAATGGGTCCCGGCGGTGCTGGGGTTGGTGGTCTTCGTCCTGGTGGCGGTCCTCATCATCCAGGGCATTGGCCGGGCCTCTTCCGTGTCCGACCGGGAGGAGCTGGAGCTGGCCCAGCGGGCCATCCGCCAGGCGGCGGTGAGCTGCTATGCCATGGAGGGGGCCTATCCCGCCAGCTATGAGGAGCTGAAGGCCCGCACCGGGCTGGCCATCGACGAGGAGAAGTACGCGGTCTTTTATGAGGTCTTCGCGTCGAACATCATGCCGGAGATCACAGTGACAGAAAGGTGGGGGACGCCATGAAGCGCGGCAATGCGGCGGGGACGGTGGCCACCCTGGCCCTGACCTGTATCTTCGGCGTGACCCTGCTTATGGGCATTTTCGCCGGGGCCTCCGTCTATCAGCGGGTGGGGGACCGGGTGGACCGGAGCGCCCAGGACCGGGTGGGGCTGACCTACCTCACCGCCAAGGTCCGGGCCTTTGACCAGAAGCTGCCCGACGGCACCAGCGCCGTCCGGGTGGGGACCCTGGAGGGGCGGGACGCCCTGTATCTGCTGGAGTCCATCGACGGCGTGGACTATGAGACGATTTTATATGTGTACGACGGACAGCTCCGGGAGATGCTCTGCCTCCGGGGGAACGAGCAGGGGGCGGCCTTCGGCGAGGTCATCACCCAGGCCCGGGCCCTGAAGGCGGACTTCCCCAAGGAGGGGCTCCTCCGTCTGGACTATGTGGGCGGCGACGGGGAGACCCGGACCGCCGACGTCTGGCTGAGAAGTGGAGGCGACCTATGGAAGAACGGGTAAGGCCCAGCCGCTCGGGGCTCATCGCCATCGAGCTGGTCATCGCCGTGGGGGTCTTCGCCCTGTGCGCCGCCGTGTCCATGGGGCTTTTCGTCCGGGCGGAGCTCATGAGCCGGGAGAGCGCCGACCTCACCCGGGCGGTGAGCGAGGCCAGAAGCGCCGCCGCCTGCTACAAGGCCGCCGGGGGCGACCTGCCGGAGGCGGCGGCCCTTTTGGAGACCGGCCAGGCCGGGGAAGACGGCCTCACCGTGGCCTACGACAAGGATTGGACCCGGACCGAAGGGGCCGACCCCGCCTATACCCTGACCATGCAGAGCGTGGCGGGCCAGGAGGAGGACCTGAAGGAAGCGGAGCTGCGGGTCATGGACGGAGAGGGCGAGGAGCTCCTCCTTTGGACGGTGGCGGCGATGGAGGGCGTGTCATGAAGCGGAGCGGTTCGATCTCCGGGGGGATCTCCCTGGTGATGATCTTCTGTGTGCTGTGCATGACGGTCTTTGCCGCCCTGACCATGGTCACCGCCCAGCGGGAGCATGACATGGCCCGGCTCACCGCCCAGCGGGCGGAGGAAGCCAACGAGGCCGACCGGATCGCCGCAGAGACTGTGGCGGCCCTGGCCCGGGGAGAGCGCCCCCAGGGGGTGACCCTGGCGGGGGACGAGGCCTCCTTCACCGTGCCCGCCGGGGGCGAGACCGTCCTGTCGGTCCAGGTGAAGCTGGGGGAGGACGGCCCGGAGATCCGGCAGTGGAAGACAGTATACAACGGCGACTGGCAGGCCGAGGACAGCCTTGACCTCTGGGACGCCTCTGACGTGGCCGCGCCCTGAGAGGGGGCGCGGGAAAGGGGGGGAAGGATATGGATAGTATCCGGGTATATTTGGAGCAGGCGGTGCGGGAAAAGGCCTCCGACCTCTTCCTGGTGGCAGGCAAAAGCATCTGCATGAAGGTGGACGGAGAGATCCGCGCCCTGACCGAGGACCGGCTGATGCCCGACGGGTCCGAGATCCTGGTGCGGGAGCTCTACGCCCTGGCCACCCGGGAGCTCCCCGGCCAGGTGAGCAACTGGGACGACGACTTCTCCCTCTCCCTGTCGGGCCTGGCCCGGTTCCGGGTGAACGTGTTCCAGCAGCGGGGCTCCCTGGCGGCGGTGATCCGGGTGGTCAACTTCGGCATCCCCGACTGGCACGACCTGAGCCTGCCCGAGGAGATCATGAAGATCGCGGACCAGACCCGGGGCATGGTGCTGGTCACCGGCCCCGCGGGCAGCGGCAAGTCCACCACCCTGGCCTGCATCGTGGACGCCATCAACCGCAATCGCAACGCCCACATCATCACCATCGAGGACCCCATCGAGTACATCCACCGGAACCAGAAGAGCATCGTCAGCCAGCGGGAGCTGGGCATGGACACGGAGAGCTATGTCACCGCCCTCCGGGCCAGCCTGCGGCAGGCCCCCGACGTGATCCTCCTGGGGGAGATGCGGGACCTGGAGACCATCCAGACCGCCATGACCGCCGCAGAGACCGGCCACCTGGTGATCTCCACCCTCCACACCGTGGGAGCGGTGAACACCGTGGACCGGATCATCGACGTCTTTCCCCCCGCCCAGCAGCAGCAGGTGCGGGTGCAGCTCTCCCAGGTCCTCAAGACCGTGGTCTCTCAGCAGCTTCTGCCCACGGTGGATGGGGCCCTGGTGCCCGCCTTTGAGATCATGCACCTGAACAACGCCGTGCGGACCATGGTCCGGGAGAGCCGCATCCATCAGCTGGACAACGTGATCCAGACCTCCGCCGCCGAGGGGATGATCGGCATGGACGAGTCCATCCTCCGGCTGGTCAAGGCCGGAAGGGTGTCCAAGGAGGTGGCCCTGCGGGTGGCCATGTTCCCGGAGCAGCTCAAGCGGAAGCTGGGATGAGGCCGGGCCGTTCCCCCTTCGGACCCTTGCAGAGGAAGCGCTCCCCCGTTGGGGCGCTTTTTGCTTTTGGAGCGTTTGGAGGCGCCGTTTTTGTTACAAATCTCGGATGACGGATGGCAGAACCTACAAAATCTGAAGGAAAACCTTGGTTGAAATTATGAAAAAAGCTGTAAAAATAAAAAATCAATGAAAAAAGATTGACAAAACGGTTACAGTCGTGCAAGATAGTACCATACTTATCCCACGTAGAAGGTGGAGTTTGGAGGAGATGCCCTATGGGAAATAAGCTGCGCAAAGCCCTCTGCGGGCTGCTGGCCTGCGGGCTGCTGGCCGGTCTGGCGCCGGTATCCGCCGGGGCTGCCGTCTCCACCCCCTTCTATGACGTGGCCACCACCTCCTGGTACAACGACGCGGTGGTCTACGTCTACGCCAACAAGCTCATGAGCGGCGTGGACGGGAACTTCTTCGGCCCCGATGTGGACGCCTCCCGGGGGCAGATCGTCACCATCCTCTACCGCCTGGCCGGGGAGCCTTCGGTGACCCAGACCAACGCCTTCGTGGACGTGCCCACCACCGCCTACTACAGCAGCGCGGCGTCCTGGGCCAACAAGGAGGGGATCGTGTCGGGCTACGGCAACGGCGTGTTCCTCCCCGACGGCGCCATCACCCGGGAGCAGATGGCCATCATCTTCTACCGGTTCGCCAACTATCAGAAGTATGACGTCACCCGGACCAAGGACCTGTCCGTTTACAGCGACAACTGGCAGATCAGCTCCTACGCCAAGGACGCCGTGGGCTGGGCCGTGACCACCGGTCTCATGAACGGCACCGACAGCACGACCTTCAATCCCACCGGCCTTGCCAGCCGGGCGGTCCTGGCCGCCACCCTCATGCGGTACTGCAGCCTGGACAGCATCAAGGTCCCCGCCGGCACCGTGGTGGCCGCCAAGCCCACCGTCATCGAAGAGACCTCCGTTCCTGCCGTCTCCGCGCCGGTGGTGCCGGTGTCAAGCACCCTGGTCTCCACCACCACCCTGGACGGCAGCACCATCCAGACCCCGAAGATGACCTTCCAGTGGCCGGTCCAGGGCACCGTCTCCTCGGGCTACGGCGCGCGGTATATCTTCGGGTCCACCAGCTTCCACCGGGGCATCGACATTCCCGCCCCCCTGGGGGTGGGCATCCACGCCGGCGCGGCGGGCACCGTGACCTTCGCCGGAGAGCAGGGGAGCTACGGCAACCTGGTCGTCATCGACCACGGCAACGGCTTCCAGTCCTACTACGGCCACAACAGCAAGCTGCTGGTGGCCAAGGGGGACGTGGTCCAGAAGAACCAGGTCATCGCCGCCTGCGGCTCCACCGGGCGGTCCACCGGCAACCACTGCCACTTTGAGGTCCACTATAAGGGCCAGGTGGTCAATCCCATGACCTATCTGCCCGCCAAGAACGACGCCCCCGCCAACCAGGTGGCGGCTGTGGTCACCGAGGCCGCCGAGGCCCCGGAGATGACCCAGGAGGCGCTGATCCTGGCCGCGATTTATTGATTTGCTCTCTTTTTCCTCTTTTCTTTCTCTCCTTTTTACATACGCAGGGTCGCCTTCGAGGGGTTTCGAGGTGGCCCTGCGTTTGTATTTCCCCGGCGTTTCCTTGGACCCGGTATGACGGGCATGATGCAGAAGACAGGGGGATTGCTGACAAGGAATGAGAAAACCGGCGAAAATGATTGCCAATATGACGGGTTTCCTGTAATACTAATTATCGATTAAAATGTTTAAAAACATTTTAATCGCCCACGGCAGAATCTGCCGTGGGCTGCAAGCCAAAGGCTTGCAGGATTAGATATT
>CACZKM010000059.1 GCA_902781745.1 Oscillospiraceae bacterium
CTTACTTTACACCAAAAGGAGTTTTTTTGTCCAGTTGTATAGCTATAAGCGCTTCCGAACCACCCACGCCTAGCGTGGGGTTTTCGTAATACAAAAAACGCCCGTCAGCCCCAGGGGGCCGGCGGGCGGCGTCGTGCTGTGTCAGATTTCCGCAGCGTCTATGGCCATCACGGCGTCGGCCCTCCGCAGGGTCCGGCGGAGGAAGACGGAGCTGAGGATAAAGCTCATGACCTCCGCGATGGGGAAGGCGAACCACACCAGGTCCAGGTTCCCGGTCTGGGCCAGGAGCCAGGCGGCGGGGATGAGGACCACCAGCTGGCGGCAGACGGACACGATGAGGGAGTACAGGGGGTTGCCGATGGCCTGGCACACCGACCCCGCCGGGATGCAGAAGCCGGCGATGACGAAGTGGATGCCGATGATCCGCAGGGCGGGCACGCCGATGGCCAGCATATTCTCCGAGGCGTCGAAGAGGGTCAGGAGGGCGCCGGGGATGCACTCGAAGAGAAGGGTGCCCACGGCCATGATGCACATGGCGGTGCAGACGGCCAGCTTGATGGTCCTGTGGACCCGGTCCGGGTTCTTGGCCCCGTAGTTGTAGGCGATGATGGGGACCATGCCGTTGTTCAGGCCGAAGACGGGCATGAAGATGAAGGACTGGAGCTTGAAGTAGGCCCCGAAGACGGCGGTGGCAGTGGTGGTGAAGGCCAGGAGGATGCGGTTTAAGAGGAAGGTCATCACCGAGCCGATGCACATCATCAGGATGGAGGGCAGGCCGATGCGGTAGATGTTCTTCACCGTGGGGCCGTGGAAGCGGACGTACCTGAAATGCAGGTGGAGGTCCGGGTTCTTTTTCAGGTTCATCCCCAGGGCGCAGACCGCGGCGGTGCACTGGCCGATGACGGTGGCGATGGCGGCCCCCGCCACCTCCAGCCGGGGAGCCCCCAGCAGGCCGAAGATGAGGATGGGGTCCAGGACCAGGTTGGTCAGGGCGCCGATGAGCTGGGTGGTCATGGCCAGGTGGGTCCGGCCGGTGGCCTGGAGGAGCCGCTCGAACATGATCTGAAGGACCACCCCGAAGGAGCAGCACAGGCAGAGCCGGGCGTAATCCGTGCCGTAGTCCACGATCTCATTGACGTTGGTCTGGAAGGCGAAGAAGGGGTGGGTGATCAGGGCCCCCATAAGGGCGAAGACCACGAAGGAGCACAGGGCCAGGAAGATGCCCACGCAGGCGGTGCGGTCGGCCTGCTCCTGCTCCCGGGCCCCCAGGAACCGGGAGATCAGGGCGTTGACCCCCACGGCGGTGCCCATAATGATGGAGAACATCAGGTTCTGGAGGGGGAAGGCCAGGGAGACGGCGGTGAGGGCGTTCTCGCTGATCCGGGCCACGAACACGCTGTCCACCACGTTGTACAGGGCCTGGACCAGCATGGAGATCATCATGGGGACGGCCATGTTGGCCAGAAGCTTTCCCACGGGCATGACGCCCATTTTGTTTTCGGCGGGTGCGGGTTTGTTTGCCATGGTCAGGACCTCTTTTTCTCAATGTAGAAAGAACGTAACCTGATTACTGTATCCACTTATGCCCCATCTGTCAATGGCTGAAATGTACAAAAGAAGGGGCCCCCGGGACCTGTCTCCCGTGGACCCCTTGGTTTTGTTCCTTTGGCGGGGGACGGTCATCCCTCCGCCGGCCGGGCCCCCCCGTGGTGGCGGGCCTTCATCTCGTACATCCGGCTGTCCATCTCCTTGATGAAATCGTCCACCCGCCCCGTGCGGAAGAAGCTGGTCCCGTAGGACACGGACAGGGGGCAGCGGTGGTCTTCCTGGTTGTAGGCTGCCAGGTTCCGGTCCAGGGCCTCCAGATAGGGGGCCAGGCCGTCCTCGCTGTCCGCCATCCCCAGGACGATGAACTCGTCCCCGGCGAATCGGAAAACCAGCTCCCCCCGGGTCCGGCTGGCCTTGAGGATGGCCGCCAGGTCCCGCAGGACCCGGTCCCCCTCGGAGTGGCCGAAGGCGTCGTTGATGGCCTTGAAGCGGTCGACGTCCAGCATGACCCCGGAGAAGGTGACGCCCCGGTTGATCCAGCTGGACAGGATGTGGTTGAGGTACTGGCGGTTGTAGGCGTCCACCAGAGCGTCGATGTAGCCGATCTCGTTCTGCTGCATCATGAACATCCCCGTGAGGCCCACAGCGGCGGACAGCCAGGCCAGGGAGAGGCCGTAGACCAGAAACTGCAGCCCCGCCCCCACGATGATGGGAATGAGGAAGACGTGGATGTTGAAGAAGGCCCGGGCGCCGTTCTCCTTCTCATACCGCCGGGTCACCGCCATGGCGGAGAAGAGGTAGTAGAGGATGACGGCGTAATACACATAGCTCAGGGGCCCCCGGTGGTAGACGTTGTCCGGCCCGATGGAGAAGGACAGGGGAACGAAGAGGTTCAGCACGTTCACCGCCAGCATCGCCGCGCCCACCACGATCTGAGGCCGGTACTTTGTCCGGATGCGGCCGGGGTCCCCGTAGAGCCCGATGTCCACATAGGCCAGCACGGCGAAGGGCAGCAGGAGGTTGAAGGTGTACAGATAGGTGTTGAAGACATAGTTCAAAGCCACCGACCCGGGGAAGACCCTGCCGTCGATGACGTAGGAGGCGGTCTCCATGACGCAGCCCAAAATGGCCCCCAGGATCATGAAGGAGTAGATCCGGTCCTCCTCCCGGCGGCGGAGGATCTTGGTCCGGGAGATGAAGGAGAGCATCAGCAGGATGACGATGCCCACCCCGTTGGTGACAAAAATGGAGCGTATATCCATGGAAACGACCTCCCCCGGGAACTTTCTCTCTCTCGTTACTGTATCGTATCAAGCGGAGTCCTGTCAACGGGAAGAACAAAAAAAGCCTGAAATCCCTTCGAAAAGGCATTTCAGGCTTTTTCAAGTGGCACGCCAGAAGGGACTCGAACCCCCAACCCTCAGAACCGGAATCTGATGCGCTATCCATTACGCTACTGGCGCATGTCTCACTTGCCAAAGTATCATAGCAAAAAGCGAACGGATTGTCAAGCCGAATGCAAACTTTTTCCCGCCCCCGGGGAGAAAAAACGGCCCCGGCCTCGACTTCTCCCCGTCCCCTATGCTATAATCGACAAAAATCCTACCATCGGGATGTGTCGCTATGAACCAACCAAACGCACCTCTGACCATCGGCATCCTGGCCCATGTGGACGCGGGGAAAACCACCCTGTCCGAAGCCCTCCTCTACACCGCCGGGGTCCTCCCCGCCATGGGGCGGGTGGACCACCGGGACGCCTTCCTGGACACCCACCAGTTAGAGCGGGACCGGGGCATCACCATCTTCTCCAAGCAGGCCCGGTTCGACACGGGCCGCTTTTCCGTCACCCTCCTGGACACCCCCGGCCACGTGGACTTCTCCGCGGAGATGGAGCGCACCCTGGCGGTGCTGGACTGCGCCGTGCTGGTGATCTCCGCCACCGACGGGGTCCAGGCCCACACCGAGACCCTGTGGCGGCTCCTCCGGCGGCACGCCATCCCCACCTTCCTCTTCATCACCAAGACCGACCTCCCCGGCCCCGGCCGGGCGGCCATCCTGGCGGACCTGCGGCGGCGGCTGGACGAGGGCTGCGTGGCCTTCTCCCCCCGGGACCCGGACTGGGCGGAGACCGTGGCCCTCCGGGACGAGGGGCTGCTGGACCGGTATCTGGACACCGGGGCCCTCTCGGACCGGGACGTGTCCGGCCTCATCCGCCTGGGGAAGCTTTTCCCCTGCTACTTCGGCTCGGGGCTGAAGGCCGAGGGGGTGCGGGAATTCCTGGACGGCCTGGACCGGTACGCCGAGGCCCCCGTCTACCCCGGGGACTTCGCCGCCCGGGTCTACCAGATCGCCCGGGACCCCCAGGGCAACCGGCTGACCTACCTGAAGATGACCGGCGGGACCCTCTCCGTCCGGGACCCCGTGGCCTATCTGCCCCAGGCGGGGGAGGACCCGGTGGAGGAGAAGGTCACCGCCATCCGCCTCTACTCCGGGGCCAAGTACAGGACCGCGGAGACCGTCACCGCCGGCATGATCTGCGCCGTCACCGGCCTCTCCCAGACCTTCCCCGGCCAGGGCCTGGGGGCGGAGCCCCCCGCGCCCCCTCCCCTGCTGGAGCCGGTGCTCACCTACCGTCTGGTCCTCCCCGACGACTGCGACCCCCGGACCTTCCTGCCCAAGCTCAAGCTGCTGGAGGAGGAGGACCCCCAGCTCCACATCCTCTGGGACCCCCGCCTCCAGGAGATCCACGCCCGGCTCATGGGCCAGGTCCAGATCGAGGTCCTCCAAAGCCTCATCCGGGACCGGTTCGACGTGGAGGTGACCGTGGACGCCGGCCGCATCCTCTACCGGGAGACCATCGCCTCCCCCGTGGAGGGGGTGGGCCACTTCGAGCCCCTGCGGCACTACGCCGAGGTCCATCTGCTCCTGGAGCCCCTGGACCAGGGGGCGGGGCTGGTCTTCGCCACCCGGTGCTCGGAGGACCTGCTGGACCGGAACTGGCAGCGGCTCATCCTCACCCACCTGGCGGAGAAGACCCACGTGGGGGTGCTGACGGGCTCCCCCATCACCGACATGAAGATCAGCCTTCTCTCCGGCCGGGCCCATGTGAAGCACACCGAGGGAGGCGACTTCCGCCAGGCCACCTACCGGGCGGTGCGCCAAGGGCTCATGCAGGCGGAGAGCATCCTCCTGGAGCCCTGGTACGACTTCAAGCTGGAGGTCCCCGCCGAGCAGCTTGGCCGGGCCATCAGCGACTTACAGACCATGTCCGCCGTCTTCGCCTCCCCGGAAAACGACGGGGAATGGGCGGCCCTCACCGGGTCGGCTCCCGTGTCCGCCATGAAGGACTATCCCCTCACCCTGGCCTCCTACACCCGGGGCCGGGGGCGGTTCTTCTGTTCCTTCGGGGGGTACAAGCCCTGCCACGACCAGAAGAAGGTGGTGGAGGCCCTGGGCTACGACCCGGAGCGGGACACGGAGAACACCCCGGACTCGGTCTTCTGCTCCCACGGGGCGGGGGTGACCATCAAGTGGGACAAGGTCCCGGACTATATGCACCTGGAGCCCTCCCTCCGGCCGGACAGGACCCTGGAGGACCCCCCGGCGGTGCCCAGGGTATACACCCGGAACCTGGACATCGACGACAAGGAGCTGGAGGCCATCTTCACCCGGACCTTCGGCCCCATCCGAGACCGGGGCCGGGAGGCCTTTCTCAGCCAGAAGGCCCCGGCGGCCCCCCAGCGGGTCATCGCGCCCCCCAAGCAGCAGTACCTCATCGTGGACGGCTACAACATGATCTTCGCCTGGGACGTGACAAAGGACCTGGCCAAGGACAGCATCGACGCCGCCCGCCAGCGGCTCATGGACATCCTGAGCAACTACCGGGCCTACAAGGGCTGCGAGCTGGTGCTGGTCTTTGACGCCTACAAGGTCAAGGGGGGCCGGGGGGCCCAGAGCGACTACCACGGGATGCACGTGGTCTACACCAAAGAGAACGAGACCGGGGACGCCTTCATCGAAAAGCTGGTGGAGGACATCGGCCAGAGCTATACCGTCCGGGTGGCCACCTCCGACGCCCTCATCCAGCTCTCCGCCCTGCGGAAGGGGGTCCTGCGGGTCTCCGCCGCCGAGCTGTGGCGGGAGGTGGAGGACGTGGGCCGCCGGATCGACCAGGCGGTGGCGGACTACAACCGGGCCAACCCGGGTATCAACCGGCCCCATTTGGGGAATCCTGACCCCAAGGAATAAACAAAGGAGCGTGATCCCCATGTCCATCGCCCTCATCACCGGGGCCTCCAGCGGCCTGGGCCGGGCCTTCGCCCGCCGGCTGAGCCATGACCCCGCCATCCACGAGATCTGGGCCGTGGCCCGCCGGGCGGACCGCCTGGAGGAGCTGAACACCCTGTGCGCCTGTCCCGTCCGCCCCATCCCCCTGGACCTGGGGAAGGAGGACTCCTACCGGGCCCTCCGGGCCCTGCTGGTGGAGGCCGATCCCGACATCGCCGTGCTGATCTGCGCCGCCGGCTTCGGGAAGATGGGGGACTCCACCGCCATCGACCCGGCGGACAACGCCGCCATGGTGGACGTGAACTGCAAGGGGGCCATGGCGGTGACCCTCCTCTGCCGCCCCTGGCTGGGCCGGGGGAGCCGGGTGCTGGAGATCAGCTCGGTGTCGGCCTTCTGCCCGGTGCCGGGGGTGAATGTCTACGCCGCCACCAAGGCCTTTCTGGAGAGCTTCGCCAAGGGGCTCCACCAAGAGTGGAAAAAGGACGGCGTCGCCGTGACGGCGGTGTGCCCCTACTGGATCCGGGACACGGAGTTCATCCCCAAGGCCCAGGAGGGAAAGCCCGGGTCCTGGCACAGTTTTCCCCTGGCCCTCACCACGGAGCAGGTGGTGGACCGGGCCCTGAAGGACAGCGCCCGGGGGAAGTGGCTCTCCACCCCGGGGATGGTGGCCGCCGCGGCGAAGGTGGGCGCCAAGCTCCTGCCGGACGGGGCGCTGGCGGCGCTGCTGGATCGGATGCGGGGGTAACGATTCCCCCTCCGGCCGGGGCGCTCCCCGCCGCCGAAGAGAGCCCCGCCGCCTTTTTTCAAAAATCCACTTTTCAACCACCTGAAAATATGTTATACTGCAGAATACCTAAGTATGGGATCATCCCGTATGGAAGCACCCTTCCGCCAATGAATACATAAAAGGAGTACGATCACTATGGAACTGGAAACCGTCCTGTATCGCGTCGAAGGTAACGTCGCCATCATCAGCCTCAACCGCACCAAGGCGATGAACTCCCTGAACAAGCAGATCTTCGCCGACCTGACCACCGCCTTCGAGGCCGCCAAGGCCGACGACGCTGTCCGTGTCGTCATCATGAACGGCGAGGGCCGCGCCTTCTGCGCCGGCGGCGACATCGCCGAGATGAAGAGCATCAACACCCGCGAGGCCTTCTTTGACTTCATGACCGTGGCCGGCGGCTTCACCACCCTGCTCAACACCTTCCCCAAGCCCGTTATCGCCGCTGCCCACGGCGCCATCGCCGGCGCCGGCACCTCTCTGGTCATGGCCGCCGATATCGCCCTGGTGGCCGACAACGCCATGTTCATCGTGGCCTTCGGTCAGGTGGGTCTGGTCCCCGACTGCGCCTGCCACTATCTGCTGCCCCGGGTCATCGGCCCCAACCGCGCCAAGGAGCTCATGCTCACCCAGCGGGTCGTCAAGGCGGACGAGATGAAGGAAATGGGCATCGCCAACTATGTCTATCCCGCCGATCAGCTCATGGACGAGGCCATGAAGCTGGCGGGCAAGATCGCCAAGGGCCCCCTGAACTGCTACTCCGCCTCCAAGGCCCTGATGAACAAGGCCCACGAGACCACCTTCGCCCAGCTCCTGGACGAGGAGACCGAGGCCCAGGCCGACGCCCGCATGAACCCCAACGCCGAAGAGGGTCTGGGCGCCTTCCTGGAAAAGCGCAAGGCTGCATTCAAGTGAGGAAAAAGGGAACCATGCCCACTCCCCCTGCGGGGGAGCTGGATCATGGTTCCCCTTTTGAACCCCTCCCAACGCTCCGCTCAGCGCACGGCCTGCGGCCGCACGTTCGCTCCGCGAGAAGTATTTTTTCGATGGCAAAGCCACCGAAAAAATGATTGAATCTGCTTCCGCTTTCTGCGGAAAGCGGAACTCTGCGAGGCTTTTTGCGGCGGGGCGGGGAGGAGTATCCAATATTCATATCATAATGAATATTCCCTTGTGAAAATGGGCAGTACGGCTCCGGCTGTGCTGCCCTTTTCTTTACATTTTGCCGATTCCACAGAGACAGCCGGTGGAAGGCCTTGCATTTTTTGTGGATAGAGCGTATAATCTCCGCATATTCCATCGTGGGTCCTTCCCACAAAAAAGAATCGAGGTTTGAAAATGAAAAAGTTACTTACCATCCTGATGGCAGCCGCCATGCTGCTGTCCGTCTGCGCCCTCACCGCCTGCGGCGGCGCCTCCGAGGAGCCCGCAGAGACCGAAGAGGTCGCCGAGACCGAGGAGACCGCCGAGACCGAGACCGCCTCCACCGGCGACTTCACCACCGTGGAGGCCGGCAAGCTGCACATGAGCACCAACGCCGCCTTCCCTCCCTATGAGATGACCGCCGACGACGGCTCCTTCGTGGGCATCGACGTGGAGGTGGCCACCGCCATCGCCGAGAAGCTGGGCCTGGAGCTGGTGGTGGACGACATGGACTTTGACGCCGCCCTCACCGCCGCCCAGCAGAACAAGAGCGACATGGTCATGGCCGGCGTCACCGTCACCGACGAGCGTCTGGCCGTCATGGACTTCTCCGACTCCTACGCCACCGGCGTCCAGGTGGTCATCGTTCCCGAAGGCTCCGACATCACCCTGGACAACCTGGGCGACCAGCAGATCGGCACCCAGCGGGGCACCACCGGCAACATCTACTGCACCGACGATTACGGCGAGGAGCATGTTGTGGCCTATGACAACGGCATCACCGCCGTCCAGGCCCTCCAGAACGGCCAGGTGGACTGCGTGGTCATCGACTCCGCTCCCGCCCAGGCCCTGGTGGAGGCCAACCCCGGCCTGACCATCCTGGACACCGAGTATGTCACCGAGAACTACGCCATCGGCTTCCCCAAGAACAGCGACCTGCTGCCCGCTGTCAATGAGGCCCTGGCCGAGCTCATCGAAGACGGCACCGTCCAGTCCATCGTGGACAAGTACATCAACGCCGAGGCTGAGTAATTCCCAACACAACCCGCGAAGGAGCGGCGGTCACGCCGCTCCTTTTCGGCCTTTTTATACTATTTCTTGATAAAAACATTTCATATGTTTTTATTACCATGGGCTATGCCCATGGCCGCCGCACGGATGTGCGGCGAAGAAAGCCGTTC
>CACZKM010000060.1 GCA_902781745.1 Oscillospiraceae bacterium
AGCCATAGACTATCTGAATGGGAGAGGATCATACCAGAGCCTTGCAGAAGCAATCGGCGCGGGGAAAACAACAGTAAAGAGCTGGGTAAGGAAATACCGGGCACATGGAAAAGCTGGATTCAGCCGAGGCACAGGAAACAACCGATATACAAAAGCATTTAAGATGATGTGTTTAGAGGCTGTTCACCGGGGGGAGGGCTCAGTCAACGAAATTACCGCCAAATATAATATATCGAGCGACAGCGTTCTCAGACGCTGGATTATGCGTTATAATGCCAATATGGAACTCAAAGATTATGAACCAAGGAGAGAGGTCTATATGGCAGAGGCAAGAAGAAAGACTACACTGGAAGAGCGCAAAGAGATCGTAGAGTATTGCGTTGCACACGGAAATGATTACAAGGGAACAGCAGCCTTGTATGACGTTTCCTACAGCCAGGTGTATTCCTGGGTCAG
Source organism: Oscillospiraceae bacterium (assembly GCA_902781745.1). Classification (GTDB taxonomy): domain Bacteria; phylum Bacillota; class Clostridia; order Oscillospirales; family Oscillospiraceae; genus Evtepia. The sequence continues at coordinate 457 of CACZKM010000060.1, forward strand.
GAAGTACCAGGAGAGCGGAGAAGAAGGTCTTGCAGACCGGCGCGGCCACCACAAGAGCGACGAAGAAGTGGACGAGGTGGAACGGCTCCGGCGAGAGACTCTGCGGCTCAAGCGGCAGCTTGAAGAAAGGGATATGCTGGTGGAGTTATTAAAAAAAGTGAGAGAATTAGAAGGGATGTGAGGCTGGGGCGACTACGGTATGAGTCCAAATACATAGCGATCAGGGATTTCCATTCGGAAAAGAATTGGAGCATCCGGTGGATGTGCAGAGAGCTTGGTATCACGCGGGCAGCCTATTATAAGTGGCTGCATCGAAGCATACCGGAAGCAGAGCGGGAAAACATAGTGCTGGCTGAATTGATTCGTGAGTATGATGAGCGATTCAATCACATTCTCGGATACCGGCGCATGACGTCTTGGATTAACCATTTCAACGGAACCAGATATAGCCGGAATCGTGTACATCGAATCATGAAGGTGTTGAACATCCATTCTGTCATCCGCCGGAAGCGGAGGAGATACCAACGCTCCACACCGGAAACGACTGCGGAGAACGTCCTAAAGCGTGACTTCAACGCCACCAGGCCGAACGAGAAATGGACCACGGATGTGACCGAATTCAAATGGTATGAAGGACCTGTAGTACACAAGCTGTACCTCAGCGTAATCCTGGATCTGTATGATCGTTCCATTGTTGCATGGGTACTAAGCACCAGGAATGACAACAAGCTGGTCTTCGATACCTTCGAGCAGGCGATCCGAGCCAACCCGGACGCCAAGCCGATCTTCCACAGTGACAGGGGATTTCAGTACACAAGCAAGGTGTTTCAAGCAAAGCTTCTGGCCCAAGGCATGCAGCAATCCATGTCCCGTGTTGGTCACTGCATTGATAACGGTCCTACGGAGGGGTTCTGGGGCATCCTGAAAGCAGAGATGTACTATCTCTTCAAATTCGACGATGAAGTTTCTCTCCGCGAAGCGATTGCCGCTTACATTGAGTTTTATAATACTGCCAGGCCTCAGAAGCGGTATGGTAACTTGTCTCCATCTGAGGTCCGCACGGCTGCGCTGAATGCAGAACATGCCACACAGTATCCGATTCCACCAAACACACGTATTGAGAAATACAAAGCCAAATTTGTCGCTTAAGGCGTAAAATCGCTGCCACCTTTCGGCAGCAGCGATTGACTCATTTTGTTTATTTTCCTGGTCTACTTGACAAGGGGCGGTTCACCTTGCCGAACCTCTTTTTTGTGTTGATTTCTTTGGGTCAATAGCCCCAGCTCACGATCTCCCAGCCGCCGTCCTCCGTCCGGGCCAGCCACCACTGGTAATCGAGATAGTCCTGATCGGGCTCCCAGGCGCCGCCGCCCTCCTTCGGGGAGTGGAAGTCGCAGAGGAACTCGCAGACCTGGGTGTAGCCGGCGCCCTCGTTCAGGGAGTTCAGCCAGGTGAGATTCTCCTCCGTATTGCATTCGTCCCCGGCGTACCGGAGGCTGTGCATCTCGCAGCCCTCCCAGGCGGCGAACTGGCACTTGATCTGGACCGCGGCCTCCTCCAGCTCCTCCCGGGTATAGAGCCCGGAGCTGCCATAGTCGATGGACACGTCGGTCTCGTTCACCGCACCCAGGTAGCCCTCCAGGGTGATCCCCCGGTCCATGATCTCCGCCGCCGCGGCGGGGTCGTCCAGATAGCGGATGTGCCAGGGCTCATACCCGTAGCCGGTGATCTGCTCCTTGTCGGGGAGATACCGGAGGATGAAACCGTGGTCGGCCAGCTTCTCATGGATCTTCGCCCAGATCTCGGGATACTGGATCATGTCCTCGTTTTCCGTAACGTCCTGGCCGTCGATGATCAGGTAGAGGTCCAGGGCCAGGCCGGTGTGGTGCTCGGAGTACCCCGGTTCCGCCACGGTCTTTTTGGCGTAATCCTCGCCGTACTTCTCAATGAAGTCATCCATGATCTCCTGCTGCTTGGCCACACTGCGGCGGGCGGAGTCCAGATCCACATAGACCCCCTCCGCCTCCAGGTCCTCCTTCAGGCTCAGATAGGCGTCGTACGCTTTCTTCTCCACCTCCACCTCCCAGCCGGCGGTGTTGGTGAAGGTCTCGGTCTCCAGGTCCTCCTCCCAGCCCTCGGGCAGGGGATTGAGCTTGTTGACCAGCACCATGTAATCCAGGGACGAGGCGGCCTCGGGGGTCTCCTCCGGCGCTTCTTCCCCGCCGCCGGTCCCGCAGGCGGCCAGGGCGCACACCAGCAGGGCGGCCAGGCCCCACAGGGTCCAGGTCTTCGCGAGTTTCTTCATGACTGTGTCTCCTCTCCGCAGAGCTTCACGCTCTGCCGTTATGTCGTTCCGGAATAGAATTCCGTGGTGGTCTCGTTGGCCTGGATCAGCACGGAGCTCTGATGGAAGGCCCGGATCATATCGTCCCCGGCGGCATGGACCGCATCCAGGGTGGTGTCGCTCAGGTAGATCACCAGGGTGTACTCCTGGTACAGGTTCCCGTCATCCTCCCAGCCGCCGTTGGCCTCCTGCATGGTGTACCCGCCGAAGTGGTCCACCAGGATCTCCGCAGCCCGGACCTTGGCCTCCTCCGGGCTGCACACCGGCTCGTTGGTGTCCTTGTCGTTGGTGCCGAGATACATCACATACTGGACGTCCCCGGTCTCCTGGTCCGCGGGCTTGTGGGCCGTGCCCAGGCTCACTGCGGACAGGCACAGCGCAATGACCGCAAGGATCAGCGCCGCGATCCCGCTCTTACTATTCACTGTTGTCCCTCCTGTTCGGTCTGGTTTGTTTCGATAGGCCTGCGGCCCATTCCTCCCGTTTGATTCTACCATCCTTTCCCCGCCCGGTCAATCCCGCCTCTTGCGGGCAGGGGGCTCTTGTGGTAGGATGAGAGCAGCATAATCACCACCGGAGAAAGGAGACCTGTTATGACCAACATCATCGTGGCCGGCGCGGGCACCATGGGCGTGGTCCTCGCCCGGCTGTTCGCCCAGAGCGGCTATCCCACCACCCTCTGGAACCGCCGGGAGAGCTCCCTGGACCGGGCCCGGGAGACCATCGCCCGGGACCTGGCCGCCGCAAAGGACCGGGGGGACCTGACCGAGCCCCCGGAGGCCGTCACCGGACGGATCGCCTTCACCAGGGACTTTGCCCCCTACGAGACCGCCGGTCTCGTCATCGAGAACATCGCCGAGGACCTGGCGGTGAAGCGGGACTTCTGGGCCAAGGTCTCCGCCCTGGTCCCCGGCGACGCCCTCCTGGCCACCAACACCTCGGGGCTTCGGGTCTCCGACGTGGCCCAGGCGGTCCGGGGCCCCGGCCGGTTCTGCGGGATGCACTTCTGGAATCCCCCGGACCTGATGCCCCTGGTGGAGATCACCAAGGGGGCGGCCACCACCGACGAGACCGCCCGGGCGGTCCACGCCCTGGCCCTCTCCCTGGGCAAGCGGCCGGTCATCGTAAAGAAGGACATTCTGGGCATCCTGGGCAACCGGCTCCAGTACGCCGTCCTCCGGGAGGCCCTCCACATCCTGGCCCTGGGGGCCGCCGGGCCGGAGGAGATCGACGCCGCCATGAAGTACGGCCCCGGCTTCCGCTACTCCATGATGGGCCCCTTCGAGACCGGAGACCTGGGGGGGCTGGACATCCTCCACGCCGTCAGCGGCTACCTCTTCCCCGACCTGGGGGCGGAGGAGACCAGCCAGGTCCTGGCCGACTGCGCCGCCGCCGGCAGACTGGGGGTCAAGACCGGGGCGGGGTTCTATGACTACGCCGACGGCGCGGGTCCTGAGATCCTGGCCCGGCGGAACGAGCTCCTCCGGGCCCAGTGGGAGCTGCTGAAGGACAAGCCCATCCGCCCCTGACCCCTCACCTGAAAGGAGGCGTCCCCCATGCTTGACCGTTGGAACACCGCATACCTCAGCGGGCTGACCCACATGGCCTCCTCGGCCGCGGCGGGGACCGGCCCCTCCTACATAGACGCCGTCTTTTTCGGAAACCCGGATCCCCTGGCGGCCTTCGCCCGGTATTTCCGGGTCTCCCTCCGGCAGGAGGACCTGGTCCCCTCGGACCAGCCCCTGGAAACGGTCCTGGGCCAATGGCTGGGGGACCGGGACGTCACGGAAGGGCTGTTCCACTGGATCGGCTTTCACATCGGCCAGCCCGGCCGGGTCTGGGTCCTCCCCGAGGACGAGAAGCTCACGGAGGCCATGAGCCGGGAGCGCGGCGGGCTCGGCGCCTTTTACTTCATGGAGGATCTCTGCTTCGCGGCGTTCCCTGACGGGCTGGCCTGTTTTATGATGGGCAACGATGAGTGAATGCGATGCATCCCGACTCCAACTGGGCAACTCAGGTCAACATTGACGCCACCCACAAGAACTAAAGACATGGAAGGCATCGACGTGAATGCTCCTCTGACCTGTGAGCACACTGCTCAAATGATCTGGAACGCTCTTAAGGCCAAGGAAGTTGAGTACAGCTACACTCTGGTCACCAACCCTGATGGCTCCATCTCCTCCAAGGTTGGTGTGAAGGACGTCACTAAGTACGACTCTCTGATGACCGACAAGTCCGGTGCTGAAATCACCGTTCCTAATACCTGCCCTGCAGTAATAATCAATGCCGGTGACCGTGCTGAGTTCGACGATAATGTTCAGTACATCTTCATCGACACCAAGGAAAAAGAGGGCACGGGTGGCTACGATCAGAGCAGCATCCTGTTTGCTGATACTGTCACTGACAACCTGAGGAACGAGTCCTATGTCAACAACGAAATTAGTAATTGAGGTTTAACAGAATTAGCTGTCTATGACACAGACCCCCGGGCCGCCTGGCCCGGGGGTCCTTTTCATCTTGCTTCGATTTCAATACCGCCTCACCAACCCCACGACCTTCCCCAAAATCCGGCACGCCCGTCCGTCAATGGGTTCATAGTCCGGGTTCTCCGGCAGCAGCCAGACCTCCCCGTTTTTCCGGGACAGGGTCTTCACCGTGGCCTCGTCCTCAAAGAGGGCCACCACGATCTCGCCGTTGTAGGCCTCCGGCTGGCGGCGGACGATGACCAGGTCGTCGGGCAGGATCCCCGCGCCCAGCATGGACTCCCCCCGCACCCGCAGGGCGAAGTAGTCCTCGGGGTGGGGGCCGGCGTCGAAGGGGATGTACTCCTCCACGTGCTCCTCGGCCAGGATGGGCGCGCCGGCGGCCACGTTGCCCACCAGAGGCACCATGCCCTGGGGAGGCAGGACCTCCCTCTCCTGGTCCGTCAGGGTGATGGAGCGGAAATGGCCCTCCTCATACTGGAGATACCCCATCTCCCGCAGGCGCTTGAGCTGGTGGTCCACCGAGGAGGGGGACTTGAGCCCCACGTTGCCCCCGATCTCCCGGAAGGAGGGGGGATAGCCGTTCTCGTCCAGATACGCGCGGATGAAGTCCAGGATCCGCTGCTGGCGGTCGCTGAGGTTTTTCATGGGGGAGCCCTCCTACATCTTGTGGTTGATGGAATTTTAGCACACAAGAAGGGAAAAGTCAAACATATGTTCTAAAAAAGTCCCCCGGAATGAAACTTCATGCGCAGTTTCTGCGCACCGCGAAAAGAAGCAAAATGACAGGCGCATGAAGTTTTTTGCATCAAGCCCGGTTGCCCCGCAGGGGCGAGGGCTTGCCATCCAATCCATTGTTTTTGCATCGCAAAAAACTCCCCCTGCTTTACACAGAGGGAGTTTCGTTTTGGTCCGTTATCTCCACGCCCACAGCGAGAGCAGCAGCACGGGCACCAGCCACAGCAGCAGGAACAGGGACAGGTTCCAGGCGCACATGGCGCCGGTGGCCCCCGCGCTGGACAGGGTGGCCGCCAGGAACACGCCGATGACCGCCCCCAGGCGGACAAAGACGCTGCTGATCCGGGAGGCCCGGTGGACCCGCTTGGCGGAGATCAGGGCCTGGCTGTAGGACAGCAGACCCTCCCGGGTGAGGTAGGCCACCTTGACCTCCCCGTGGGGACGGTCCGGGGCGGAGAGGTTCACCCGGCGGCCCAGGTCGGGGAAGCAGTCGTCGTCCAGGGGGAGCTTGCTCCGGGCCCGGAGACGGATGGGGCTGAGGTTGAAGTCCCGGGTGGCCAGGATGGGCCGCAGCTTGTGGAGGAAGAGCCCCTGGAGACAGGGGACCACCGCGGGGTGGAGGTCATACCGCAGGGCGAACATCCCCACAGGCTGCATCCCGTGGGCGCAGAAAATCACGTCTTTCCCCTTGATCCCCTGGGGCAGGGGGACGGCCCGCTCGGTCATGAAGGCCGCGGTGCCCACCAGGATGCGGCTGCCGTCGGGACAGTGGGCGATGATGCCGTGCTCCAGGATCTCCACCCGGGCCACGGGGACATAGCTGGCCCGGGTCTTCTGCCGCAGGCGCTCGAAGAGAGTCCCCAGGCCGGAGCCCGAGGCCCGCACCGCCGAGGCCGCCAGGGACACGGCGTAAGGCAGCTCGTTGCCCCCCATGGGCTTGGCGTCGGTGAGGACGATGGCCCCGGGGGGATAGAGGTCGTAGTCCCCCAGGAGGACGGACCTGCCTCCCTTGGTGGCCTCCAGGCCGGGCCAGCCGGCCAGCGCCGCCCCCAGCTTCCGCAGCCGCCCCGCCGCCATGCGGAAGGGCAGGTCGAAGGCCAGGGCCGCGCCCAGGGTGGAGGCGGTGGTGAACAGGCCCGACAGGGACCAGAAGACCAGCCGGGGCTGGCGGTGGAGAATGGTGGTGACCAGAGCGATCAGGAAACACGCCGTGAGGAGCACGGGGGTGAGCTTCTGGAACTGCCGGTAGGGTCCGCTGGCGGTGCGGATCTGGCTGCCGAAGCCCTGGGGGGTGCTCAGCCACTTGCGGAAGGCGGTCTGGCTGCCCAGGACGTTGGGGTCCTGGGTGACCACATAGCCCCGGGGGGAGGCCGCCGCCACCTCGCAGGAGATGGCCTTGGCCGCCCGGCCGCAGGTGTGGCCGATCTGGTGGAAGGTCAGCATCACGGCGCAGGGGGCGAAGAAGGGCAGGGACTCCGCCCGCAGGTGGAACAGGAGGAGGGAGAGGCCGTCCACCACGGTGAACACCGTGGCGAAGAGGGCCAGGGTGTCCGCGTCGGGGGCCTTGTTGGTGAGCTGGATAAGCCCCGCCTTCAGCACGTCCTGGCACACCAGGGCGGCCAGGAGGAAGAGGACCAGGCTGCCGGGGACCAGGACGGCCTCCGGGATAATATCCCGCAGGAAGACCACGAAGCCGCTCTCCAGCAGGGCGAGGATCAGCAGCAGGGCGGACAGGACCAGCCCGCCCACGCACCGGGCCCGGGCGGTGCCCAATCCCTGGGCGTAGAGCTGCCCCAACTGGGCGGGGGGGATGTCAGGAGGCGGCGCGTGGTGGGCGGCCTCCTTGCGCTCGGTTTTCAGGTGGACCCCCTGCTGCCCCTGCTGGGGCTGGGCCCCGGTCTGGGGGGCTGCCTGGGGCTGAGCGGGCCTGGCAGGCTGCGCCTGGGGCTGGCCGGGCTTTGCCTGGGCGGCGGGCTGGCCCTGGGGCTTGGGCGTCCCTTGGGCGGGCTGGCCGGGTGCCGCTGTGGGCTGGGCCGGTTGGGGCGCGGTCCCCTGCTGGGGCTGCTGGGCTTTGGGGTCCGGGGTGAAGAAGATAAGGTCAGGCCCGTCGTCCTCTTCCGCCGGGGCAGAGGGTGCGGGCTGGCCGGGGGTTGCTGTGGGTTGGGCCGCCGGTGCGGGCTGGCCCGGTGCCGTTGTGGGCTGGGCCGCCTGTGGCGGCTGACCCGGTGCTGTCGCTGGCTGCGCCGCCGGTGCAGGCTGCCCAGGGACCGTTGTGGGCTGGGCCGCCGGTGCGGGCTGGCCCGGTGCCGCAGTCTGCTGGGCCGGTTGTGCAGGCTGACCGGGCGCTGCTGCCGGCTGTGCCGTCTGCGCAGGTTGGCCCAGAGTTGTTGTAGGACGTGCCGCCTGTGCAGGCTGGCCCGGTGTCGTTGCGGGTCGTGCCGCTTGTGTAGGCTGACCGGGCATTGCCGCCGGCTGGGCCGCCTGTGTAGGCTGACCGGGCGTCACTGTAGGCCGTGCCGGTTGAGCAGGCTGACCAGACGCCGCTGTAGGCCGTGCCGCCGGTGCAGGCTGACCCGGCGTTGCCGCCGGACGTGTCGCCTGTGCAGGTTGGCCCGGTGCCGCTGTAGGCCGTGTCGGTTGAGCAGGCTGACCAGACGCTGCTGTAGGCCGTGCCGCCTGTGCAGGCTGGCCCGGCGCTGCTGCCGGCTGTGTCCCCTGGGCAGGCTGGCCGGGCGCCGCCGGTTGAACGGGCGGGGCCTTGGGGGACTGCTGAGGCGCGGGGGGCGGCGCTGGCTGGGCGTTGGCCGGCGGGACCGCGTTGGCGGGGGGCACGGCGTTGGCCGGCGGGGGCGGGGTCTGTCCGGGGCC
>CACZKM010000061.1 GCA_902781745.1 Oscillospiraceae bacterium
ACGTCGTAGACGATGACGTAGATAGGCCGGAGGTGGAAGTGCAGTAATGTATGGAGCTGACCGGTACTAATAAGCCGAGGGCTTGACCTAGAATGGTTCAAGAAGACATGCAGGCGCTTGCGAAGCATGCCGGCGGTTACTTTGTTCGGTTTTGAGGGTGTGGAAAAAATATGCACCTTTAGCTCAGCTGGTAGAGCACCTGACTCTTAATCAGGGTGTCCAGGGTTCGAGTCCCTGAAGGTGTACCAACGGCCCGTTGGTCAAGCGGTTAAGACGGCGGCCTCTCACGCCGCAAACATGGGTTCGATTCCCGTACGGGTCACCACGCCGAAAGGCGCGAATTGAATAGGCGTTTTCTTAAGAGGAAACGCAGTTGGTGTTGATTGCAGTGAGGGTCCACCCGTTCCCATCCCGAACACGGAAGTTAAGCTCACTTGCGCCGAAGATACTTGTTTGGAGACGAACCGGGAGGAAAATAGGTAACGCCAACATGTTGAAAGAGACAGCCGATCGGCTGTCTCTTTTCTTGCTTGTTATGTTTTGATTTTATAAGGTGTATTCTTTATAAAAGTTTAAGAATTCCTTCACCCTTTCCTAGAATAAAGAGAATAAGGAGGATCAGAGCATGAAAAACGGAAAGAGTTGGAGAGCCTTTATCGCGGGCATGGTTACCATGGCGCTGCTGCTGGCGGTGGCCGTCCCCTCCTTTGCGGCGGGCGCGATAAAAACCATCCAGGCCAGGATCGGCGGGATCACGATCGTTGTGGACGGCAAGAAAATCCAACCCACAGACGCCAACGGGAATGAAGTTGAGCCCATGATCTACAACGGCACCACTTACCTCCCTGTCCGTGCGGTGTCCTCGGCCCTGGGGAAGGCAGTCTATTGGGATGGGCAGAACTGGACGGTGTATCTGGGGAAGATGGACGGGAAGCTGGATTATCCGACGGTGATGTTGAAGGATATGAAGAATATTGGAGGTGCTGAACATAGGCAGAATAATCTGACTGATAATTATGGGAATGATTACGGGTCTGCACTTTATGACGCCACAAACAGCAATCGCGATAACACATGGGAATATCTGCTAAACATGCAATACAGTCGATTTAAGGGTACATTGTATGTGCCGGAGGGTGTATCGTCTGACTATGGGGTTGTAATGACTATTACTGCGGATGGTAAGCAAATTTATTCTTCTCCGACGATGAAAAAACATCAGCGCCTGTGCATATTGATCTAAACGTGACCGGTTGCAATGATTTTAAAATTGAGTGGGATTATGGGTGCTATAATTTAAAGCTTAGCCTTGCCGACGCCGGCTTCTATCAATAATCGCACAGAATAAACAGAATCCCCCCCGCTTCGCGGCTGTCTTCCGCGAAGCGGGGGAATCTTCATGTTCCAAAAATCAGTGCCCGGACCTGCGCTTCGGTCCAAACCTCATTGCTATACAGGGTGAGGGACCCTTTGTGCTTCCTGCAAATTCGAAATGCCTCGACGGTATTGTCATAGACGTGGCAAATATCGCACAGGGCAACAAATTCCGGAATATTCTTTAGCGCTTTGTGGTATCGGCTTACGATCTTATCTGTCGGAACATCGTGTCCGCCGTCTGAGACTCGAGAGGAGACTCGCGCTACATTCAGCATGGGATCGCAGGTCAGGATGAAATATCCCCGAACAAAATAGCCCTCGTCTTTGGCTCGACGCATTAGGTCAAGGTTTCGACGGGTGGAGAGGACGGTCTCGAAGGTGAAGGTCCTATGCTGTTCCAGCAGAGCGGTTCTAAGGGCCTCTGCTTTTCTTGCCGCAGTTAGGTTGTCGATCCCTTCTTCTCGCTGGATGTCATCCGCGTTGATATACACTCCCTTGATCCATGGCGGAACCGTCATGGTGGACTTCCCCGACCCGTTGGGCCCGGCAAAAACCACCAGCTCCGGCTTGAATAAACGGTCAGACTGTGTCAACATAGCGGCGGCTCCCGTCGGGATACTCCAGATACGCCCTGCGGGCGGCGATATCATACCTGGCGACTGGATGATTGTTCCTCTGCTTCCGCCGGATGGATCTGTCGACAGAAGCGCGGAAGCTTTGCGTCATTTTGTCCTCGCGCTTGCTCAACACGATTTGACCCGAAGCAAATTTTTCCCTTAAGATTTGTTTCTGCTGTGCCGTCAGGGCCATGTCGCTCCCTCCCCGTAATCAGGATAACCGGTTGGTTTCATTTGCTATTACTACGATTCCATTATACGTTTCCAAAGCGAAAAATGCAATACGTTTCTCCCGGAAGGAGTGGCCTCCCTGCAATTCCCATTGCATTTCCCCCAGCATGATCTAATATATTGATCAGTGGCCCACGCAGAACCCCAACGCGTCCAAACACCGCAGCCACATCTCGGCCACCTGTCCCATTCCCACCCCGCTGGGGTGGATCCCATCCATGGACTCATACTCCTCCCCCAGGGCCGCCAGATCGACAACCATCCCACCGGCAGCGGCCGCCGCCTCCCGGATGGCCTGGTTGTATCCCTCCAGCCGTCCGCCGAATTTGGTCAGCTTGGGGAAAAGGGGCCGGCCGATGTACCCCGTGGCCAGGGTGCCGCATAGGACTTGGGCGGCGGGGTAGCGGTCCAGCACCCGCCGGACCATGCGTTCATAGTCCGCCCGGAAGGTCTCCAGGGGGACGTACCGGCTCACGTCGTTGAGGCCCGTAAAAATGAGCACCACATCGGGGCTGACCCCGTCGGGACCCAGCTTGCGGATGCGGCTCACCGACGCCGCCCCCAGGTTCCCCGACTCCGCCACGGTGCTCCCCGACCAGGAGTTGTTGGCCAGGAGCGCCCCGCCCTTGGCGGTGATGACCTTGTGCCACCAGGTGTCCTCCACAGCGTTCACCCCTGTCACCGGGCCGGAGGAGGGGGCGTAATACACCCCGCCGGGAGGCGTCACGTCCTGAAAGGTGGAGATGGAATCCCCCAACACCGACCACCGCTGTTTCCCGCTCATACAGGTCCTCCTTCGCGCAGTTTCATCGTTTCTTTCCCTAGTATAACAAATATCTGCAAGAAAGAAAAGGATAAGCCGGAAGTTAGCGAGAGGCAACTCCGTAGGGTTCGATTCCTTTTCACAAGAAACCGCCTTTTTTTCCAAAAGTCGTTGATTTTTCTTTGGAAAACCTCTGGACAATTTACACTGTTGGGCTTATTATAATAAATGTTTTAGTCTGTCTGCGGACTGATTCAAAGGACGATGCCGCGGCCCCATCTACGGGACCTGCCGGCGGTTTTTTCGGCCCTCCGAAAAAACGGACCGGGAGGCTCCGTTCCGGGGAGAACGGTGCGTCCAATGGGGAAAAAGAGAATTTGGCAAGGAAAAACAGAGGTGATGCTATGAAGCAATTGTTTTACGGCGGCGTTCACCCCGCCGAGCACAAGGAACTCAGCGAGCATAAACCGATCAGACCCTTGAACAAGGCCCCGGCTGAGGTGGTCATCCCGATGTCCATGCACATCGGCGCCCCCTGCAAGCCCGTGGTCGCCAAGGGCGACACTGTCATGGTCGGTCAGGTGATCGGTGAGACGGCCGGATTGGGCGCGCCCATCCACGCCAGTGTCTCCGGCACCGTCAAGGCCGTTGAGCCCCGTCCCGGCACCGGCGGAACACCTACGATGTCCGTGGTGATCGAGAACGATTTCCAGAACACCCTGCACCCCGACTGCAAGCCCAGAGAGAACGTGGATGCCCTGACTCCCCAGGAGATCATCGACATCATTCGTGACGCTGGCTGCACCGGTATGGGCGGCGCGGGCTTCCCCACCCACGTCAAGATCAGCTCCGCAGTTGGCAAGGCCGACACCATCATCATCAACGGCGCGGAATGTGAGCCCTACATCACCGCGGACCACCGCCTGATGCTGGAGCACGGCGAAAAGATCATCGGCGGCGTGCGCTTCATCATGAAGGCCCTGCAGCTGGACCACGCTTACATCGGCATCGAAAACAACAAGATGGACGCTGTGGCCCACCTGAGAGAGCTCCTGGGCGACGCCAAGGACGTCACCGTCAAGGATCTGCGCACCCGGTACCCCCAGGGCGCTGAGAAGCAGCTCATCCAGGCCATCACCGGCCGTGAGGTGCCTCCCGGAAAGCTGCCTGCCGACGTTGGCTGCTGCGTGTTCAACGCCGCCACCACCGCCGCCATTTACGACGCTGTCGCCAACGGTCTGCCTCTCTTCCAGAGAGTCATCACCATCACCGGCGGCGCCGTCAACGACCCCGTGAACCTCATCGCCCCCCTGGGCACTCCCTTCTCCCACCTCATCGAAGAGGCCGGCGGCTTCAAGGGGACTCCCGCCCGGGTCATCGCCGGCGGTCCCATGATGGGCTTCGCTCAGTACGATATGTCCGTCACCATGGGCAAGGCCAGCAACTGCATCCTGGTCCTGAGCAAGGACGAGATGCCCAAGACCGATCCCAATCCCACCTGCATCCGCTGCGCCCGGTGCGTGAACGTATGTCCCATGCACCTGACCCCCGTCTTCATGAATATGTACGGCAAGCAGCGCCGCTGGAGCGAGGTGGAGGAGCTGCGGATCATGGACTGCATGGAGTGCGGCTGCTGCCAGTTCATCTGCCCGGCCCGCATCCCCCTGGTGCAGCAGTTCCGTACCGCGAAATTCGCCATCCGCCAAGCGGCGGCCAAGAAGTAAGGAGGTCACTACAGCATGGATGAATTAAAACTGAGCGTAGCCTCCTCGCCTCATGCGTCGCATCCCGTCGGCACCCAGAGCCTGATGCGGGACGTGCTGATCGCCCTGATCCCCGCTATGGCGATGGGTATCTACGTCTTCGGATTCCGCGCCCTGATCCAGACCATCGTGTCTGTCATCTTCTGCGAGATTTTTGAGTGGGGCTACTGCAAGCTCATGCACAAGCCCATCCCCTGCAAGGACCTGTCCGCCGCCATCACCGGCGTGCTGCTGGTCTTCGTGTGCCCCGTCACCCTGCCCTACTGGACGATCATCATCGGCGACTTCTTCGCCATCGTCATCGTCAAGCAGCTCTTTGGCGGCCTGGGCACCAACTTCCTCAACCCCGCTTTGGCGGGCCGTGCCTTCCTGATGCTCAGCTACCCCGTTCCCATGACCACCTGGGCGCTGCCCGGTCAGGCCAACTGGGCCCCTCTGGGCATGAGTGTGGGCCAGGATTACATCGACGCCTTCACCGGCGCCACCCCCCTGTCCATCGACTACATGAAGAACGCCGAGGACGCGCTGAATCTGACTGCCAGCCAGTTCTCTCTGGGTGATATGTTCATCGGCAACATCGGCGGCACCGTGGGCGAGGTTTCCGCCATCGCCCTGCTCATCGGCGGCATCTACCTGATCTGCCGGGGCGTCATTCGTCCCCGGATCCCCGTGGCCTACATCGCCACCGTCGCCGTGCTGACCCTGATCTTCTCCCGCAGCGGCGGCCACTTCGATTTCGTCTGGATGCTCCGCGAGATCTTCGCCGGCGGCCTCTTCCTGGGCGCCTTCTTCATGGCCACCGACTATGTCACGAGCCCCAACACCCCCAAGGGTGAGATCATCTTCGGCATCGGCGCGGGCCTCCTCGTGGTCTTCATCCGCTACTTCGGCGGCTATCCCGAGGGCGTCTGCTACTCCATCCTGGTGATGAACATCCTGGTGTGGCTCATCGACAAGGCCACCATGCCTGCCCGCTTCGGCGTGACCAAGGAAATGCGTCAGGCTGAGAAGGAAGCGGCCAAGGCAGCGAAAAAAGCAGCAAAGGAGGGCTCTGAGGCATGAGTGAAGCGAAGAAGCAAGCCAGCATGGCCAGCCTCGTGATCGTCCTGGCTGTGATCTGCCTGGTCTCCGCGGCGATCCTGGGCCTGATCAATCAGGTCACCGTGGGCCCCATCCAGGCCAACACCGAGAAGACCGTCCAGGAGTCCCTGCGCACGGTCATGCCCATCGACGGCGACTATGAGGACGTCACCGACCAGTACAGCGGCGACCCCGTCACTGTGGACGTCACCGGCGTCTCCGTCCCCGTGAAGGCCGTGTACAAGGCCGCTGACGAGGGCTATGTTGTGGAGACCATGTCCCCCAACGGCTTCGGCGGCGCCCTGGACATGATGGCCGGCGTGGACAACGAAGGCAACGTCACCGGCATCGCCATCATCTCCCATGCGGAGACCTCCGGCCTGGGCTCCAAGTCCACCGATCCTGAGTGGCAGGCCCAGTTCAAGGGTGTGAACGGTACCATCGGCGTGACCAAGGACGGTTACCAGATCAACGCCATCACCGGCTCCACCATCACCTCCCGCGCGGTCTGCGACGGCGTCAACGCCGCCATCGCGGTCGTTGAGACTCTGGGTTAAGGAGGGACCAAAAGAATGAATGTAAAGAAACAATTTTGGGACGGCCTGATTACCCAGAACCCCGTGTTAGTCCAGCTGCTGGGTATGTGCCCCACCCTGGCTATCACCACCTCCCTCTTCAACGGCTTAGGCATGGGCCTGTCCGTTCTGATCATCCTGACCTGCGCCAACGTGGTTATTTCCGCCCTGCGCAAGATCATCCCCAACAAGGTCCGTATCGCCTGCTACATCGTGGTCATCGCCAGTTTCGTGACCATGGTGGACCTGCTGCTGAAGGCCTTTGTGCCGGCCCTGTCCAAGAGCCTGGGCCTGTTCATCCCCCTGATCGTCGTCAACTGCATCATCCTGGGCCGTGCCGAGGGCTTCGCCTCCAAGAACGGCATCGGCGCTTCCGCCCTTGACGGCATCTTCCAGGGCTTCGGCAACATGGTCGCCCTGACCATCATGTGCGTCATCCGTGAGTTCCTGGGCGCCGGCACCTTCGGCGGCGGCCTGCTCAACGGCGGCAAGGGCATCCAGATCCTGCCCCCCGACACTGTGGCCCTGGGCATGATCCTCCCCGTGGGCGGCTTCCTCACCCTGGGCGTGGTCATCGCGGCCGTGCAGTATTTCATGAACAAGCCTAAGAAGACGAAGGAGGTGGCGAAGTAATGCCTGCAAGTATCGCTAGTTTGCTGTCCATCGCTCTGGGCGCTGTGCTCGTCAACAACTTCGTCCTGTCCCAGTTCCTGGGCATCTGCCCCTTCATGGGCGTCTCCAAGAAGGTAGACACCGCCCTTGGTATGGGCATGGCAGTTATTTTCGTCATGGGCGTGGCCTCCGCGGTCAACTGGCCCATCAACAAGTTCATCCTGGAGCGGCAGTATGGCGGCGGCGGCACCCTGGAGTTCCTCCAGACCGTTACCTTCATCCTGGTCATCGCCTCCCTGGTCCAGTTCGTGGAGATGTTCCTGCAGAAGTCCGTGCCCTCCCTCTATGAGGCTCTGGGCGTGTACCTGCCCCTGATCACCACCAACTGCGCCGTGCTGGGCGTGGTGCTCCAGAACACCCAGAAGGGTTACACCTTCGCAGAGAGCCTGACCTACGGCATCGGCGGCGGCATCGGCTTCCTGGTGGCCATCGTCCTGTTTGCCAGCGTCCGCGAGCGCATGGAGTTCGGCAAGTGCCCCAAGAGCTTTGAGGGATTCCCCATCGCCCTGGTGGCCGCCAGCCTGATCGCCCTGGCGTTCATGGGCTTCTCCGGTCTGAAAGTTTGGTAAGGGAGGCGAAGTAAGAGAATGAGTACCACTATTGTTGCCCCGATCGTACTGACGATCCTGGGTATCGTGTTCGGCGCCATCCTGGCCTTCGCTTCCAAGATTTTCGCCGTGGAAAAGGACCCCCGCGAGGAGGCCATTTCCGAGATCCTGCCCGGCGCCAACTGCGGCGGCTGCGGCTACCCCGGCTGCGGCGGCTTCGCCAACGCCGTGGTCAAGGGCCTGGCTCCCGTTGACGCCTGCGCCCCCGGCGGACCCGGCACCGCTGCCAAGATCGGTGAGATCATGGGCATCGAGGTCGAGGCCGGCGTGAGAAAGGTCGCTCAGGTCATGTGCTCCGGCGGCGGCCACGAGAAGCTCCGCTACGAGTACGTGGGCCTGGAGAGCTGCCTGGCCCAGAGCCGCGTGTCCTCCGGTCCCCTTCAGTGCTCCTATGGATGTCTGGGCGGCGGCGACTGCGTGGACGCCTGTAAGTTCGACGCCATCCACATCATCGACGGTGTGGCCAAGGTGGACGAGGGCAAGTGCGTGGCCTGCAACGCCTGCGTCACTGCCTGCCCCAAGAACATCATCCGCATCATCCCCCGGAAGTCCAAGAAGTACGCCGAGCTGCCCTGCTCCTCTCACGACAAGGGCCCGGCCACCCGCAAGGCCTGCGACAACGGCTGTATCGGGTGCAACCTCTGCGTGAAGGCCTGCCCCAAGGAGGGCGCCATCAAGGTGGAGAACTTCCTGGCTACCATCAACTACGAGATCTGCATCGGCTGCGGCATGTGCTCTCGCGCCTGCCCGCGGAAGCTGATCACCATCGACGGCGTGGTCCTGCCGCCTAAGCCCAAGAAGGAAGCCCCCAAGGCTGACGCCGCGGCCAAGCCCGCCGCCAAGCCCGCCGAGGCCGCTCCCAAGGCTGAGGCCGCCCCCGCTGCCGAGGCCCCCAAGGCGGAAGCCCCTGCAGCCCCCGCTGAGGCCCCCAAGGCCGAAGCCCCTGCGGCCCCCGCTGAGGCCCCCAAGGCCGAAGCCCCCGCCGCTCCCGCTGAGGAGCCCAAGGCTGAGTAATTCGGTCCACAAGCAAAGAAAACCGGGATGGAGGGATCCATCCCGGTTTTTTGTCCCCTGGGGTCCGTTATCTGTTCTTGTCCAGCTTGAAGGAGGAACACTCGGTGCAGGCGGCGTCGGGGGTGGCGGGGCCGCAGGTCCCCACCTGGATGGCGGCCAGGGAGCAGACGTTCTTTTCGTTGTTGTGGTAATGGCAGCGCTCCACGGAGCACTGGATGCTGGGGTTGGCTTTCATGCTCTGTTCCATGAGAAAGGCTCCTTTCCGGTTGATACCTCTAGTATGGCCTGTTTGTAGACCGCTATGCGCGTTCACGCCGTCTGTTTTTGAAATTTTGATACTATTCCCAAATTAAAAGCTTTAATTTGGGAATCCGCGTGCTGCGCACGCTCATGCCGCGCAAGCGCGTCATACCGTCTCATGCAGTCTCAAAACGCGCCTTCGGCGCTATAAAAAGCTTTTCAAGCTTTTTAATTGAGACTAGTATGACACAGCAGGGGAGTGGGTGGCATAGGATGTCCTGAGGTGAGAAATATGGACCTGAAAGGCAACAAGATCACCATCGGGGAGCTCCTGGCGGACCCCAGGGCAAAGGCGGTGCTGGCCCGGCGGTTCCCCCATGTGATGGGCCGTCCCATCGTGGCGGCCTCCAAGGGGATGCCCCTGGACCGGGCCATGAAGCTGGGGGCGGCCTACGTCCCCCGGGCCATCCTGGAGGAGACCCGCCGGGAGCTGGAGAAGCTGTAAGCCCATGGGCCGGGAGACCGGCCCGTACATAGGGGAAGTTGGGGAAAGACCGGGGAAAATCAGAAGAAACATATTGACAACAGGGGAAAGCTGTGGTATGTTATATAAGCTGACGGTTCCGGAAGGAAGACCCTATGCGGGTGTAGTTCAATGGTAGAATCCCAGCCTTCCAAGCTGGTCGCGTGGGTTCGATTCCCATCACCCGCTCCATCTGCAAAGCGGGCAGCGTCCGGTGTCCGTTTTGCAGATGGACGCGTCGTCCGGGGACCGAAGCAGGCAGTGCGAAGATATGCGCCTGTAGCTCAGCTGGATAGAGCAACTGCCTTCTAAGCAGTGGGTCAGGGGTTCGAGTCCCTTCAGGCGTGCCATTTTTTCACTGCACAAGCCATTTGGTGGGTGTAGCTCAGTTGGTTAGAGCACCGGATTGTGGTTCCGGGTGTCGAGGGTTCGAGTCCCTTTACCCACCCCAGAAAAGCGGAGAGAGAGTCGGAGGACCTCCGGCTCTCTCTTCGTAACAGCAACTATGAAACGGCCAGATGATGGGGTGTCGCCAAGCGGTAAGGCACGGGACTTTGACTCCCGCATCCGTCGGTTCAAATCCGGCCACCCCAGCCATTTTTTCTGACAACGAAACACGACCCAGTAGCTCAGTCGGCAGAGCACCTGCCTTTTAAGCAGGGTGTCCGGGGTTCGAATCCCCGCTGGGTCACCAGAGGAAAAGCCTTGAATCATAAGCGATTCAAGGCTTTTTTGCGCTCTTTTTTTGTAAGTTGTTTTTCCCGACTCTTCCGTGGTTATGATTGCAGACGACGAAGCGCGAAAAGGGGATAGGCGAGGTATATGTCACGTTGTGCTGCCTTAATTTGACAAAATGCCAAAAACTTCACAAAAAAACTTGCGTGATTTGGAAGATAGTGCTATAATATAATACATTCAACGCTTAGGAGAATCCATTTCGATGACAAAAAAAGGGGCCCTGATTATGCGAAGATTCTTTTTGGTGCTATGTGTCTGTTTGTTGACCGTTGTTGTACTTACTACAGTTCTTAATGCAGGAGCAAAGGAAGTGTTCGTTGATCCAAAGACAACCCCGGATACAAATATCAAAGTATACGCTGATATTAAGGAAGCAGCCGTGACGCCTGCTCCTGTGGTTTATGGAGTTACACTGAATTGGGGAAGCATGACATTTGATTACACACCAACCTCTGCGAAGTCGTGGGATCCCAGAGATCATCGTACCGATACGGACGCTTCCGGCGGAACCTGGACTTGCGCGGATGGTGCGAATAGAATCAGTGTTACCAATGATTCCAATGCGCAGATCCAATACATAGTTACCTATGATGGCATTGTGGATAGTGTGAAGGGAACAGTTAAGGCAAGAGCGCAAACGGAAGAAATAGAACCCGTTGCTTTTAACGGAAAAGGACGAACCCTGGTAGATCGCTCATCAGTGGGTACAAATGAAGCAAGTACGGACTATGTGTTTTTGACGCTTTCCGGTGAGCTTCCGGAAAGTATGGTAAAGTCATACAACGGCGTTCCAGTCGAGGTAGGCGAGCTTACAGTTACGATCATGACAAATCAGCCTTAACACGAACCGGCATTTTCCTGCGTCCATGTGAGGCGTATAGAAACACGATAAACGATATAAATAGCCGGGACGGTTCCCATAAGAACCGTCCCGGCTGTTTTCTCGCTATAGGGCCCTTACCCATACCGCCGAACGATCTCCATCACCGAGGAGAGATACCCCGCCCCGAAGAGATTCAGGTGGTTGAGCAGGTGGTAAAGGTTATAGAGGTCCCGCCGCTCCCGGTAGCCGGGGTCCAGGGGGCTGACCTCCCGGTAGGCGGCGTAAAAGCGATCAGAGAAGCCCCCGAAGAGCTCTGTCATGGCCAGGTCCGCCTCGGCGTGGCCCACGTAGACCGCCGGGTCGATGAGCCATGCCCGCCCGTCGGTGCCGGTGATGAAGTTCCCCGACCACAGGTCCCCGTGGAGGAGGGAAGGGGCCTTCGGCTCGGGCAGCAGGTCCGGCAGACGGTCCAGCAGCCGGCGGAAGTCTGCCCGGTGGGAGGAATCGAAGTACCGGCCGGCCATCTCCATCTGGGGGATGAGCCGGCAGTCCCGGAAGAAGTCCACCCAGGTCTCCCGGCTGTCGTTGCGCTGGGGAGACGCGCCGATGAAGTTGTCCTCCGGGAACCCGAACCGCCCCGCCGGGACGAAGGCCCCTGTGTCCGCCCGGTGGAGGGCAGCCAGCTCCCGGCCGAAGACTTCCCAGAAGTCCGGCGCCCGCCGTCCGCCCCGGACCATTTCCAGCATGAGAAACGAGATCCCGCGCCGGCGGTCCACCCCGCAGGCCAGCAGCGCAGGCGTAGAGATGGCGCCGGTGGAGGCGATGGCCCGGAGCCCGGCGGCCTCGGCGGTAAAGAAGGGCGCGTTGGCCGGGGTATTGGTTTTGACAAAGACCTCCGCGCCGCTGCTGAGGGAGAGGCACCGGGCCTCGTTGATGTCCCCGCCGCTGACATAAGAAGCGCCTTCGATCCGCACATCCGGCCCGAAGCGGTCCGCTATGGCTGCGTCGAAAGAGGAATAGAGCTTGTTCATCCTGTCACCTCGCTGGGGTCTGCCGTTCGAGCTCCGAAAGGGTGTGTGTTCTGCTGGCTGCCCTATTATACCCCGCCCTCCGTCCCATGTCCACAGGGAACTGTCCCGGATTTTTCCGATTTCCCCGGGAAAACCCCTTGCCATTCGGGAGCGGGTGTTGTATAATAAATCGTCTTAAACAGGCCGATGTGATGGAATTGGTAGACGTGACGGACTCAAAATTATGTTCGTCTCATGCCGTCCGAACTCTGAAAACCTTTGAAATACAAGGTTTTCTGGAAACGAAAAATCCCCCGAAACCGGCACCGACCTCCCAATCGACCTCCAAACCTCAAAATGCCTTCAAAGCCTTGTCCCGCAAGCATTTATGCCGGCGTGATGGAATTGGCAGACGTGTTGGACTCAAAATCCAATGGGCTAATCACCCGTGCGGGTTCGACCCCCGCCGCCGGCACCATCCGAAAGTCCCGAAAGCCTTGATTTTACTGGGTTTTCGGGACTTTTTCCTTTCCTATTTCGGTGCAGCCTTTTCTTCGGGCTGAGCCGTGAAAAAGAGGGGAAAAACGTGTTTTAGGGACAAAGCAAATCGTGGAAAGCCTTGCGGCGTCTGCGATTCCCGGGTCTGCGGAGGCCGATTTGGAGGTCTTTTTCCGGTTTTACTGCGGAAAATAGCCGAGGATCTTGTTGGCAGCGGCGATCTTGGCGCTGTAATCGAGGTGGGTGTGGATGTTGCTGGTCGTTCCGATGTCGCTGTGGCCCAGCCATTCCTGGATGTCCTTGAGGGCTACACCGTTGGCATAAAGAAGGGTCGCGCAGGAGTGCCCTTACGGTATAATAACGACAAACCGGATGAATCCCGTATTATCAAGGGTTTTCAAGGTTTCAAGGCTGTTTTTTGATCCTTTTCCAACCCAAAAATCAAGCCGCGTAAATTGTCGAACCGTAGGGGGTGTTTCATTAACGACAAATCATTTCATAGCGGCTGGGAGCATTGTCCCAGCAACCTTCGGGCGTTTCAATCTGCTTACAAGCTGTTTTGAAACGCCCTATTTTCATGCCTAAAATCAAGAACACGGGAGGAAACCTATATGCCAACAGAAACCTCGCCCCCTAAGCGTGGGCGAAAGCCAAAGCAGCCTGCTCCGGTGGAGCCGGTGCAAATCACGGAGCAGATCGTCCGTATTCCGCTGATCGAACTGCACCCCTTCCCGGACCACCCATACGGCATTCGGGAAGATCAGGCCATGCAGGATACGGTGGACAGCGTGAAGCAGAACGGCGTGGTGGTCCCGGCTATCGTCCGGCCCCGCGCCGAGGGAGGTTATGAGATCGTCGCCGGACACCGGCGCAAGCTGGCCTCCGAGCAGGCTGGCTTTACGGAGATGCCCTGCATCGTCCGAAACCTCACGGATGATGAAGCAATCATCCAGCTTGTGGATTCCAATGCCCAGCGGGAGGACGTGCTGCCGAGTGAACGGGCCAAAGCCTACAAGATGCGTCTGGAGGCCATCAAGCGGACGGCGGGAAGACCGCGCAAAGACCTTTCAGAAAATTCGCCGAATAATTCGGCGAATTTCCGCAGCGACGATGAAGTGGGAAACGTCGATGGGATCAGCGGCGATACCGTCCGTAACATCATTTCCCTCAACAACCTGGTCCCAGAGCTGATGCAGATGGTGGATGACAAGAAAATCTCGCTGACGCCTGCCTATCAGATCGCGGCCCTCACCGAGCCGGAGCAGCGCCTCTTGCTGGAAACCATCGACAGCGAACAGGCTACGCCCTCCGTGTCACAGGCCCAGCGGATGCGCAGGCTCAGCCAATCGGGAGAACTGAACGAGGACAATATGCTGCAAATTATGATGGAGCAGAAGAAGCCCCAGGATTTCAGCATCTCAATCCCGCTGAACAAACTCCGCAAGTATTTCCCCAAGTCCTACTCCCCGGAAAAGATGGAGGAAACCATCTTCAAGCTGCTGGACCAATGGCTGAAGCAGCGCCAACGGAGGCAGGAACGCTAAAACTTCATATCGGACAGTACGCCGGACAGGAATGCAACAATTCTCTGCCCGGCTTTTTTCATGTCCAAAACCAAATCTGGAAAGGAATTTTGAGCTATGAAACGTCCCCTTGCATACATCACCGCCCCCTGGGGCGAAAACCGCCGTGAGAACGAGGAACACGCCGCCCGGTACTGCCGCCAGGTCTACGACGCCGGATATTCGCCTATCTGCCCCATGCTGGTGCTTTCCACCTTCCTGAAGGACAGCATCCCCCAGGAACAC
>CACZKM010000062.1 GCA_902781745.1 Oscillospiraceae bacterium
GGGGGACACTTCGGTCAAATCCAAGGCGCGATAGCGCACATTGATTCTTCTGTCGCCGCAGGCGACTGGGGGGTGGAGACGTAGAGGGACGGAGTATCGTTGCGTATAAGAAGCAATACGTCCTGTCTTCTATCGCAACGATATCGCTCTCTGCCACGTTCCCACCCTTCCGCCATTTGCTTCGCAAATGCCACCATGGTTTATGGTGGCTGCGCCTGGATTGCATCGAACAGTCCCCCGGACTGTTCGACCCTTGACAAGGGGAGGCAAGAGGCTGTACGTAATTCATAACACAACAAAAACCGGGAAGGCGCTCAGCCCTCCCGGTCTTTTTGTACCGTTTTCGATCCGTTTACTTCTTCCACACCCTGGGCCTTCTGTCCTCGATCACATCCAGGAGCTGGGCCGCCACGTCGTCCTTCCCCATCATGGGCAGCTCCGCCACGTGGTCGTCGGAGATCAGGGTCACCACGTTGGTGGTCACGCCGAAGCCGGCGCCCTCCACCTTCAGGTTGTTGGCCACGATGAGGTCCAGGTGCTTCCGGTCCAGCTTGGAGCGGGAGTTTTCCACCATGTCTCTCGTCTCCATGGAGAACCCGCAGACGTACAGACCCGGGTGCCGGTGCTCCGCCACCCAGCCCAGGATGTCCGCCGTCCGGTCCAGGGGGATGGACAGGTCCTCCCCCATGTCCTTTTTCTTCATCTTGTCCCCTGCCACCCGGGCGGGCTTGTAGTCCGCCACGGCGGCGGCCTTGATGAGCACGTCGGTGTCCGCCAGGGTGTCCTGGACCGCCCGGAGCATATCCTCCGCCGTGGTCACCGGCCGGAGCTCCACAAAGGGGGGCGGGGTCAGGGCGGTCTTCCCGGAGATCAGGGTGACCTTCGCCCCCCGGAGCATGGCCTCCCGGGCGATGGCGTAGCCCATGCGGCCCGAGGAGTGGTTGGTGAGGTAGCGCACCGGGTCCAGGGCCTCCTGGGTGGGGCCGGCGGTGACGGTGACCTTCACTCCCGCCAGGGTCTTCTTCCTTGCCAGCTCCCGGGCCACATGGTCCAGCAGGACCTCGGGCTCGGGGAGCTTTCCGGGGCCCACGTCCCGGCAGGCCAGCAGGCCGCTGGCGGGCTGGATGATCTCGAAGCCGTAGCCCTCCAGGGTCCGGAGGTTGTCCTGGGTGACGGGGTTTTCCAGCATGGCGGTGTTCATGGCCGGGGCCACCAGCTTTTTGCACTTGGCCGCCAGGACCACGGTGGTGAGCATATCGTCGGCGATGCCGTGGGCCAGCTTGGCGATGATGTTGGCGGTGGCCGGGGCGATGAGGATCAGGTCGGCCTTCTGGGCCAGGGAGATGTGGGTGATCTCCCAGGGGGTCTCCCGGGAGAAGGCGTCGGTGACGCAGGGCTGGCCGGTGAGGGACTCAAAGGTCAGGGGGGTGATGAACTTGGTGGCGTTCTCGGTCATCACCACATGGACCTCCGCCCCGGTCTTCCGCAGGGCCGAGGCCACATGGGCCATCTTGTAGGCGGCGATGCCCCCGGTGACCCCCAGGACCACACATTTCCCCTTCATCTGTTCCATGGCTTGTCGCTCCTTCTCGTACTATTTCATCCTAGTCTCATGGCTTCATTTGGGAATCGTATCACTTGTATCCAGCGCCGGAGGTTCCGGCGCGGTCTCCCGGCTATTCTACCACCCCCGTCAGGGGTTGTAAAGGAAAGATTTTTCCCGGAATTTTGTCGAAAAGGGATACAAAATATAGCGCCGGTGTGCTATAATATTCTAAATGTATGTTCCCACCCAAGATGGAGGAGGAGAAGAGATATGAAATGCCCATTCTGCGCCACCCTGGACAGCAAGGTCATCGACTCCCGCCCCGCCAACGACGGCACCAGCATCCGCCGGCGGCGGCAGTGCCTGAAATGCAAGAATCGCTTCACCACCTACGAGACCGTGGAGATGCTCCCCCTGGTGGTCATCAAGAAGAGCGGCGCCCGGCAGGCCTTTGACCGGGGCAAGCTCCTGGGCAGCATGCTCAAGGCCTGCGAGAAGCGGTCGGTCTCCCTCTCCCTGCTGGAGCGGGCCGCCGACGAGATCGAGCAGGAGCTCCAGAACGAGCTGGGGGGGGAGGTCAGCTCCACCCGCATCGGGGAGCTGGTCATGGAGCGCCTCCGGGACCTGGACGAGGTGGCCTACGTCCGCTTCGCGTCGGTGTACCGGCAGTTCAAGGATATCAATACGTTTATGGATGAGCTGAATAAGCTGCTGGATAGCAAGAAAACCTAAACCAGCCACCCGGCCCGGACGGTCTTCCCGTCCGGGCTTTTTGTTGCCGTAACAAAATGTAACAAAACTGTAAAACGCAAACCACGCCCCGGATGCTATAATGAGGCTGACCGATGGGTCAACCTGTCTTTTCCCCCGAATTTTCCCGCGAGAATCGCGTGCATCCTCACCGAAAGGAGGCGCATCATGAAACAGAAGCTCGTCTGTCTCCTCCTGGCCCTGACCATGGCGGTCCCCCTGGCGGCCTCCGCCGCGGCGAAGCCCGCCGAGACCGGTTCCCCTGCCTGGTCCGCCCCCTGCCGGGCCTTCGTGCTGGAGAACGGCTACCGCCGGTCCGGCCAGACCTGGTCCGACAAGGCCCCGGCCTTCGCCCTCCACGACATGGACGGCGACGGCGTCCCCGAGCTCCTGGCCCGGAACAACGCCCCCGCCGCCGCCGACCAGACCGCCTACGTCTACACCGCCACCTCCTCCGGCCTCCAGTACGCCGGTGACGCCGGCGCCTACGGCCCGGCGGACCGCTACGCCCCCGGCTCCGGCCGGCCGGGGCTCTACTGCTTCAACGGCCGCAGCGGGTCCTACCAGGGGACCTACTTCACCCTGGAAAACGGAAGGGTCACCGCCGACAAGGTCCTCACCGTGACCTCCGGCCCCGCCCCGGACAGCTACACCGTCACCCAGAACACCAAGGACGCCGTCCTCTTCGCCGCCTTCGCCCCCACCACCGCCGACCAGGTGTGGTCCGCCGGGGGCGCGCCCCTGACCTACCGGACCATCGACGAGATCCGGTCCATGGGGTGGGACGCCTTCGCGGAGGCCTCCCTCAAGGCGGACAACACCCTCTTCAAGGACGTGAGCCTGGGCCACTGGGCCTGGCCCTACGCCGACTACGTCTGCGCCAAGGGCATCATGACGGGCACCGGCAAGGGGAGCTTCTCCCCCGGCGGGGCCATCAGCCGGGCCCAGGTGGTCACCATCCTCCACCGGCTGGACAACTCCCCCGGCGGGGCCGCCGACCGGGCGTTCACCGACGTGCCCCGGGACGCCTGGTTCGCCGACGCCGCCGCCTGGGCGGTGAACATCGGCCTCACCGAGGCCCCCGACGGGGCCTTCCTCCCCAACCAGATCATGGAGCGCCAGGAGCTGGCCCGGATGCTCTGCCTCTTCGCCCAGTACAAGAAGATCAACACCCCCGCCGCCGTGGCCATCTTCCCCGACTGGGACCAGGTCCGGGACGACTGCGTGGAGGCCATGTACTGGGCCGTGGGCGCGGGCCTCATCACCGGCACCGGCGACGGCCGCCTGGACCCCACCGGCTCCCTCACCCGGGCCCAGCTTGCGGCCATGCTCCAGCGGTTTTGTGAGAATGTGTTGAGCAAGTGAAACGCCTCCCGAAAAACAGACCTGCCCCCGAACCGGGGCAGGTTTTTTTGCGGACGGGGCAGAATTGTTGTGTACGCAACACTTTTTCTTCCCAAACTTGGTATAATGAAGGAACTGCAACCAGATCAAATCACAAGGAGGATACACCATGGAACGCAAAATGCACAAGATCAAGCGGCAGATGACCGACGAGGCCGCCAAGGCCGCCTTTGTCCAGGGCCACCACGGCACCCTGTCCGTCAACGGCGACGACGGGTATCCCTACGCCGTGCCGGTAAACTATGTCTATGTGGACGGGAAGATCTACGTCCACTCCGCCAAGGTGGGGTACAAGATCGACTGCATCCAGAGGGACAGCAAGGTCTGCTTCTCCGCCATCCTGGACGCCCAGGTGGTGCCCAAGATGGTCACCGCCCGGTTCACCAGCGTGGTGGCCTTCGGCAGGGCCTCCATCATCGAGGACGAAGACGAGCGCTACATGGCCCTGAAGACCTTCGTGGACCGTCTCTGCGGCCCCACCGCCATCCCCGAGGGCATGGACTTCCTGGAAAAGACCATCGCCCGGACGGCCATCATCCGCATCGACGTGGAGCAGCTCACCGGCAAGACCAGCGGCGCCATCGAGATGGACGCCTGAGGGCTTCCCCGACAAAAAACCCAGCGGCCCGGGGCCGCTGGGTTTTTCTGTCGGTTGTGCTAAATCTGCAAAATATGCCGCGCCACCTGGAAGTAGATCACCAGGGTCAGCACGTCCACGATGGTGCTGATGAAGGGGCTGGCCATCACCGCCGGGTCCAGGTGGATCTTCTCCGCCAGCAGGGGCAGCAGGCAGCCCACGGTCTTGGCGCAGATCACCGTGAAGATCATGGTCAGGCAGATGACCATGGCCACCGGCACCGTCAGCCCCGGGGTGTGGAAGACGTGCATGTCCAGGGCCAGGAGCTTGACGAAGTTGCAGGCCGCCAGGGTGACGCCGCAGATCACCGCCACCCGGATCTCCTTCCAGACCACCTCGAAGAGGTCGGAAAACTCCACCTCCCCCAGGGACAGGCCGCGGATGACGGCGACGCTGGCCTGGGTGCCGCTGTTGCCGCCGGTGCCCGTGAGCATGGGGATGAAGGCGGTGAGCACCGTGCAGGCCGCCAGGGAGCTCTCGTACCCCGTGAGGACCATGCTGGTGAGGGTGGCCGAGAGCATGAGGATGAGCAGCCAGGGCACCCGGCTCTTCCAGGTCTCCAGGACTCCGGTGCGGAGATAGGGCTTGTCCGTGGGGGTCATGCCGGCCAGCTTCTCAAAGTCCTCCGTGGCCTCTTCCTGGAGGACGTCGATGGCGTCGTCTACGGTGACGATGCCCACCAGCCGGTTCTCCTGGTCCACCACGGGCATGGCGGCCCAGTTGTACTTGGCGAACATCTGGGCCACGGTCTCCTGGTCCACCAGGGTGTTCACGGAGATGATGTTCTCCTCCATGATCTCGCTGACCACCGCGTCCTCCTCCGCCAGGAGGAGGGTCCGCAGGGTGATCATGCCGATGAGCTTCCGGTTGTTGTCGGTGACGTAACAGGTGTAGATGGTCTCCTTGTCCACCCCGGTGCGGCGGATGCGCTTGATGGCCTCCTCGGCGGTCATGTCCGGCCGGAGGGAGACATACTCCGTGGTCATGATGCTGCCGGCGCTGTCGTCGGGGTACTTGAGAATTTCGTTGATCATCTTGCGCATCTCGGGGTCCGCCTGCTTGAGGATGCGCTTGACTACGTTGGCGGGCATCTCTTCCACGATGTCCACCGCGTCGTCCACGTACAGCTCGTTGACGACTTCCTTCAGTTCGTTGTCGGAGAAGCCCCGGATCAGCAGCTCCTGGGCCTCGGGCTCCATCTCAACGAAGGTCTCCGCCGCCAGCTCCTTGGGCAGCAGCCGAAAGAGCAGCGGCAGCTTGGCTTCCGGGAAATCGTCAAAGATCGCCGCGATGTCCGAGGCGTTCATGGTGACGAGGATATCCCGGAGGGTGGTGTACTTCTTGCCCTCAGCCAGGGCGGCCAGAGTCTCCTCCAGCGTGACCACCGCGCGTTCTGACATTGGTATCTCCTCCCATACTTTTTCGTTTCAGAGCGAGACTCGCTCCGTTTCGAGCAGGAAGTAAGACACGGGGGCCAAACGATAGGGCGATTTGGCCGTCACTGGATAAGCCGGGTCACCCCGGCGGATCCAGCGACGGTCAAACACAAAGAGGACCGGACGCCAACAGACGCCCTATGGGCGGCTCGTCCGCCCTCCTGACCATACTTCGGCCCGCCAAAGTGCCGTTACTACCGCCTGCGTCCATTGGTTCCACCTCGCTTGTCCTTGGATTTATCCCTAAGGGGATACCTTACTATTATATGGGGCCGAAGATTTTTTGTCAACCGGGAAGACTGTCGATTCCGCATTGCCCCCGCCCGAACTTTGTGCTATACTGGCCCCAAACAACCTGACCCCAAGGAGGAACCCAGTATGTCCCAGCTATCCCCCCGCATGGTCGCCCTGGGCACCGCCCGGTCTGAGATCCGGGAGGCCTTCGCCTTCGCCCAGGCCCGGGCCGCCGAGGTGGGCCCCGAGAACGTGGACGACTTCTCCATCGGCAACCCCAGCGTCCCCGCGCCCCCCCAGGTGGCCACCCTCATCCGGGCCCTCACCCGGGAGATCGGCCCCGTCCGGCTCCACGGCTACACCCCCGCCCAGGGGGACCCCCAGGCCCGCAGGGCCCTGGCCGACGATCTCAACGCCCGGTTCGGCACGGACTACGACCCCGACTGCCTCTACCTCACCGTGGGGGCGGCGGCGGCCCTGTGCTGCGCCCTGTCCGCCATGGGCTGCCCCGGGGACGAGTTCATCACCTTCGCCCCCTACTTCCCGGAGTACAAGGTCTTCGCCGAGAGCGCCGGGGGGACCCTCATCACCGTCCCCGCCAACATCGAGGACTTCCAGCCGGACATGGAGGCCCTTCGCGCCGCCATCACCCCCAGGACCAAGGCGGTGCTCATCAACACCCCCAACAACCCCACCGGCGTGGTCTATTCCGAAGCCACCCTCCGGGCCCTGGGGGAGGTCCTGACGGAGGGCTCCCGGGCATACGGCCACCCCATCTATCTCATCTCCGACGAGCCCTACCGGGAGATCGTCTACACCGGCGCCCCCCTGCCCTGGGTCCCCGACTACTACCCCGACACCCTGGTGTGCTACTCCTACAGCAAGTCCCTGTCCCTGCCGGGGCAGCGGATCGGCTACGTCCTGGTGCCCCGTACGGTCACCGACTTCGACCTGGTCTACGCCGCCGTCTGCGGGGCCGGCCGGGCCCTGGGCTACGTCTGCGCCCCCGCCCTCTTCCAGCTTGTGGTGGCCCAGTGCGGCGGGCTGACCTCGGACCTCTCCGTCTACCGGACCAACCGGGACCTGCTGCTGGACTCCCTCCGGTCCATGGGCTACACCTGCGCCCAGGCCGACGGAGCCTTCTACCTCTTCCCCCGGACCCCGGAGCCCGACGCCCGGGCCTTCTGTGAGCGGGCCAGGAAGTATGACCTGGTGCTGGTCCCCGGCGACAGCTTCGGCTGCCCCGGCCACGTCCGGGTGTCCTACTGCGTGCCCACAGAGCAGATCCGCCGGGCCCTGCCCAAGTTCCGGGCCCTGGCGGCGGAATACGGGCTGGGGAAATGACGGCTCCCACTGTCTCCCGTGGCCGGGTGCCGGTCCGGGTCCTGGTCCTCTACCTGGTCTACCTCTTCGCCGCCTGGTGGGCCTCGGAGCTCCTGCTGGTGCCCCGGCTGTCCGCCCTCTCCCCCCTGGCCCTGGCGCTGGTGCGGGACGTGGGGCTGAAGGTCCTGCTGTGGCTCCTCCCCGCCCTTTTCCTGATGAAACAATACGAGGACAGGCTGGCCCTGTCCCGCCGGGACCTCTTCCGGGCGCCGGATTCCTGGACCCTCTGTCTGGAGGTCCTGGCCCTCTTCGCGGTGTGCCTGCTGGCGGGGAACCTGGTCCGGAACCACGGCCTGGCCATCGCCCCCGGCTTCGGGCTCGACGACGTGCTGTGGCTGGTCTTCGTGGGCCTCTGCGAGGAGACCGTCTTCCGGGGCTGGCTCCTCAACGCCCTGTGGACCCGGGCGGACCTGGAGGGGCCGTCCCTCCCCTGGAAGCCCGTGGCCCTGACCTCGGTGCTCTTTCTCCTCATCCACTTCCCCATCTGGCAGCGGACGGGGGCCCTTCTGACCAACCTCACCGGCGGGGCCTTCCTGTCCATCCTGGTCCTCAGCGTGGTCTTCTCCTGGGCCCTGTGGAAGACCCGGACTTTGACGGTCCCCATCCTGCTGCATACCGCCTGGGACCTGCTGGTGACCCTGCTGGCATAACAAAACCGCCGCCCCGGAATCGGAGCGGCGGTTTTCTGTTTGGATTTCCTGTTCGGAGGGGCCGGGCACTTATACTATTTCTTGATAAAAACATTTCATATGTTTTTATTACCATGGGCTATGCCCATGGCCGCCGCACGGATGTGCGGCGAAGAAAGCCGTTCAA
>CACZKM010000063.1 GCA_902781745.1 Oscillospiraceae bacterium
CTTACTTTACACCAAAAGGAGTTTTTTTGTCCAGTTGTATAGCTATAAGCGCTTCCGAACCACCCACGCCTAGCGTGGGGTTTTCGTAATACAAAAAAGAGACTTGCGCCGTGCAAGTCTCTTTTCATGTCCGGTTTCTTACTTCTTGATGTGCTCCACCACGCTGATGGTGAAGCCTGAGGGCGCCACCAGCATGGTGGCCTTGGAGGAGCCCGTGTCGGTGATCCGGTCTCCGCTGCCGCTGGTAAAGCCCCGGGCGGTGAAGAAGGCGATGGCCTCCTCCAGGTCGTCCACGTTCATGCGGATGGTGGTCATGTCCTGGGGCAGGCCATCCACCTGGGTGACGTCCACGCGGAAGCCGCCGGCGTCTTTCATGCTGACGCTGGAGACCGTCCCCTCGTGGATGCCGGTCTTGGCGTGGCGCTTCTCAAAGCCCAGGGCCTCGAACAGCGCGGCCACCTCGCCGGCCTTGGAGCTGAGAATGATGGGGTTAAAGGATGTGATCTTCATAGCGTTTCCTCCTTCAGGATGTGACAGATGGTTGGTCGTGTCTCTCCCTTGGAGAGGGCACGTATGGTGAAGATGAGTATAACACCGGCGGCGGCGGATGGCAAGGGGTGTGGGGAAAATAACACCGGCCTCCTCCGCCGGGCCCGCCTCGGGATTGATCCCGGACACAGGGGAAGCGAGGAAATAGCGTCTTTTTGAACCTCCCTCTTTACTTCCCCGGCTGTTTTCCTGTAAAATAGGTATTATTCTGTATCACCTTGGACGCAGACTGCCAGGTCCTCCCCTGCCTCCCCCGGGGTCCGGATGGGAAAGACCTGCTGCGGCCTTGCCCGGTTTGGGCCGGAACGCTGCCGGTCTCCCTCCGGTCAGAAGAAGAAGAAAGGACGTGAGCCAATGGAACGGACCCAAAAAACGAAGGCCGGCGGCACAAAGCCCAAGCTGCGGCAGAGCCTGGCCTTCCGGGTCATCACCGCGGCGGTCTTCCTGCTGTTCCTGTTCACCGTGCTGGTGGGGGCGGCGGGGTATATCCGCTTTACGGAGTCCCTGACCAATGAGTACAACGACGCCGCCTTCCGCACGGCGGAGACCGCCGCCGCCCTGATCAACGCCGACCATATCCAGCGGTATCTGGACAGCGGCGGCGCGGACCCGGAGTATCAGGTGACCCTGGAGCGCATCAACACCCTCTGCCAGAAGCAGAACGTGACCCTGCTCTACGTCATCGACGTGGACACCAGCGACTACCTCCACTTCACCTCGGTGTTCAACACCGTGTCCGAGTCCTCGGGGTACACCCCCTGGGAGATCGGCTATCAGCGGGACACCACCAACGAGGAGTATGAGACCATCTACCGCCAGATCTACGAGGAGGGCCTCACCCGGGGCACCATCGCCCGGACCAGCGACCTCCGGGGCAACGAGCCCCACATCACCTCCCTGATCCCCCTGACGGGGTCCGACGGCCAGGTGAAATCCATCCTCTGCGTCCAGCGGCCCATGGAGGAGCTCACCACCGGGCGGCACACCTATCTGCTGACCGTTGAGATCATCGGCCTGGTGCTGGCGGCCCTGGCCTCCCTGTGGGCGGGGTCCTACCTCCGCAAGGAGGTCCTGCGGCCCATCCGGGCGGTGTCCCAGGAGGCGGCCCGGTTCGCCCGGGAGACCTGCCGCACCGAGGACGACCCCCTGAAGGACCTGAGCAACACCACGGAGATCATCACCCTGGCCCAGGCCATCGGCACCATGGAGACCGACACCGTGGAGGCCATCAAGCGCCTCACCGCCGTCACGGCGGAGAAGGAGCGCATCGGCACGGAGCTGACCCTGGCCACCCGGATCCAGGCGGATATGCTCCCCAACATCTTTCCCGCCTTCCCGGACCGCCGGGACTTCGACGTCTACGCCGCTATGGACCCCGCCAAGGAGGTGGGGGGCGACTTTTACGACTTCTTCCTCATCGACGAGACCCACCTGGGCATGGTCATGGCGGACGTGTCCGGCAAGGGCGTGCCCGCGGCCCTGTTCATGATGATCGCCAAGATCCTGGTGCAGAACTTTGCCATGACCGGACGGAGCCCGGCGGAAGTCCTTCAGGCGGTGAACGACCAGATCTGCGCCAACAACCGGGAGGAGATGTTCGTCACGGTTTGGATGGGCATTCTGGACACCGCCACCGGGCGCATCGCGGCGGCCAACGCCGGCCACGAATACCCGGCGGTGATGACCCCCGGCAAGGGCTTCGAGCTGATAAAGGACAAGCACGGCTTTGTCATCGGCGGCATGGAGGGCCTGACCTACAGAGAGTACGAGATGACCCTGACCCCCGGCTCCAAGCTCTTCCTCTACACCGACGGCGTGCCCGAGGCCACCGACGGGGACAACGAGATGTTCGGCACGGACCGGATGCTCGAGGCCCTGAACCGGGACCCCGACGCCCCGCCGAAGGAGATTTTGCGGAACGTCCGCCGGGCGGTGGACGAGTTCGTCCGGGACGCGGAGCAGTTCGACGATCTGACCATGCTCTGCCTGGCGTTTCGGGGCGGGGACGGGACGGATCGGCCTTCCGGGAGCTGACGCGGAGCGGGAATGGCTGGCAGCGGAGGATTTTGCGAACTCCGCAGAGGACACTGACACGATTCCCAAATGAAAAGCTTTCATTTGGGAATCCGCGTGTTGCACACGGGCATGCCGCGCAAGCGCGTCATGCCGTCTCATGCAGTCTTTGGGCATCACGCACCAGATGAGAGCAAAGAAAAAGCCCCGAAAACAGATGTTTTCAAGGCTTTTGGCGGAGCGGGTGGGATTCGAACCCACGGACGGTTGCCCGTCAACTGATTTCGAGTTTTCTCACCTATTGTCATTTTTAGGCAGTCTCAGTAAGATACGTTTCGTCGTGTAATCCTTGATTTTCCTGGCTTTTTGGCCTCTCATGGGAAAAAGTCTTGAGTTCAAATGCTTAGAGAATCAGGGCGATTTCTTGCCTGTTTTCATGCTGTTCTTGCACGTTTGCAAGAACGAAGGCAAGAAGGAAGGCTCCTTCACAACCAGTGGCAATACAAATCGATCGGTACTCATCTCAGGATCACCAATTCAAATAAAGGAGTTCAAGCTCATGAATTATGATCCTAAGGAATTTGCGAAATACCCCGATATAATGAACAAGGAACAAATGCGGATTGCCTGCCATATTAGCAAGCGGACCGCTCTTTACCTGCTACAAAGCGGACTCATTCCCAGCGAGTGTACTGGCAAAAAGACACGCTGTTATCGGATCAAAAAGTCCGATGTTATCGCTTTTTACCGTGATCGAGCACAAAACCCATGCCGCTATATCGCCCCGAAGGGTTGGTATCAGTATCAGGGTTCGAAGGTGGTTCCTCATAAAATTAGGATCCTGCCAGAACCGATTCCAGAGGAATCTATGCGCCAATTCTACGAGGATGCGTTAAAAGATGAACCTGACGTTTGGGATGTTAGCATGATTTGCTCCTACACAGGTTACGACCGTCGTGCCGTTGGCAACTGGATTCGCAAGGGGCGCTTACAGACTATCATGCAGACGCGGAAATACTATATACCCCAGTGTTTCCTGATTGATTACCTATGCTCCCCTGAATACTGGAACATCATCCGTAAAAGCAAAAAACATGTTGATACTCTATGGAAAATCCATACTCTAACGAAGAATCAACAACTCAAAGAATGATTGAGATGAAAAATGCCGATCCAAACTCTCCCAGCAACAAATGTCAATGAACTCGGAAGCGACAGCCGCGATCCTGTCAGAAGAGAACCGGCTTGATTCCAACTGTGCACGAATGGCTCTGAGGTCCGGCGGTACCTTCCGCAGTATTTCAAGCAGAGCATTCTCTTTATGCGTCAATTCCATCTTTATCACCGCCTGTCCCTTTTCAGCTCAGAAAGGAACAATTCATTCAGCTCGTCCCAATCCGGCGCCTGCTCCCGCGAAAAGGCAGAGATTTTTTCTTTGACCTGGGCGATTCCCTCGTCCAGATATCGGTTCAGTTCTTTGCACTGCGGGATCTCCCGGACCTCCGGTGCGCCCCGCTTCAGTGCCAGCAGATGATCCACTTCTGGCATCAGCGCCGGGTCCAGCATGGCCTCCGCCAGCTCGGAAAACAGCATGGGCGGCGGAGTCTCCCGCTCCAGGATCCACCGGCAGGCCAAAAGAGGACGCAGAACATAGAAATACTTTTTTGCCCTGACCGTCTCTCCCCGCAGATAATCCCGGTAGTTTCCCTCTGCCATGCTGATGTAGTGATACAATCCCCGCTTGCAGGAAAAATACTTCTGCAGCATCGGGCGAAACCGCTGACAAAAGGCCTTGTCCTCCCGGTAGACGATGGGCGAGGAAAACCACTCGAACACTGTCGGATTGGACTTGTGCAGCAGCCGGAGGGTCTTGTCCAGATCCCAGCCGTTGACGTCCAGCTCACCACAGACGGGTCGTTCGATCACGTCCCGGCGCCGGTCAAGACGAAGATATTCCTCCTCAGGCCGCAAATAAATGAACCGCACGTCGTAGTCGCTGTCCGGGGAGGCAAAGCCCCAGGCCCGGCTGCCGGATTCCACGGCGAGAAGGATGCGGATGCCCTCGCTCCGCTCGATCTCCTCCAGCGTATTGACAATATTCTGACGCACAGCCCACACCTCCCTTGTCATTATTCCGCCGCCTTGAAGTTATAGACGGGCCGGATGCGCTCTGTGATCTCCGCCGTGGGCCCGATCTGGGACACGATGGCCTCCAGGCTCTTGTAGGCCATGGGGGACTCGTCCAGGGTGTCCTTCCCCACGCAGGTGGAGTAGATGCCCGCCATCTCCCGCCGGAACTCCGCCATGGACAGGGAGGAAAAGGCCGCCTTGCGGCTCATCAGCCGTCCGGCCCCGTGGGGAGCGGACTGGTTCCAGTCGTCGTTTCCCTTCCCAACGCAGATGAGGCTGCCGTCCCGCATATTGATGGGGATGAGCAGCCGCTCTCCCCTTCGGGCGGAGACGGCCCCCTTCCGGAGGATCATGGCGTCAGTGTCGATATAGTTGTGGATGGTGGTGAAGGAGTCCTCCGCCTCCAGGCCCATCTCCCGGAGGATCACGTCGGTCATGGCCCGGCGGTTGAGGACGGCGAACCTCTGGACCAGCTTCATGTCGTGGATGTAGTCGTCAAAAAGCCTGCCCTCCACATAGGCCAGCTCCCTGGGGACCCGGATGGGGTGCTCCTTCTTGAGCTTCTCAATGGTGGGCTGGATCTCCCGGAACCGCCCCTCCGCCTTCAGCCGGGCGATGGTCTCCTCCAGCTGATACCGGGCCCCGCCCCACATGGCCAGCCGCCCCTGGGTCTGGTACCAGCCCGCCACCTCGGTGCCCAGGTGCCGGCTGCCGGAGTGGATCACCAGGTAGAGGCTTCCGTCCTCGCCCCGGTCCACCTCGATGAAGTGGTTGCCGCCGCCCAGGGTGCCGATGCTCCGCCGGGCCCGGTCGAGGTCCACATAGGGGGCGCACCGGAGCCCCGCCAGGTCGATCTCCCGGTTCAGCGCGTGGGGCGCGGTGCGGACCTGGAACCCCGAGGGGATCGACTGCCGGATCACCCGGTCCAGCCTGTCCAGGTCCAGGTCCCGGACGGACAGCTTCGTGGTCTCCATGCCGCAGCCGATGTCCACCCCCACCATGCCGGGGACGATCTTGTCGGTAATGGTCATGGTGGTGCCGATGGTGCAGCCCATCCCGGCGTGGACGTCGGGCATGATGCGGATCCTGCTGCCGGAGAAGACCGCCTGGTCGCACACGGTCATGATCTGCATGGCCGCGGTGCTCTCCAGCTCGTCGCAGTAGCACAGGGCGGTGTTGTATTGTCCTCTGATCTCGATCATGGTCGATGCTCCTTTGAAAAAACGGGGACGGAGTGATCTGCTCCACCCCCTGTTGTTATCGTTTTTCCGTTACGCCGCGATGGCCCGGTACCGTTCCCCGCCCAGGACCTCCAGCATGTAGGCGTAGGGGGTCAGGGTCCCGGAGGCCACCATGGAGAAGATCCGGGGCGTACAGCCGCTGACCAGCACCACGCCCTGCTCGTTCCTGGCAACAGGCTGCTGCCGGTTTCGGCTGTCCACGTTCCAGAACACCACCTTAGGCAGGGTGTAGCCATGCCGGGCGTACTTTTCCTTTGCGGCCTGGAAATTGCTCACCCCGGCGTTCTCCGCACAGGCGTCAAACTCCATGTCGGAGATGATGTACAGGGTCTCCGGCAGGTCCTTCTGAGGCAGACGGTGCTCCACCGCCGTGGTGAGAATCAGATCAAAGACCTTCTGCAGGTCCGTATTGGCCACCTCGTTGAACTGGGCGCAGTACCGGACCTTCTCAAAAATGTCCTGTCCCCTGATCTCCACCAGCCGGGGGCGGCGGGAGAAGGTGACGAAGTGGTTGCGGAAGGCCCCCGTGTTCCTCTCGGCAAAGGAGATGGCCAGAGACAGGGCCACCTCCGCCGGGCGGGGCCTGGCGTTCCAATACATGGACCCGGAGCCGTCCGCCACCACCAGGGCGTTCTCCCCGGAGTGGAATCTGGGCAGGGCGTTCCAGGTGGCGTCGATGGCCGCCCGCTCTCTGGGGGAGACGGCCCGGTCAAAGAAGGGGGCGATGACCTCGTAGGGGTACAGGGTCCCGGTGTTCAGCTTCGCCTGCCCGGCCTGGACCCAGCGGGTGAAGTCGGCGTAGCGGTCCCCGTCGTTCCGCAGGAAGGCCTTGCGGTACTTGAACAGGGCCTTGGAGGGCTGCTTTTCATAGTCGAAGGTGTAGTCCTTCTCCCGAAGATTGTTCTCAATGATGCGGATGCGGGCCCGGAGCTTCACCAGGGTCTTGCGATAGACCTGGTCGGTCAGGCCAAGATACCTGGCCACCTGCTTGGCCCGGGCCACGGTCTCCCGGTTGGAGGCGTTCACCGAGGGGAGCCACTTGGCCAGCAGGGAGACCTCCCCGCCGGCGTGCAGGGCCCGCAGGTCGGCCCTGAGCAGCCGGCCGATGAGGTCCAGCATGGCCTGCTCGCAGGGGGTGCCGAAGAGGACCAGCAGGTCGTCCCACCGGCCGTACTCCGGGATCCGGGCCAGGTTTTTCAAAACGGAGTCCGGGGCGCAGTCCGCCAGCCAGGCCAGGATGGTCCGGAACACCCGCCGCTCCCCCAGTCCCCCCCGGACGTCCCGGGCGTAGAAGAGGAGCTTCATGGCCAGGTCCCGGTCCTCGGTCCAGGCGCGGAAGAAGCGGGAGCGGACCTCCCCTTCGTCGCTGTGCCGCAGGGCGCCGATGGTCCCGAACAGGTCCAGGCAGTCCGAGCCGGTGGTCTCCGGGGTGGCCGCGCCGTTTTCGGTATAGGTGCGGTTGGCGGTCTGTTTCAGAAAGTTCAGCATGGAGGTCCCTCCTCGTTCAAAATTTCGTCGGCGCGGTACAGCGCCGGGACAAGATACCGCGGGGCGCATCCTTGGCTGCCGGGGGACACGAGAATAGCGATTCTCGCCGTTCCTCCCAAGGCTCATCAGATGAAGCCCCTTTGAACAATGCATCCCAATGTGTATACAAGCCGGTACGGGCTGATACGTTCGGATCGCTGTTGGTATCTTTGGGTTTACGAGATGCCTGTTGGCGTCGCCATCGGCAACCGCCGGTTTTCGGCGGCCCCTCCTTTGCCGGGGAGGAAGCGGACTCTTCATCCGATTGTTGCTGTCGGCATCTCCAAGACAAGACACGGTTTTAACACATGAGGGAATCGAACCCTCCACCCCCTGCTCTCCAAGCAGGTGCTTACCCCTTAAGCTGATGTGATAACGGTTTGCTGTCCGTGTCTTTCAGACAAAGCACAATCGTTCATTTGATTTCAAGTCAAATAATGCCTACTGAACAAATGCCCATATTTTATACGTTGTCAACCAGGCGAATAAGCGCACGCAAATCTGGCAAAAGGCGCGCTGAACCTTGCGCAGGT
>CACZKM010000064.1 GCA_902781745.1 Oscillospiraceae bacterium
ATTGAACGGCTTTCTTCGCCGCACATCCGTGCGGCGGCCATGGGCATAGCCCATGGTAATAAAAACATATGAAATGTTTTTATCAAGAAATAGTATAAGCCCATTTCGCCCCCCGCGAGGGAAACGACGCCTGGAAATGGCGTCGTTTTTTTGTTGTCTTGAGCATAAATAGAAGCTTCGGTTTGAAAGTCCTGTGAAAAAAATTTGCAAAACAGAGAAAAAAACAAGAAAAGTACTTGCAATCCTGCAAGTTAGTCAATATAATACTGCATCGAATAAAAATCCTGTCAGAACAATGAGGAGGCAATCCGCGATGAAAGAACTCTCCAAGCTGGCCTCGGCCGTTCGGGCCTCGACCACCATCGCCATCGACACCAAATTCAAGACCCTTCAGGCCGAGGGCAAGGACGTCATCGGCTTCGGCCTCGGGGAACCCGACTTCGACACCCCCGAGCATATCAAGGAGGCCGGCATTCAGGCCATCCGGGACAACAAGACCAAGTACACCCCCGCCAGCGGCACCCCCGCGGTGAAGAAGGCCATCTGCCAGCGGCTCAAGGAGGACTGGGGCCTGGACTATGAGACCACCCAGGTCACCGTCAACGCCGGGGCCAAGCACATCCTCTATGTGGCCCTGAAGACCCTGGTGAACCCCGGCGACGAGGTCATCCTCCCCGCCCCCTACTGGGTGAGCTACTATGAGCTCATCAAGATGGTGGGCGGCGTGCCCGTGGTGGTGGACACCACCGAGGAGAGCGGCTTCAAGATGTCCGCCGACCAGCTCCGGGCCGCCATCACCCCCAAGACCAAGGCCCTGATCTTCAACAACCCCTCCAACCCCACGGGCATGATGTACAGCAAGGAGCAGCAGGAGGCCATCGCCAAGGTCTGCGTGGAGGCCGACCTCTATGTCATCGCCGACGAGATCTACGGCAAGCTCACCTTCGACGGCAAGACCTTCACCTCCTTCGCCTCCCTGGGGGAGGACGTGAAGGCCCGGACCATCCTGGTCAACGGCGTGTCCAAGACCTACGCCATGACCGGCTGGCGCATCGGCTTTGCCGCGGCGGACCAGAAGATCATCAAGATCATGACCAACTACCTCAGCCACTGCATCTCCGGCACCAGCCCCATCAGCCAGGCCGCCGCCGTGGAGGCCTTCGCCGGCTCCCAGGCGGAGATCGAGACCATGCGCGCCACCTTCGAGGAGCGGCGGAACTACCTCTATGAGCGGATGAACAAGATCCCCGGGGTCCACGCCGTCCGGTCCGAGGCCACCTTCTACATGATGATGAGCATGGAGGACCTGGTGGGCAAGACCCTCTACGGCGTGGAGATCAAGGACGCCGACGATTTCTCCGACGTCTTCCTGGACAAGGGCGGCGTGGCCGTGGTGCCCTGCACGGGCTTCGGGGCCCCCTATTTCACCCGCTGGTCCTTCGCGGTCTCTATGGAGACCATCAAGGAGGGCCTGGACCGGCTGGAGAAGTTCCTGGCCGGGGCAGGTGTGGAATAACTTGACTTGAATATTACGTTTTTCTAACAAATTGGCTGCGGGGACGAAATCCTCCGCAGTCAATTTGCTTTTGGGGCGTAAGATGGCTGCTTTTTCCTGGCATGGCTTGATTTTTACAAAAGAGTTTGATATAATAACGCCACATACTATTGGAAGCGAGGAGAGATCGGCGGCAAGGAGGGTGCGGTATGAAAGGTCCTGTCAGAGTGGCCGACAATCCGAATACCCAGGCAAGAGGGGTCCGAAGACCCTTTGGTTGCTGCGCGGTTTTTCCCTGGAACCCTGAGCGCGTCACAGCGGCGGGCGGGCCTTGCCCTGCCCCGGCTGAGGCGCGCTTTTTTTGCGGAAGGGGAGGTGGCGCTTATTGAAGGTCCACCCTGACCCCGCGACGTCAGAAACACAAGAATAGTATACTAAGAAAGGAAAGAAGGTACGAATATGTCAAAGAAAAAGATCCTCAGCTTAGTCCTTTGTCTGGTCATGGTTCTGAGCCTGCTGCCGGTGACGTCGCTGGCCGCCGGACCGATCACGACCGAGACCATCACGGTCAACGGTGTCAAAGCACCTATTGCGGGAGAAGAAATTACAACGGATGGGATTACTGTCAGTTCATCCTATATGGCCTTTTACAAATCTGGCAGTGAACCCTATTGTCAATGGCAGAATTATGCCGGTGGCAAGCTCACAGAAACAGAGTTTGTAACGAACTATTCCTATCGGCTTATGCTGCGCGTATATGCTACCGACGGCTTGAGGTGGTTGAATTCGGACAGCAAACCTACCGTTAAGATCCCAGGTGCCGGCGCAGGTTTCTATAATAAGATCGAATATCAAATGGATGCTTGGGGCAATTCCATGTTTATTTACATCTACTATGACTGCAGAACCTATATCGGAGACGGAACAGACCCCAATTACCCCACCGCCTATGGGGTAACTGTGGACTATACGATACCGGAGATGGGTAAACATCCAGATTCAAAGGTGACTGTTGACAGCTATGCCTGCAAGGCGACCGATGTAAAATGGTATGCCCAAGGGTCCAGCACCCCTATGGGGACATCTGACACATTTTTAGCAGGGGTGAAATATACCCTTGAATTTACGTTGCAGACAATCGGTGAGAAGAATAATTTCTTCCTGAGTAAAATCGCAGTGGATGGGTTCCCCGGAGAGCCGGTGATCTCGGACTTGAAGTCGCACAGCGCCAAGGTACGGTTTACCTTTGACCCACTGGACAGCATTGTTACCTCCGTTAGTCTGAAAGGCATCAAGACCCCTGTGGGGGGGCAGCCCAAGCAGACCTCCGGCATCACCGTCGAAGGAAAGCAGTGCTATGTAAGCTCGGTTTCGGTAAAGGGCAACTTTGACGCTTCGGGCAACTACAAGTCCGGAGAGAGCTACACCATGCGGATTGAGATGATGCCCAACTCGGGGTACACATTCAAGTCTGATTTCAACAAGTCCATGGTCAAAGTGGATAACGGCACCGTGGATTATGCGTCCCTGACGGAGTTCTATAACCCCTATGTCTCGGTCAAACTCACCGCCGGCGGCGAAAAGGAGAAGATCGACAAGGGCAACATCACCTTCGATCTGACGAAAGGCATCTATGTGGTGCCAAGCATGACTATGGCTGAGAGCGACCTGCTGTCCGAGACCATCAACTGGCTGGCCGGCGAGAACAAGATCAAGGTGGTCAGCGACGGCTATCAGCTCAACGGCAGCGGGCTCACCGACGTGGTCGTCCAGACCTCCGGCGGGGTCACGACCATGAAGCAGGGCGACTCCTCCAAGCAGGCGGGCAGCGTGGTCCTCTCCCTGAGCCAGGCCACCATTGATTCCCAGATCTCCGCCGGCGGAGCCTACTACTCCAGCGTCACCTTCAAGTTCCCCGGCGGCGGCGCCCCCGCCGACCTTGGCAAGCTCTCCGTGGACCTGACCAAGGGGACCTTCACCATCCCCGGCGGCGAGACCAGCGGCAAGGCCTTTGAGGACACCGTCAAGGCCTGCAGCCAGGTGACCTACAAGACCGGCGACCCCAGCGGCCTGGACCTGGACAAGGAAGGCGTCTCCGACGTGCTCCTGTCCTGGAGCGGCGGCAGCCTGCTGCTGGACGCCTCCTCCCAGACCTCCGTGAGCGGCGCCTTCACCCTGACCCCGGATAAGACCGCCGTCATGAAGCTCACCGAGCAGGGCGCGCCCTCCTATTACTCCGGCATCACCTTCCAGTTCCCCGGTGGCGGCTTCGACCCCACCGGCCTGGAGAACCCCTTCAAGGACGTTGCTGCCAGCGATTACTTCTATGTCCCGGTGCTGTGGGCCTACTACACCGATCCCCAGGTCACCGTGGGCATCAGCGCCACCCGCTTCGGCCCTGACAGCACCGTTACCCGGGGCCAGTGCGTCACCTTCCTGTGGCGGGCCATGGGCTGCCCCGAGCCCACAACCACCAAGAACCCCTTCGTGGACGTGAAGACCTCCGACTATTACTACAAGGCCGTCCTGTGGGCGGTGGAGAACAACATCACCGTGGGCGTCAACGCCACCCACTTCGTCCCCAGCCAGACCTGCTCCACGGCCCACATCATCACCTTCCTGTACCGGACCCTGGGCGTGGGCTCCAACGGCTGGTATGAGGAGGCCGGAAACTGGGCCCAGGCGGATCACCTGCTGGACGACACCGGCCTGACCGTCAGCCCCAAGGTGGATTGCCCCCGGGCGGCGGTGGTGACCTTCCTGTACCGGGAGCTGGCCTGACAAAAGGGAATGTCGAACCGTTTGATTTGACCAACTAACATCTATGGGAGACCGGGCGCCGTCCGGTCTCCCATCCCAGCATCTGACGAAAAACCCAGAGATAAAGGAGGTTAAACCAATGAAACGACGTGTAATGGGGCTTGTGCTCTGTCTTGCCCTTGTCCTGTCCCTGCTGCCCTTCGGGGCCTTCGCGGCCAACAAGGGGGCCTATACCCTGGACCTGACCAGCGGCACTGCCACGCCGGCTGTGGCAAACGGCAAAAACGTGGTCCAGACCCTGAACGCCGCAGTGGATATGGGGCTGTGCACCTCAAAGATCGACAAGAAGGATACGACGAAGATCGAGGCCCGGTATGACCTGGACAAGGACGGCACCTACGATCTTGGCGTGGCGATCAGCATTAAGAGTTCTAATATTTCCAAGATCGTATTCAAGGTCCTGGATACCACCAGCGTGTACGGCGAGAAGACGGCCAGTGTGTCATATTCGGGCAGCGGAGACTATTACTCCCCCCTGACCCTGAAATTCCCCTTGAAGGTCTCGAGCATCTCGGCCAAGATCACCTTCAACGCCAACGGCGGCACCGGGACCATGGCGGCGGTCACCGTGGTAAAGAATAAGTCCTACACCCTCCCCGACTGCACCT
The DNA here is from genome assembly GCA_902781745.1 of Oscillospiraceae bacterium. Classification (GTDB taxonomy): domain Bacteria; phylum Bacillota; class Clostridia; order Oscillospirales; family Oscillospiraceae; genus Evtepia. The sequence goes on from CACZKM010000064.1 coordinate 4,924, forward strand.
TCACCGCCCCCGAGGGCAAGGTGTTTGACAAGTGGGACCTGGGCAAGGCGGGGGACACGGTGACAATCACCAAGGACACCGTAGTCACCGCCCAGTGGAAGGACAACTCCACCACCCCCAAGGCCATCGACACCATCGAGATCACCTCCATCAACACCGACCTGAAGGCCGGGCAGAAGCCCGTCTTCGAGGCGAAGCTCAGCGCCGAGTCCGCCGCCATGGCCACGGTGAAGGAGGAGCACTGGATCGATGAGACCGCCAACCGCGTCCTCTCCTCCGACGGCACCGAGTGGACCGTGGTGGAGGGCCACACCTACTCCTACGGCATCACCCTGGCCCCCAAGGAGGGCTATGTCTTCACCGAGACCACCGGCCTGAAGTACAACGGCCTGAACTATCCCCAGAGCGTCATCGGCTCCACCCTGAAGGCGGGGGGGTCCGGTCTGGAGCTGTGGGACTTTGCCCCTGACGTAAACGTCTACGGGGAGTTCCTGGACAAGCTGGAGGTGGACCTGACCAAGGGCGGCACCATCGTCCCCGCCGCCGAAGTCCTTTACAACACCTTCATGGCGGCCATTGCCGACGGCCAGGTCAACTACTCTACCGCCGGCGCGGTGGACCTGGACAGGGACGGGACCACGGACTTCTCCTTCGACAAGGTTTCCGGGGTCATCAAGCTCCAGCCCACCCTGTCCCTCACCCAGGACGTTACCCTGACCCTCAGCGACGAGGGGATCAACTATGCCACCGCCAAGGCCTTCACCCCCTTCGCCAAGGTGGTGGAGTTCAAGCTGGCCCCTCCGGCCAAGACCTATGACCTGAACCTGTCCTCCGGCAAGGCCGCAGTTTCCGGCGAGGACTGCCAGGCCCTGATCAGCGCCCTCCAGGCCGACGACAACGGCGGCCTCATCGCCCTGACCAAGTCCGGCAGCGAGTACACCGTGGACCTGGACAAGGACGGCAAGAACGACATCAAGGTCACCGTCTCCGGCGGCGACGCCGCCGTGGAGACCCTGGAGACCAACTCCGTGGCCGAAAAGGTCACCCTGAACACCCCCCTGTATGACCTGACCCTTCTGGCCCAGAGCAGCGCCCCCTACTTCAACAGCCTCACCGTCCGCTTCAAGGCGGCGGAGCCCGCCAAGAACCTGGGGGCCTTCACCGTGGACCTGTCCAAGGAGACCTCCGTTACCCTGACCCAGCCCCAGTACGCGGCCTTCCAGGCCTCCATGGGCGGGCTGAACTTCACCGGCGTCATCAAGTCCGTCTCCGATGGGGACAAGGTCAGGTATGACCTGGACAAGGACGGCAAGTACGACATCCAGGCGGAGAAGAAGGGCGACGGCAGCGCCGTCTTCACCGTGCTGGAGACCAACAGCGTCACCGGCCAGAAGACCCTTACCGTCAGCGACGCCGCCCTGGCCGTCATCAACGCCGCCGAGAAGAAGGAGTACTACAAGGACGTCACCGTGAAGCTCCCCGGCGGCCTGGTGAACCCCTTCAAGGACGTGTCCGAGAGCGATATCTTCTACGACGCGGTGATGTGGGCCTACTACGCCGAGCCCCAGGTCACCGTGGGCATCAGCGCCACCCGCTTCGGCCCCGACACCACCGTTACCCGGGGCCAGACCGTCACCTTCCTGTGGCGGGCCATGGGCGAGCCCGAGCCCTCCACCACCAAGAACCCCTTCGTGGACGTGAAGGAGTCCGACTACTACTACAAAGCCGTGCTGTGGGCAGTGGAGAAGAACATCACCGTGGGCGTCAACGCCACCCACTTCGTCCCCAGCCAGACCTGCTCCACGGCCCATATCATCACCTTCCTGTACCGTACCCTGGGCATCGGGGACAACGGCTGGTATGACGTGGCCGGCGCCTGGGCCACCGGCAAGGGCCTGCTGGACGGCCTGGACCTGAAGGTAGACCCCAAGACCCCCTGCCCCCGGGCGGACGTGGTCCTCTTCCTCTACCGCGCCCTGAAATGACAGCAGCTGACCTCTGACCCCGACGGGGCCCGCTTCGGCGGGCCCCGCTTCAGCGTGTCAAAAAAGGCTTCCGCCTTTCTTGACACGAGGAGTTTGCGCTTCACTCGCGCGTCCGCCTTTCAGGCGAACACACTCCTTCCGCGAGAAGTATTTTTTCACCGGCAAAGCCGTCCGTTTTCTGCGGAAAACGGAACTCTGCGAGGCTTTTTTGACAGTCTCCGACGGGGCCCGCTTCGGCGGGCCCCGCTTTTGTGTTTCCCGGCAAATTGTGGATTGAATGGCGACGCCTGCTGTGATATAATGAAGCATACACTAGGGCCTGTTTGAAAAACGTCAATATGCCCACTGGCGGGTCTATTTCCGCCATATTTCGCCAAATTTTCTTGAAATCCATACAGGATTCCTGCA
>CACZKM010000065.1 GCA_902781745.1 Oscillospiraceae bacterium
GGGTTCGTCTCCAATTTGGAAGGACCTCCCCTGCCAACTTGAGAGGTGAGGGGTACCACAGGTGAAATCTGCTGTCGGGTTCCTCAGGTTCCTCGGGGAGCATCTTCAGGAAGAACAGCGTGTACTTTCCGGGGATGTCTCGGCGGCTGACCAGTCCCAGGTCAAGAAGCTCCCGCATGGTCCGGCGGGCGGTGTTTTCGCTGACTCCCAGGTCCTCTCCCAGGTCCGACATGGGATAGATGACAAAGGGCAGGTCCCGCTCGTCCAGCCAGCCGTTCCGGAAGGAGAGCTCCGCCCGGTTCATCAGCAGCCCGTAGGCCAGCACCGCCACCGGGGACAATCCCCAGGTCAGGGACTGCTTGGACAGGGGCACGAAGGTCCCCCGGGGCCAGCCGCCGCGAAAGTCGATCAGGTTGTCTTTGTTTGGCTTCATACGAAAAACCTCCTTTTACCCTTGGCGGAACAGGGCCCAAAGTTGTATGCGAACGTACAACTTTCAAAAATTTCTTGGCAGGTTTTGGGGAAAAGACCGTTTTGGGGGACCGGGGGAAGGGGCAGTCCTGCTCTAACCTCTTGGCCCCCCTTAGGAAGGGGGGCTGTCGCCGTAGGCGACTGGGGGGTCTATCCCGCAGTACCGCCGCAGCAAAGGCGAAGACTGATCGACCCAACGTGGTCCGAAGCATAGACCCCTCCGACCTCGCTTCGCTCGGCCACCATGGTTCATGGTGGCTGCGCCTGGATTGCATCGAACAGTCCCCCGGACTGTTCGACCCTTGCCAAGGGGAGGTGGCATTTGCGAAGCAAATGACGGAAGGGTGGGGACGTTGCAAAAAGCACAACTGTGACGATAGAGCTCCCCTGTCCCAAACCGATCCCCCACACCCATGATAGGGACACCCCCGCCCACTCCCCTCTTTACGAATCCCGTTTTTTCCTGTAAAATAGAACTCAGAAACATCGAAAGGAGGCGTTCCCCGTGGCAAAGGACCTGTTCTTCCCCGGCACCATCCTAGGCATCCACAAAAAGGCCGTGGACAAGCTCCTGGCCGCCGGCAGCGGGGACGCCGCCCTGCTGTACCTGGCCCTCCTGGCCGGGAAGGACGGCGGCGCCCTGGCCTGGGACCGCCCCCGGCTGGAGGCCGCCCACCGCGCCCTGCTGGAGCTGGGCCTGGCCGACCCCAAGGAGCCCGTCACCCCGCCGCCCCCCCAGAAGCTGGAGGATTCCTCCCCCCCGGTCTACTCCACCGAGGACGCCCGCCGGGCCATGGACCAGGACGCCGGCTTCCTGGGCCTGGTGAAGGAGACCGAACGGCAGCTCGGCCGCTCCCTGGTGACCCAGGACGTGAAGGACCTCCTCTACCTCACCGACTACCTGGGCCTGCCCCCGCCGGTGGTCCTCCTGCTGGTGCGCTACTGCCTGGACACCCAGGCCCCCGGCGCCCGGCTCACCCTCCGGCAGATCAAGAACCAGGGCCACAAGTGGTACGACGCCGGGGTGAAGACCCTGGCCGACGCCGATTCCCACATCGCCCGCATGGCCCAGCGGCGGGACCGGCACCGCACCCTCCTGGCCCTCCTGGACCGCCCCGGCCGGGCCCCCATGCGCCAGGAGGCCGCCTACCTGGACGCCTGGCTCCAGCTTGGCTTCCAGGACGAGGTCATCCGCCAGGCCTATGAGCGGACGGTCTTCCAGGTGGGGGAGCTGAAATGGGGCTACATGAACGGCATCCTGAAATCCTGGCACGAACAGGGGCTCCACACCCTGGCGGAGGTCCAGGCGGCGGAGCAGAAATACCGCCGGCGGAAGCCCCAGGGAGGGGCCAAGGGCCAGAGCCAGGCCCCGGCGGCCCCCCAGCCCCAGACCCCTGTGGACACCAGCGATCTGGACCGCTTCCTGGCCCGGATGGAACAGAAAAAGAAGGAGGGAACCTAAATGGCCTATTCCGGCCCCATCATTTCCCGGGCGGAGGCCCGGCTGGCCCGCAAGCGGGAGGCCCACCAGCGGAAGCAGGCGGCCCTCCGGGAGGAGATCTTCCAAAAGCTCCCCCGGACCCGGGAGATCACCCTGGCCCTCCGGCGGACCATGCCCCAGGCCGCCGCCGCCCTGATCACCCAGGGCCCCGCCGCGGTGGAGGCCCTCCGCCGGGAGAACCTGGCCCTCCAGGACGAGGAGGCGGCCCTTCTCCACAACGCCGGCTACCCCACCGACGCCCTCCAGGACCCCCCCATGTGTCCCCTCTGCCAGGACCGGGGGTGGACCATGGGGAAGATGTGCGCCTGTCTCAGGGACCTGTGCAAGGCCGAGCAGGCCAGGGAGCTCTCCTCCATGCTGGACCTGAAGGACCAGTCCTTCGAGACCTTCCGCCTGGACTACTACGACCGGGAGGTCTGGCCGGGCCAGACCCGGTCCCCCCAGGAGAACATGCAGAACATCCTCTCCGCCTGCCGGAGCTACGCCGAGTTCTTCGACCCGAAGGCCGGCCAGGACCAGAACCTCCTCTTCTACGGCCCCCCCGGCCTGGGGAAGACCTTCCTCTCCGCCTGCATCGCCCGGGTGGTCTCCGAGAAGGGGTGCTCCGTGGTCTACGACTCCGCCCCCTCGGTCTTCGCCCGGTTCGAGACAAGGCGCTTCGCCCCCTACGGGGAGGAGAGCCGCCAGGCCGGGGACGACACCCGCCGGTATCTGGCCTGCGACCTGCTGATTTTAGACGACCTGGGCACGGAGTTCCTCTCCCCCTTCTTCCAGTCGGTGCTCTATGAGCTGGTGAACACCCGGCTGGTGGAGGGCAAGTCCACCGTCATCTCCACCAACCTGGACAAGGAGGGGCTGCGGAAGCGGTACTCCCCCCAGGTGGCGTCCAGGATCGAGGGCAATTACACCGCCCTCCCCTTCTTCGGCCGGGACATCCGCCAGCGGAAGAAGGACCCCCGTCTTTGACCGTCCCCCGTCCCAAGAAAGGAGCATCCCATGACCACCTTCCCCCACCCCGGAAAAGAGAACACCAACGAGACCCTGTCCCTGGCCATGGACTACGCCAAGGCCCATGACCTGGACCTGGTCCTGGCCACCTGCACCGGCGCCACCGTCCAGGCCGCCCTGGCTATGGCCGCGGAGAAGGACTACAAGCGGCCCCTGGTGGCCGTCACCCACGTCTACGGCATGGCGGAGCCCGGGGTCAACGAGCTGCCCGAGGACCTGCGCCGGGAGCTTGCCCAACAGGGCGTCAGATTCGTCACCGCCGCCCACGCCCTCTCCGGCGGGGAGCGGGGCCTGAGCAAGCGCTTCGGCGGGGTGAATCCCGTGGAGCTGGTGGCCCACACCCTGCGGATGCTGGGCCAGGGCGCCAAGGTCTGCGTGGAGATCGCCCTCATGGCCCTGGACGCCGGGACCATCCCCCACGGCAAGCCCGTGGTGGCGGTGGGCGGCACCGCCTACGGGGCGGACACCGCCCTGGTCCTCACCCCGGCCTACACCGCGAACCTCCTGGACACCCACATCCACACCCTTCTCTGCAAGCCCTGGTGAGGCGGGGCGGAGCCTCTTGTAAAAGTGCCGAAAATTCGCCTTCCCCGCTGTTGATATTCGTTGATATACAATAATATTCGTTGATTATGCACATTTTTCTCGGCCTTTTTTCCCATGGCCCATGGAAAATGTGCATATCTCTTTTCCCGGCCGGGGGCAACGAAACCTGCAAAAATCCTTGCCAGCCCCCAATGTCCGTGGTACAATGTGTTGTCTTAACCGATTTCTTTAGCGCAGCAAAGCGCTGCAATATTTGTTGTATCCGTTTCGCCCCGACCGATCCCCACCCGTGGATCGCTCTCACGATCCCTCCGGACCCTAAGGAGATCCTGTATGCGAACAGTCATCGCCATTGTTTTCGTCTGCCTCGTCGCGGCCCTGACGCTCTGCGCCGTGACCGCCCGGCGATCCTCGAAAAGCAGCGCCGCCTCGGTGAGCCTGCTGCTTTTCGCTCTGATCCCGCCCATGGTAGGCAACCTCATCATCATATCCTCCACGCAGGCCACCCTGTCCATCCTGGGCTGTTACATCTACTTCCTGGGGATGGACCTGGTGATGTTTGCGCTTTTGCACTTCACCATCGATTACTGCGGCCTCTCCTGGCGGCCTCCCTGGGTGAAATGGGTGTTCTACGGCCTGCTCCTGGCGGACGTGGTCCAGATGCTGGCCAACCTGGTCACCCACCACGCCTTCGTCATGGAGGAGCTGACGGTGGGCGGGGCCTCCTACTTCCGGTTCGTCCCCCTGGCGGGCCAGACCATCCACCGGGTGGTGGACTACGCCATCTTCCTGGCGGTGCTGATCATCTTCCTGTACTTCACCCTCCGGGCCCCCCGGGTGTACCGGGAGCGCTACGCCGTCATCCTGCTGGCCATGGTGGTGGCGGGGCTGTGGCAGACCTTCTACATCTTCTCCCGCACCCCCATCGACCGGTCCATGATCGGCTTCGCGGTCTTCGGGCTCATGGTCTTCTACTTCGCCCTGTACTACCGGCCTATGCGCCTGCTGGACCGGATGCTGGCCAACATCGCCTCCGAGATGCCCGAGGCCCTGTGCTTCTTCGACGCCAAGGACCGATGTATCTGGACCAACCGCCCCGCCCGGGCCCTGCTGAACCTCAAGGGCCAGGAGCTGGAGCGGGCCACCGAACGGATCGTGGACCTCTTCGGGGCCCCGGGGACCTTCCCCGTGCAGAAGACCTGCGACGGCCGGTCCTACATCCTGGACCGCCGGTCCCTCACCGACGGGAAGGACAACGTGGTGGGCTCCTTCCTGTCTATCCGGGACAACACCGAGGAGCAGCAGGCCCTCCAGAAGGAGCGGTACAACGCCACCCACGACGACCTCACCGGGCTGTACAACCGGGAGTTCTTCTACGAGCGCACCCGGGACATGCTGGACGCCCACCCGGACCGGGAGCACCTGGCCATCTTCGTGGACGTCAGCGAGTTCAAGATGGTCAACGACGTCTTCGGCACCGCCTTCGGCGACCACGCCCTGAAGACCATTGCGGAATGGATCAAGAAGGACCTCTCCGGCGACGCGGTCTACGGCCGTCTGGCGGGGGACACCTTCGGCGCCTGCATCCCCGTTGAAGACTTCCACCCCGCGCGTATTGAGGAGGACCTGTCCCGGTTCGTGGTCGTCGACGGGCCCCTGGAGCATCTCATCCTCATCCACCTGGGGGTCTACGCCATCAACGAGCCTGAGCTGGAGGTCTCCGTCATGTTCGACCGGGCCCACATGGCCCTGCTGACCATCAAGGAGGACTACCAGATCCACATCGCCTATTACGACGACGCCATGCGGGAGAGCGTGCTGTGGAACCAGCACATCTCCAGCCAGCTCCACGAAGCCCTGGAGACCCGGCAGATCGTCCCCTACCTCCAGCCCATCGTCAACGGCGGCGGACGGGTGGTAGGGGCCGAGGCCCTGGTCCGGTGGAATCACCCTACCGACGGGTTCCTCTCCCCCGCCCAGTTCATCCCCGTTTTTGAAAAGAACGGCATGATCGCCGACGTGGACCGCTATATGTGGCGGCGGGCAGCGGAGATCCTGGCGGGCTGGAAGGCCGAGGGGGTGGACCTGTTCGTGTCGGTGAACATCTCCCCCAAGGACTTCTTCTTCATGGACGTGGCGGAGACCCTGAAGTCCATCGTCAAGGAATACGACGTGGATCCGGGGAAGATGCGGGTGGAGATCACCGAAACCATGATGATGAGCAATGTGGAGAACCGGATGCGCATCCTGGCCACCCTGAAGGAAGCGGGCTTCTGCGTGGAGATGGACGACTTTGGCAGCGGATACTCCTCCCTGAACCTTTTGAAGGATATGCCCGTGGACGTTCTGAAGATCGACATGATGTTCCTCAACGAATCGCGAAATGACAACAAGGCCCAGACCATCCTCCACAACATCATCAGCCTGTCGTCGGCCCTGGGTATCTCGGCCCTCACCGAGGGGGTGGAAACCCGTTCCCAGTACCAGATGCTCTCGGCCATGGGCTGCAATCTCTTCCAGGGCTACTACTTCGCCAGGCCCATGCCGGTGGAGGACTTCGAGCGCTTCCGCAGGGAGCACCGGCCGGGAGCGAAGCCGGAATGACAGGCCGGAAAAAGTGCTTGCAATCGACCGGCATATCTGGTATACTGTCGTTGGACAGTACGAGGATGTCCATTAGCTCACGCAAAAATCCCCCAAGAGATGTGACCTCTTGGGGGACTTTTGTATCCCCACATGGGCGGATACAAAGGAAGCAGGCTGTCGCTGCGTCAGTCGCGGTCCAGCCATTTGCAGATGTAGTGCGTCACCACACCAGCCATAACCGAGACTATGAAGCTAACGAGGATGGCCATGTCGCTCACCCCCTCTGGGCGAAGGTCTCGCAGCGTTTCCAGTATACACTATTTGACACCGTTTGACAACACAAGGCCCCCCGGGAATCGCTCCCGGGGGGCTTTGTGTTTCTGTCTTCACGGCACGCTGGGGCTCTCCCGCATGGCCAGGATGGTCTTCTCCATGAGCTCCTCCAGGGTCCAGCCCAGCAGCTCCGCGCCCTTGGTGATCACCGCCCGGTCGCAGCCGGCGGCGAACTTCTTGTCCTTGAACTTCTTCTTCACCGACTTGACCTCCAGGTCGTCCACGCTCTTGGAGGGCCGCATCACCGCCACCGCGCCGATGAGGCCCGTGAGCTCGTCGGCGGCGTAGAGGACCTTCTCCATCTCAAGCTCCGGGGCAATGTCCACGCAGATGCCCCAGCCGTGGCTGGCGGTGGCCCGGACGATGGACTCGTCCACCCCCGCCTGGCGGAGGAGCTCCTGGGACTTGACGCAGTGGGCCTCCGTCCACTGCTCGTGGAGGATGCCCACGGCCTTCCAGTAGTCGGCCTGGTCGCCGTAACCCAGCGCCCCGGCGTACCAGGCCAGCACGTCCCCCACGATCCTGCCGTGGTTGAGGTGGAACTCCCCGGTGTTGTACTGGGACAGCAGGGCGAAGGCTTCTTCCGGTGTGGGGATCATAGACGATCCCTCCTTTCTGTCATCTGGGTCCAGTATAGCATACTCCCTTCCACAGAACAAGCCGCCGCATTCTGCGGCGGCTTGCTCCTGGAGAAATGAACGAAAGACAGGAAATACTGGAGGTATGGAGGATCGGATGGAATCCCGGCAAAGCGGGTTTCTAGCGACTTAGTCCGCGAAGAGCGGGGTGGAGAGGTACCGGTCCCCGGTGTCGGGCAGCAGGACCACGATGGTCTTGCCCTCGTTTTCCGGCCGCTGGGCCAACTGGATGCCGGCGAACAGGGCCGCGCCGGAGGAGATGCCCACCAGCACCCCTTCCTTCCGGCCAAAGTCCTTGCCGGCGGCGAAGGCGTCCTCGTTGGACACGGCGATGACCTCGTCATAGACGGCGGTGTCCAGCACGTCGGGGACGAAGCCCGCGCCGATGCCCTGGATCTTGTGGGAGCCGGCGGTGCCCTTGCTGAGGACGGGCGAGGAGGCGGGCTCCACGGCCACCACCTTCACGTCGGGGTTCTGGCTCTTGAGGTACTGGCCCACGCCGGTGACGGTGCCCCCGGTGCCCACGCCGGCCACGAAGATGTCCACCTTGCCGTCGGTGTCCGCCCAGATCTCCGGCCCGGTGGTGTCCACGTGGGCGGCGGGGTTGGAGGGGTTGACGAACTGGCCGGGGATGAAGCTGTCGGGGATCTCCTTGGCCAGCTCGTCGGCCTTGGCGATGGCCCCGGTCATGCCCTTGGCGCCCTCGCTGAGGACCAGCTCCGCGCCGTAGGCCTTCATGAGCTGCCGGCGCTCCACGCTCATGGTCTCGGGCATGACGATGATGGCCCGATAGCCCCGGGCGGCGGCCACGGAGGCCAGGCCGATGCCGGTGTTGCCGGAGGTGGGCTCGATGATGACGGAGCCGGGCTTCAGGGCGCCGCTGGCCTCGGCGTCGTCGATCATCCGCTTGGCGATGCGGTCCTTGACGGAGCCGGCGGGATTGAGGTACTCCAGCTTGGCCAGCACGGTGGCCTTCAGGCCCAGGGCCTTTTCGGTGTTGGTGATCTCCAGCAGAGGGGTGCCCCCGATGAGCTGGTCGGCAGAGGTGTAGATCTTAGACATGACAGTCGCTCCTTTTCTGAAATAATCGTTTCGGGATTTGAGTATTTTTTGAGTAGTATTTTGGGGGAGGAATTTGTGTTCCTTTCTGAATGTGATGTCATCATACACCATTAAACCCATAATGTCAATAGGTAAATAGGAAAAATATTAAAATTTTTTTGGAAGGAAGTCTGGGCCTTCCACGGGCGGGGCTGTCCTCCCTTCTCCCCTGCTGCGCGGAGAGATGGGCCCGGCCGGCAAAAAGCCCTTGCAATCGGCGGCGGGACCTGCTATAATGCAAATGTAAACAAAGGGCTGTTGACATGTTTACACCCATAGAGCGAACCCCCTGGGAGGTGCGACTCCCAGGGGGTTCTTTCAATTCTTTACCGCGGCTGAATGGACCGCCAGGCTGGCCGCCGTTCACTTTCTGTCCAGCCATTTGCAAATGTAATGTGCGAGTACACTTGCCGCGACAGAAAGGACGAATGCGAGGGCTGTTGTCATGCTCAACCCCCCTTTCCGACGGAAAGAGTCCGGCTGACAGTATCAGTATACCACATCCCCCACAATCCGACAACCGCGCAGAAAGCCCCGGACCGCCGCACAGAGACGGTCCGGGGCTTCCGCTGTCAAAGAGAGAAGGAAGTGATTTAACTGTTCACGCCTCGCAGAGTTCCGCTTCCGCAGAAGCGGGTTCAAAACGCTAAACGTGGCAGGCATCACAACTGACGTCGGGCAGCAGCTTCGGGTCGTACTCGATCCCGTGCCTGTCATAGTAGTCCTTCAAGGCCGACTTCACCGCCTCCTCCGCCAGGACCGAGCAGTGGAGCTTGTGGGCGGGCAGGCCGTCCAGGGCCTCCACCACCGCCTTGTTGGTCAGCTCCAGCAGTTGGTCCACGGGCTTGCCCTTGATCATCTCCGTGGCCATGGAGCTGGAGGCGATGGCGCTGCCGCAGCCGAAGGTCTCGAACTTCACGTCGGTAACGATGTCGTCGTCGATCTTCAGGTAGATCTTCATGATGTCCCCGCACTTGGCGTTGCCCACCTCGCCGACCCCGTCGGCGTTGTCGATGACCCCCACGTTCCGGGGATTCCGGAAGTGGTCCATCACTTTTTCACTGTATAATGCCATGGTCGTATCCTCCCTGTTACTGCAAAATAAACGGCGTTTTTCCGCTGGTCAGGTCCCGCCAGACCGGGGACATATTCCGCAGGTATTCCACCACCTGGGGCACCGCCTCCAGGATGGCGTCCACCTCCTCCTCGGTGTTCCACTCGCACAGGCTCAGCCGCAGGGAGCCGTGGGCGATCTCGTGGGGCCGGCCGATGGCCAGGAGCACGTGGCTGGGGTCCAGGGACCCGGAGGTGCAGGCCGACCCCGAGGAGGCGCAGATGCCCTTGTCGTCCAGCAGCAGGAGCATGGACTCCCCCTCGATGCCCTCGAAGCAGAAGTTCACGTTCCCCGGCAGGCGCTCCGTCGGGTGGCCGTTGAGGACGGAGTGGGGAATCTGAGACAGCCCCGCGATGAGCCTGTCCCGCAGGGCGCTCACCTTGGCGATGTTCTCGTCGATGCGGGCCGTGGCCTCCTCCATGGCGGCGGCCAGGGCGACGATGCCCGGGATGTTCTCGGTGCCCGCCCGCTTGTTCTTCTCCTGGGCGCCCCCCTCGATGAGGGAGTAGAGCTGGAGCCCCCGGCGGCAGTACAGGGCTCCCACCCCCTTGGGGCCGTGGAACTTGTGGCCGGAGAGGGAGAGCATGTCGATGTTCTGGGCCTTCACGTCGATGTGGAGGTGGGCCGCGGCCTGGACGGCGTCGGTGTGGAAGATGACCTTCCGCGCCTTGCACACCGCCCCGATCTCAGAGATGGGCTGGATGGACCCGATCTCGTTGTTGGCGTACATGATAGTCACCAGGATGGTGTCCTCCCGGATGGCGGCGTCCACCTGCTCCGGGGTGACCATGCCCTGGGGACCCACGTCCAGAAGGGTGACCTCAAAGCCCTCGGCCTCAAGCTGCTTGAGGGTGTGGAGGACGGCGTGGTGCTCAAAGGCGGTGGAGATGATGTGGGTCTTCCCCCGGGCCTTACCGATCCGGGCGGCGGAGCGGATGGCCTGGTTGTCGGCCTCGCTCCCCCCGGAGGTAAAGTAGATCTCCCCGGGCTGGGCCCCCAGACATTGGGCGACGGTCTCCCGGGCGGCAGTGAGGGCCTCGTTGGCCCGCTGGCCGATGGTGTGGAGGGAGGAGGGGTTGCCGAAGTCCTCCTCCAGATAGGGGATCATCGCGTCGATGGCGGTGCGGCTCATCTTGGTGGTGGCCGCGTTGTCGGCGTATATCATAAGGATGGCTCCTTTCCGTGGTTGGATGGTTCGCAGGTTTAATTCCTACAAATTTATTGGGTTATACGAAGGATAGCACAATATTCTCACAAAGTCAATAGGGAATTTCTTAAAGCAACAGCCCCGGCGGAATACCGGGGCGATCCCGGGGCCGGGCCGCCCCTGTCAGGCGGGGGGCGTGCCATTGACACCGGGGGGATTCTATACTATAGTAATACTAATTATCGATTAAAATGTTTAAAAAACATTTTAATCGCCCACGGCAGATTCTGCCGTGGGCTGCAAGCCAAAGGCTTGCAGGATTAGATAT
>CACZKM010000066.1 GCA_902781745.1 Oscillospiraceae bacterium
GTGTTCCTGGGGGATGCTGTCCTTCAGGAAGGTGGAAAGCACCAGCATGGGGCAGATAGGCGAATATCCGGCGTCGTAGACCTGGCGGCAGTACCGGGCAGCGTGTTCCTCGTTCTCACGGCGGTTCTCGCTCCAGGGGGCGGTGATGTATGCAAGGGGACGTTTCATAGCTCAAGATTCCTTTCCAGATTTGATTTTGGACATGAAAAAAGCCGGGCAGAGAATTTTCATTTTCTGTCCGGCTATATCTGTCCAGTATGAAGTTTTATCGTTCCTGCCTCCGTTGGCGCTGCTTCAGCCATTGGTCCAGCAGCTTGAAGATGGTTTCCTCCATCTTTTCGGGGGAGTAGGACTTGGGGAAATACTTGCGGAGCTTGTTCAGCGGGATCGAGATACTGAAATCCTGGGGCTTCTTCTGCTCCATCATAATTTGCAGCATATTGTCCTCGTTCAGCTCTCCCGACTGACTGAGCCTGCGCATCCGCTGGGCCTGTGACACGGAGGGCGTCGCCTGTTCGCTGTCGATGGTTTCCAGCAAAAGGCGCTGCTCCGGCTCGGTGAGGGCCGCGATCTGATAGGCGGGCGTCAGCGAGATTTTCTTGTCATCCACCATCTGCATCAGCTCCGGGACCAGGTTAGTGAGGGAAATGATGTTGCGGACGGTATCGCCGCTGATCCCATCGACATTTCCCACTTCATCGTCGCTGCGGAAATTAGCCGAATTATTCGGCGCATTTTCTGAAAGGTCTTTGCGCGGCCTTCCCGCCGTTCGCTTGATGGCCTCCAGCCGCATCTTGTAGGCTTTGGCCCGTTCACTCGGCAGCACATCCTCGCGCTGGGCATTGGAATCCACAAGCTGGATGATGGCTTCGTCATCCGTGAGGTTGCGAATGATGCAGGGCATATCCGTAAAGCCCGCCTGCTCGGAGGCCAGCTTGCGCCGGTGTCCGGCAACGATCTCATAACCTCCCTCGGCGCGGGGCCGAACGATGGCCGGGACCACCACGCCGTTCTGCTTCACGCTGTCCGTTGTGTCCTGCATGGCCTGATCCTCCCGGATGCCGTAAGGGTGATCCGGGAAGGGGTGCAGCTCGGTCAACGGAATACGGACGATCTGCTCGGTGGTTTGCACCGGCTCCACCGGCGCAGGCTGCTTTGGCTTTCGCCCTCGCTTGGGGGGCGAGGTTTCTGTTGGCATATTGGTTTCCTCCCATGTTCTTAAATTTGGGCGCAAAAAAGGGCGCTTCAAAGCAGCTTGTCAGCAGATTGAAACGCCCGCAGGTTGCTGGGACGATACTCCCAGCCGCTATGAAATTATTTGTCGTTAATGAAACACCCCCTACGGTTCGACAATTTACGCGGCTTGATTTTTGGGTTGGAAAAGGATCAAAAATCAGGCTGAAACCCTTGGAAACCCTTGAAAATACGGGATTCTTCCGGTTTGTCGTTATTATACCGTAAGGGCACAGCTACGCAGTTGTCTCCATCGAAAGCGGAGATGACATCAAGACCGTGCAGGGCAATCTGGGTCATGCCACCGCCAGCTTCACGCTGGACGTTTACGGTCATATCTCCCAGAAGATGCGGCAGCAGTCCGCCGATCGCATGGAACGGTTTATCCAATCGGTCTCAAGCTCTTAGAAATTCGTCCGTTTTTCGTTAGCTTGCACAGTTTTATGTGCCGTTTTGTCCATGATATTTTATCCTATAAGTGGTCAAATAAGTGGTCAAAATACAAGGAAAACCCCTCAAACCTTTACGGTTCAAGGGGTTTTGTGGCGGAGAAGGAGGGATTCGAACCCTCGAGACCCTTTTGAGGCCTACACGATTTCCAATCGTGCGCGCTCGACCAAACTACGCGACTTCTCCACGTGTTCGCTCTGCTTCACCAGGCGATATTCAGTTGGCTGCCGGATAGGCAACGATGATATTATAGCAAGTTTTACACAGAAGTCAAGGGGTTATTTGGATTTTTTCAAAAAAACCGCCACAAATGTTTGCCCTCCCCACGGCGGGGAGGGCAAAGAGGATGAAATCACTGGGTTCCCCGCAGCAGGAGCGTCACAAAGAACCACACCGCCAGCAGCAGGGTGATGGATGCGCCCGCCGAAGCGCCCACATAGTAGGACAGCATCAGGCCACCGATCCCGCAGACCAGGCCGCCCAGGATGGCGATGAGGTGATACTGGGACAGATTGCGGGCGATATTCCGGGCCGCCGCGCCGGGGAGGACCAGCAGGGCGTTGATGACCAGCAGGCCCACCCAGGTCATGGTCACCGTGACCACCACGGCGATGGCGGCGGTGAACAGGAAATTCTTCCAGACCACCTTGATCCCCCGGCTGTCCGCCAGGGCCTGGTGGACCGCGGAGAGCATCATGTGGTTGAAGGAGGTCACCCACAGCACCACCAGCAGGACCAGGATCACTGCCAGGAGGGCGATCTCTTTGGGGGCGACGCTGAGGATGTCGCCAATGAGCAGGGTGTTGAACTTGGTGAAGCTCTGCCCCCCCAGGGTGCTGAGAAAGATGCCCAGCGCTACCGCCGCAGAGGAGAAGACGCTGATGGCCGTGTCGCTGGCCATGCGGGTCTTCTGCCGCACCAGGGTAAACAGCAGGGCGATGACCACAGCGAAGATCACCGCCGCCCAGGTGGGCTGGCTGAGGCCGCACAGGGCACCGATGGCCATGCCGGTGAAGGCGGAGTGCCCCAGGGCGTCGGAGAAGAAGGCCATCCGGCTCTCCACCACCATAGTGGACAGGAGACCGAACAGGGGCGTGATGACCAGCACCGCCAGCAGGGCGTTTTTCATGAAGAGCATGGTGCCCGGAGCCGCCCACTCGAAGGGCAGGAAGGACACCAGCCAGTACCAGAAACTCATGGTGCCTTCCCTCCTTCCTCCTCCAGGTTCAGATGGAACACCGACTGGAACTCCCGGGAGCCCAGGACCTCTTTCGGCGCGCCCTGCCGCAGGATGGTCTGCTGGAGCAGGATGACCTTGTCGGCGTAGTGCCGCAGGGTGGAGAAGTCATGGGTGGAGAAGAGGATAGACAGATCATACTTCTGCCGGATCTCGTCCAGCATCTCCAGCAGCAGATGCTCGCCTCCCACGTCCACCCCGGACAGGGGCTCATCCAGGATGAGGATCTGGGGGATGGGCTCCAAGGCCAGGGCCAGCAGGACCCGCTGGAGCTCGCCGCCGGAGAGGGCGCCGATGCGCTTATCCAGCAGCCCCTGACCGTGGACCCGGGTGAGGCATTCCTCCACCCGCTGCCGCAGGTCCTTGGGCACCGGCAAAAAGACCGGCCACCGGCTGATGGCGGCGGCGAAGAAATCCAGCACGCTGATGGGATACCCCCGGTCGAAGCTGGGGCTCTGGGGGACATAGCCGATCTTGGGCCGGCTGGGATAGCCCCCCGCCAGCAAAAACTTGATGGAGCCGTCATAGGGCATCTGTCCCAGGATACTGCGGAACAGGGAGGATTTCCCCGCCCCGTTGGGGCCGATGAGGGCTGTGATCTCCCGGCAGTTGAGCTGGAAGGTCACGTCGTGGAGAATGACGTCCTCCTCCATGGTGACCCCCAGATCCCGGACCTGGAGGGTGCAGGTCCCCGGACGGACGGGGAGGGGGATCCGGCTGTGATCTCGTTTGGCGGCGAATCTCATGAATAAGCCTCCTGAATGACGTCTGCGCATTTGGCGAGCCCTGCGCAGTAGGCGTCGATCCCTTCATTGTCCGGGTCACGGCTCATGATCAAAGTCAGAACACCGACGGTGAAGGGAGCCGTCTTGCCGCACTCCTCACCGATGGCCTGGGCAGTGGCGTTGGGACCGTTGGTCTCCACGAAAATCGCGGGAAGGTCATGGGTCTGGATCAGGTCGATGATCTCGGAAACCTCCTTGGCGGAGGCCTCGCTGCCCGCCTCCTCCTCAATGGACCGGAGAATGGTCAGGTCAAAGGCCCGGGCGAAGTAGGAGAAGCCGTCGTGGAACGTGATGAGCTCCCGGGGCGACAGGTCCGACAGCTGAGCCTTGAGGTCCGCATAGCAGGCAGTGATCTGGTCTTTGGCGGCCTGGGCGTTGGCAGCGAAGGCCTCGGCGCTGTCTGGGTCCTCCTCGGAGAGGCCGGCGGCGATGTTGTCCACCATGACGCAGGCCAGGGCGGGGTCCATCCAGATGTGGGGATCCACCTCGCCGTCGTGGTCCTCCCCTTCGTCCTCGTCGTGGTGATGGCCCTGAAGGGGCAGCAGGTCGATGTTCCGGGAGCAGTCAATGACCGGTGTATCCGCCACGGCTTCCAGGGCGTCGGACATGGTGTCCTCCAGGCCCGCGCCGTTCATGAGGATGACGTCCGCGCCCTCCAGGGTCCGCATATCCCGGACGGAGAGGGTGTAGTCATGGAGGCAACTGACCGGCTGATCGATCATGAGCCACACGTCGTAGCCGCCCACATCCTTGGTGACGGCGGAGGTAAAAAGATAGACAGGGTATGTGGTCGCCACCAGAACAGTGTTATCATCGTCCGATTCCGGCACGGCGGCAGGGCCGCAGGCCGTGAGGACCAGGGCCAGGGACAGCAAAAGCGGCAGCAGCTTTTTCAAAACGGGTTCCCCCTTTTGGATAGATTCAAGCGAACACTTCATTATACATGGTTCGGACCGGTTTGTAAAACAAAAAGTTTCCGACAGCGGAAAAGGATGAAAAAAGACCCCAAATCCATGGGGCCTGCCGGACAGGGTCCGAAGAAGGGAGGATAAAAAAGGAGACCGGCGGTCGCCGGTCTCCAAAAAACTCGTATTCTGTTCGGGTAAATTACTTCACCTGAGCGTACAGAGCCTCGACGTCCTTCACGGAGGTCTTTCTGGGGTTGACGGTCACGTTGCCGGACTTCATGGCGTCGATCGCCATCTGGGGGATCAGCTCCTCGAAGCGAGCAGCGCCGCCGTTGGCCTTGACCTGAGCCACGTCAGCGAAGTGAGCGGGGATGCCCAGATCAGCGTTCAGCTGAGCCAGAGCGTCGCAGGTCATCTGAGGCACGAAGTCCTCGCCAGCCTTCTTGCCGGTGACATACTCATAGATCTTGGCATACCGCTCGTCAGCGCAGATGGCGTTGAACTCGAAGATCTTGGGCATCAGGACGGCGTTGGCAACACCGTGAGGCACGTTGAAGAACGCGGACACGGGGTGAGACATGGCGTGGATGTCGCCCAGACGGTTGTTGGCGAAAGCGATGCCGGCGAAGGTGGAGCCCAGCATCATGGCGCAGGCAGCGTCAGCGTTGCCGCGGTTGCCCACGAAGGCGCGGATGTTGGCGCCGATGAGGGACATAGCAGCCTCGGCCATAGCCTTGGAGAAGGGGTTGGCGTCGGTGTTGATGTAGGATTCCATAGCGTGGATCAGAGCGTCAACGCCGCAGGCAGCAGCCACGGAGGCGGGAGCGGTCATGATGAGCTCGGGATCCATAACGGCATAGTCGGGGGAGATCTCGGGGCCCAGGACGGACAGCTTGTAGTTCCGCTTGGTGTCGGTGATAACGGCAGCCACGGTGACCTCGGAGCCGGTGCCGGCGGTGGTGGGCACGCAGATCAGGGTGTCGATCTTGCCGGGAACCTTGCCGACGCCTTCATAATCGCCGATGTCGCCGCCGAACTTGGCAACAACGCCGACTGCCTTGGCAACGTCCATGGGGGAGCCGCCGCCGACGGCCAGCAGACCGTTGCACTTCTCAGCGACATACTTCTCGCCGCATTCCTTGACGATATCGGTGGTGGGGTTGCCCACGACATCCAGGTATTCAGCATACTCCAGACCGCCGTCAGCCAGGATCTTGCGGACCTTGTCGACGACACCGATCTCTTCCAGCATACGGTCGGAGATCAGCATAACCTTGGTGGAGCCAGCAGCCTTCAGAAAGTCAGGCAGCTTCTTCAGGGCGCCCATGCCGAACTGGCAGTTCTGGGGAATGATGAAACCGAAATCCTTAATCATAAGAATCGCATCCTTTCCAAAATATTACTCAAAAAATTGTGCGCGGTTTAACCAACGATTGGCTAAACTACCCGTGCATTTAGTATATCATTGAATGGGATAGCTGGCAAGTTCTTATCAGATGAAAATATCTCACAATAATATTGCTGTTTTTTTGTCCAATATGCCCATAAAAACAGAAACAGGATGTCCTGTTGTTTAGCCAAAACCGCCTACATAGGAAAATCCCCCAAAAAAGACGCTGCAATAGGGCAAGAATCACAAAAAAGGCCCTTTTTCTCCCCGGGAATCTGCCCCTGGCCGCCCCCGGCGGGCGGGAACAAAATATGCAGTATCTCCGTCATGAAAAAACAAAACCTAGGGCTTGTTTGAAAAACGTCAATATGCCCACTGGCAGGCCTGTTTCCACCATATTTCGCCAAATTTTCTTGAAATCCATACAGGATTCCTGCGAAA
>CACZKM010000067.1 GCA_902781745.1 Oscillospiraceae bacterium
GCTGACAGCCCCCCTTGGCAAGGGGGGCCGAGAGGTTGGTGCGACGTAGCAACGATAGTACAGCCTTGCCAACAAGGTAGAACCTCTTGCCTCCCCTTGTCAAGGGGAGGGGGACCGCCGAAGGCGGTGGAAGGGTGGCTACGTTGCAGAGAGCGATATCGTTACGATAGGAGAGTTACGACAGGAACGTTGCAACAGAAGATGGGACGTATCGCTCCTTATACGCAACGCGCAGCCCCGCACGCGCTACACCCCCCACCCCGGGGGCGCCAAATCCTCATAAAAGGCATAGGGGACCTCCAGATCCCCCCACCCCGACCCCAGGTCGATGTCCGGCTTCGCCGACCCGTGGAAGTCCGACCCGCCGCTCTGCTTCAGGCCGAACCGGGCCGCCAGGGCCTCCGCCTTTCGGGTGGTCTCCCGGTCAAACTCCGTGTACCGGGTCTCCATGGCGTCCAGCCCCGCCTCCTTGGCCCGGGGGAGGAACTCCAGCAGCTCCACCTCGTCCAGGTTCAGGAAGGGATGGGCCAGCACCGCCACGCCGCCGTAGCTCTTGATGAAGCGGATGGTGGCCACCGCGCTCAGCCGCCGGGCCGGGACGTAGTACCCCGCCCCCTCCTTCAGGATGCCGTCGAAGGCCGCCTTGACGCTCTCCACATAGCCCTTGGCCATCAGCACCCGGGCCACGTGGGCCCGGTTGAAGTCCTCCGACCCCGCCAGGGCCGCCACCTCCTCAAAGGTGGCCTGGTAGCCGTCCTGCCGGAGCTGGTCCAGCATCTTCCGGTTGGCGTTGCGCTTGGCGATGTGCATGAGCTCCACATAGTCCTCGATCTCCGGCCAGTGGTCCCGCCGGAAAAACAGGCCCACGATGTGGAGCTCCCGGCCCCGGTCGTCGGTGGTGAACTCACAGCCGGGGACCGTCCGCACCGGGCTCTTCTCCCCCGCCGCCATGAATTCCTCCAGACCCCGGGCGGTGTTGTGGTCCGTGAGAGCCAGGGCCGCCAGGCCCTTTTTCTCCGCCAGCGCCACCAGCTCCGCCGGGGTCAGGGTCCCGTCGGAACAGGTGGAGTGACAGTGCAGGTCGCATCGGATCTCCATGGCTTGGTCCTCCTATCATCGTTGCGAAGGCAAAAAAACTCCGCGGGTTCAAAACGCCTCAGTCCAGCAGTCCGGCGGCTACGAGCTTCCCCGCCATCTCCTGGGACCCCATCACCCACAGCAGGTCCCCGTCCCGCAGGGTCAGGTTGGGGTCGGGGTCGGGGATGGGCAGCAGCTCCCGCTCCAGGCCGATGAGGAAGGCGCTCCAGTCGGTCTTGATGCCGCTGTCCCGGATGGACTTCCCCGCCTGGGGCATCTCCCGCTCCAGGCTCACGCCGCAGCACAGGAGCTGCTTGGCCTCGGGCACCCCGTCCTGGTCCTCGATGAATTCCTTCAGGGTGCGGAAGACGGTGCCCTCCGCCGGGTGGACGCCGTTCTGGGCCTGGAGGAGGCAGAAGTTTTCCACCTGCCGGCGGTCCCCCATGACCACCAGGGTGTCCCCTCCCTTCAGGCGGACATGGCCCTCGGGGATGTTCTTCCGCTCCCGGCCCCGGAGGATGCGGATGACCTTGATGCGGTGGTTCCGGCCCCAGTCCAGGTCCATGAGGGTCCGGCCGTCGTCGGCCCAGTCCTTGGGGCAGACCAGGGCGGCCACGGTGAGCTGCTCGGTGAGCCAGTGGTGGACCTCCTCCTCCTCGCCGCCGCCGAAGCGGTCGGCCAGCTTCCGCTCGTTGAAGTTGGCCAGGAACCGGGCCTCTACGGAGAGGTACCGTCCCGCCAGCTTATTGGACCGGGTGGCCAGGCAGACCACGGGCACCGCCCCCAGGGCCAGGTACAGGGGATTCACCCGGAAGACCAGGAAGGCGGGGAGGACCGCCAGCAGCACCGCCACCCCCACCCGGAAGACCAGGAGGATGGTCAGCAGCACCCGGTTGGACAGGCCCTCCAGCCACAGGGGGGTGAAGTACCGCTTGGGCACCCGGAGCATGGCGGGCAGGAGGATCAGCAGGAAGAGATAGATGACGCCGCAGGCCGCCAGCTCCACAATGAACTCCGTCCGGTCGGGCATGAGGGCGGTGAGATAGGGCAGTTGGGTCTTCACCCCGATGAGGATGACCCCCAGGGCCAGGATGCCGTAGAGGGCGAAGTTCCGGAAGTAGCCCTTGAGGAAGAGGGTCCAGTCCCCCCGCTGGGCCCCCGCGTCCTTCTCCCGGGCCTGGACGTACCGGTCCAGGGCGGCCAGCCACTTTCGGGGCAGATGGGCCTCCAGCCACCGGCACAGGGCCGGGGAGGCTTTCAGAACAAAGGGGGTGGTGAAGGTGGTCAGCACGCTCACCGCCACGATGATGGGATAGAGAAAGGCCCCGGTGACGGACAAAGACTGGCCCAGCCCCGCCAGGATGAAGGAGAACTCCCCCACCTGGGTCTGGGCGGCTCCGGCCTGGAGGGCCACGTCCATGGGCTTCCCCGCCGCCAGGCCCCCCAGGAGAAGGAAGAGGAGCTTCCCCGCGATGGCCACGGCGGCCAGCAGGAGGATGGGGCCGATGTATTTCACAATCATCCCCGGCTGGACCATGAAGCCCACGGAGATGAAGAAGACCGCTCCGAAGAGGTTCTTGCAGGGGGTGACCAGGTGCTCCACCCGCTCGGCGTGGACCGTCCCCGCCAGCAGGGACCCCGCCAGGAAGGCCCCCAGCTCCGTGGACAGGCCGATGCGGTCGGCCAGAAGGGCCATGAGGAAGCACAGGGCCAGGGAGAAGATGAGCAGGACCTCGTCGTTCATCAGGCCGATGAGCTTCTTCATGGCGGTGGGCAGGAGAAAGGTGCCCAGGATGAGCCACAGAGCCAGGTAGAAGAGGAGGAGGACCAGCCGCCCCGCCAGCTCCAGGCCGCTGATGGACTGGGACACGGCGATGGTGGACAGGATGACCATGGCGAAGATGGCGATGATATCCTCGATGACCAGGGTGCCCATGGCCAGGGAGGCGAAGGGGGCGTCCTTGAGGCCCATATCCTCGATGCTCTTCATGGTGATCATGGTGGAGGACATGGCCAGCATGACCCCCAGGAAGACGGCGTCCATGGTGCTCCACCCCAGGAGGACCCCCAGGAAGAAGCCCACGATGCCCATGCCCACCGCCTGGATGCCGGCGGACAGGAAGCCGGGGACCCCCACCTCCCCCATCTTGTGGACGGAGAACTCCAGCCCCAGGCCGAACATGAGGAAGATGACCCCGATGTCGGACCAGACCTGGATGGTGGCCATATCGTCGATGGTGGGCAGCACCGCCACCACGGGCCCCGCCAGAAAGCCCGCCAGGATGTATCCCAGCACCGAGGGCAGGTTGATCCTCTTGCACAGCAGGGTGGTCACGGCGGCGATGGCCAGGAGGATGGTCAGGTCGGTGATGAGGGAGGGCAGGGCTTCCATGGGCGGCTCCTTTCGGTGGGATGTCCCCGGAGCTTCCGGGGGTTGTCCCGACAGGCCGACAGCCTGTCGGACTTCTTTCTCTGTTTCTTGCTGTTATATTATACCCAGAGGCCGGGGATTTTGCAATGGGGCGTTTCCCGGCCTTGCCCGGCGGCGGGGGATGTGGTATACTAAGGGCGCAAAGGAGGTGCCCGCTATGGATGATCTGATCCCCACGCCCAGGGAGAACTGGGAGCGCATCCCCGTAGACCCGGAGGGCCTGGCCAAGCTCCCCCCGGAGGAGGCGGAAGCCCTGCTCCGGCTGGTGGGCGAGCTGGAAAAGGGCCTGAATTCGGGAGACCCGGTCCCCTTTGAAGAGGTCTGCCGGCACTTCGGCATCGACCCGGAGACGGTATGAAAGACTGGAAGCTCAACCTGCTTTCGGAGGCCCGGGAAGACCTGCGCAGCATCACAGAGGACGGCTCGCCCTACGCCGTCAGGGTCCGCAGGAAGATCCTTCATGAGATCTCCCTTCTCTTCACCATGCCCTTTATGGGCTCCCCCCTCCGGGCCAGGCACCCGGTGGAGACCGACCTGCGGTTTCTGGTGGTGGAGAAATACCTGATCTTCTACCGGGTCACCGGCGAGACCGTGGAGGTCACCCGCATCATCAACGGGCGGACCGACTATCTCTCCACCTTGGTCCTGTAGTATCCCCCAGACGCCCAAACCAAAAGGACCTGCTGCAAACCACCTTGTTTTGCAGCAGGTCCTTTGTAATCACAGGTCCTGATATTTCTTGTTCCCCTTGAGGGCCTTCATCCGGATCTCGTGGTTCAAAATCCGCTTCCGCAGCCGGAGGCTGTGGGGGGTGACCTCCAGCAGCTCGTCGTCGGCCAAAAATTCCAGGCACTGCTCCAGGCTCATCTGCCGGGGGGGCACCAGGCGGAGGGCCTCGTCGGAGCCGGAGGCCCGCATGTTGGTGAGCTGCTTCTTCCGGCAGACGTTCACGGTGATGTCCTCGCTCTTGGGGGTCTCCCCCACCACCATGCCGCCGTAGACGGGCACGCCGGGGCCGATGAACAGGACCCCCCGCTCCTGGGCGGCCCACAGGCCGTAGGTGACGGAGTCCCCGGTCTCGAAGGCGATGAGGCTGCCGGAGCTCCGGCGGCTCAGCTCACCCTTGTAGGGGGCGTAGGAGTCGAAGACCGAGGCCATGATGCCCTCCCCCCGGGTGTCGGTGAGGAACTCGTTGCGGTAGCCGAACAGGCCCCGGGAGGGGACCAGGAACTCCAGCTTCATCCGGGTGCCCACGGGGGTCATCTCCAGCAGGTCCCCCTTCCGGGAGCCCATCTTCTCGATGACGGCCCCCACGGACTCAGACGGCACGTCCACCACCAGCCGCTCCAGGGGCTCGCAGCGGACGCCGTCGATCTCCTGGTACAGCACTCTCGGGGGAGACACCTGGAACTCATAGCCCTCCCGGCGCATGGTCTCGATGAGGATGGACAGGTGCATCTCCCCCCGGCCGGCCACGTTGAAGGCCTCGGTGGTGTCGGTGTCCGACACCCGGAGGGACACGTCCTTCAGGGTCTCCCGCATGAGGCGGTCCCGGAGGTTCCGGGAGGTGACGTACTTGCCCTCCTTGCCGGCGAAGGGGGAGTCGTTGACGGAGAAGGTCATCTCCATGGTGGGGGCAGAGATCTTCACGAAGGGCAGGGGCTCCGGGTCAGAGGCGGCGCAGACGGTGTCGCCGATGGTGATGTCCCCGATGCCCGACATGGCGATGATGTTCCCCGCGGTGGCCTGGTCCACGGGGGCCCGGGCCAGGCCCTCGAACTGGTAGAGGGAGACGGCCTTGGCCTTCCGGCTGACCTCGGGGTCGTGGTAGTTGCACACGGCGATCTCCTGGTTCTGCTTGATGGTCCCCCGCTCGATGCGGCCGATGGCGATGCGGCCCACGAACTCGTTGTAGTCGATGGAGGAGACCAGCATCTGGAAGGGGGCCGTATCGTCGGCCTCCGGGGCGGGGATGTAGTCCAGGATGGTGTGGAACAGGGGCTCCAGGTCGGTGCCCAGGACGTCGGGGTCGTCGGAGCAGATGCCCTGGCGGGCGGAGCAGAAGAGCATGGGGGAGTCCAGCTGCTCGTCGGTGGCGTCCAGGTCCAGCAGCAGCTCCAGGACCTCGTCCATGACCTCGTGGATGCGCTGGTCGGGCCGGTCGATCTTGTTGATGACCACGATGACCCGGTGGCCCAGGTCCAGGGCCCGGGACAGGACGAACCGGGTCTGGGGCATGGGGCCCTCGGCGGCGTCCACCAGGAGGATGACGCCGTTGACCATCTTCAGGATGCGCTCCACCTCGCCGCCGAAGTCGGCGTGGCCCGGGGTGTCCACGATGTTGATCTTCACGTCGCCGTACTGGATGGCGGTGTTCTTGGCCAGGATGGTGATGCCCCGCTCCCGCTCCAGGTCCCCGGAGTCCATGACCCGGTCCTGGACCTCCTGGTTGGCCCGGAAGGCGCCGCCCTGCTTGAGCATTTCGTCAACGAGGGTGGTCTTGCCGTGGTCAACGTGGGCGATGATGGCGATGTTGCGTAGTTTCTCGTTCTGCATAAGTATCTTCCTCTCTATAGGCAAGACCACCGGGGCCCCGCACAGCGGGGCGCGCCAGGTGGCGCGTACAAACAATTTCCGAAGGAAATTTTTGGCGCAAGGCGGAATTCATTTCCGCCGCGCAGGTTCAATCATATAAGGGGGTGCCCCCGCGGGTCGCAAGACCCGTGGGGGAGGTCTTGCCATGGTCGACGTGGGCGATGATGGCGATGTTTCTAAGGTTCTCGTTCTGCATAAGTATCTTCCTCTATAGACAAAGTATAATACTAATTATCGATTAAAATGTTTAAAAACATTTTAATCGCCCACGGCAGAATCTGCCGTGGGCTGCAAGCCAAAGGCTTGCAGGATTAGATA
>CACZKM010000068.1 GCA_902781745.1 Oscillospiraceae bacterium
TTAAAATGTTTAAAAAACATTTTAATCGCCCACGGCAGATTCTGCCGTGGGCTGCAAGCCAAAGGCTTGCAGGATTAGATATTGAACGGCTTTCTTCGCTGCACATCCGTGCGGCGGCCATGGGCATAGCCCATGGGAATAAAAACATATGAAATGTTTTTATCAAGAAATAGTATAAAGGAACCAATTGTTGTCCACGACGCAAAGAAAGGCGGCGATTCTATGGGACCTCCCCCGGCGGCCCGCCAGGGCGGCGGCAAGCGCAACCCCCTGGGCTCGGCCCCCATCCTGGGGCTGATGATCCAGTTCGCCATCCCCTCGGTGGTGGGGATGCTGGTGACGGCGGCCTACAACATCACCGACCAGATTTTCATCGGCAACCTGGTGGGGATGCTGGGCAACGCCGCCACCACGGTGTCCTTCCCCATCTTCTTTCTGACCTCGGGCCTGTCCCAGCTCGTGGGGGTGGGCATGTCCGCCAATTTCAGCATCAACCAGGGGGCGAGGCAGGAGGAGAAGGCAAAGAGGTTCGTCACCACCGGCCTGGCCCTGACGGTGATCGCCGGGCTGTTCCTGCTTTTCGTGGCGGTGGTCTTCCGGCGGCAGATCCTCCTGCTGGGGGGCGCCACGGAGACGGTGTACCCCTACGCCCTGGCCTACTTCTCCATCACCGCCATCGGCCTGCCCTTCCAGATCTTCTCCCTGGCCCTGAGCTACCTCATCCGGGCCGACGGCTCTCCCCTCTTCGCCATGGTCATCACCGCCTCCGGGGCGGGGCTGAACATCCTCCTGGACTGGTGGTTCATGGCGGGCCTGGGCTGGGGCATCCGGGGGGCGGCCATCGCCACGGTCATCGGCCAGGTGGTGTCGGCGGCCCTGTGCGTGGTCTACCTCACCCGGTTCAAGGCCTTCAAGCTCCGGCTGGGGGAGATCCGCCCCGACGGGGCCTACACCCCGGGCATCCTGAAGCTGGGCCTGGCCAACTTCGTCAACCACGCCCTGATGATGGTGATGCTCCTGGTCCTCAACAACCTCCTCACCCGCTACGGCGCCATGACGGAGTTCGGCAGCGACATCCCCCTGGCGGTGGCCGGGGTGTCCTCCAAGCTCAACACCATCCTGGTGGCCTTCAACGTGGGCATCGCCCTGGGGTGCCAGCCCATCTGGGGCTTCAACCTGGGGGCGAAGCAGTATGACCGGGTGAAGGAGACCTACCGGAAAGGCGTGCTGGCCTCTCTGGTCATCGGCCTGGTGTTCCTGCTCCTGCTCCAGCTCTTCCCCCGGCCCATCTTCGCCCTCTTCGGGGCGGGGGACGAGCTCTACTTCCGGTTCGCGGAGCGGTATCTGCGCATCTACTACCTGATGGTCTGGGCCCACGGGGTCCAGCCCCTGTCGGTGAACTACTTCACGGGGACGGGGAACGTGAAGCACGGCCTCATCCTCACCTTCTCCCGCCAGGGGTTCCTGCTGATCCCCCTGCTGCTGATCCTCCCCCACTTCCTGGGCCTGGACGGCATCCTGGCGGCCAGCCCCATCGCCGACGCGGCGGCCACGGTGCTGTCCCTGGGGCTGGTGGTCCACAGCTTCAAGGCCATGGGGCAGGATACACCGGAGGCAACGTGACCTAAGCATAACACCGCCCGGCCTGACAGTATGTCAGGCCGGGCGGTGTGCTTGTAACGCGGACGGCTCACTCCCCGTCCATCCTGGCCAGTTCCCCATAGCAGAATTCCTTCAGGGCGGGCACATCGGTGACGGCGGTGTACCAGGTCCGCTCCAGGTCCATGGAGCCGTAGTCGTGGGCGAAAATGTTCCGCATCCCCTTGATGCTCCGCCAGTCCATGGCCCTCCGGGTCCGCTCCACATAGTCCCCGGACAGAGCCCCGGCCAGCTCACCGATTTGAAGAATATTCATGCTGACGGAATCCACATAGGCCTTGTTTGAAAAATAGGCAATATGCCAAATGGCGAGGGATATTTTTGCCAGATGAAGCAAAATTTTCGCGGGAATCCTGTATGGATTTCAAGAAGACGTTTTTCAAACAGGCCCTAGTCCGGGTCGCATGCAAAGTCCTCGAAGGAGGGACCAAACCGCGCCACGGTGGCCCCGATCTTCTCGCAGTAGCGGATGATATGAGCCAGGGTCCGCCTGTCGTTATCCGGCGATCTCATAAATCAGCACCCGCTCCTTTCGCAGCCGTTCCAAAAAGAGTTCATCCCGGTTGTAGCGCAGGGACCCCACGGTGATCAGGTCCAGGTCCTTGTCCAGGGCCTCCTCCAGGTCCATCCGCAGGCCCGACAGGGCGAAGAGTCCCCGAAGCCGGGCGGCCTCCACGCACAGGTCCACGTCGCTCTCCGCTGTGGCGCCCCCCCGGGCGTAGGAGCCGAAGAGATAGACCCGGTCCACCCCATGGCGCCGGGCCACCGGCGCTACGATGCGCTTGATATCCTCGATAGAATAGACGGTCTCGCTCATGGCTGGCACCTCCCCGGTCTGTGTCGGTTCGCCTACAGTATACCATAGGTGCGGCGGAAAAAACAAGGCTCCTCTTGAGGGAAGAGGGGCCTTGCCATAGGGTTTCCCTCAGAACCGGAAATCCCGCCGGTTGGACGCCTTGATATCCGCGATGTTCTGCCGGGCGATCTCCTTGACCTTGGCCTTGGGGATGCGCTCCAGCTCCTTCTCCAGGGTCTCGTAGCCCACGGCCTTGGTCTCGTCGCTGGCGTAGTCCACCAGGTACTCCGTCAGGGTCATCAGGGCGTTGGGGTGGCAGCAGTTGAGGATCTGGCCGCTCTTGCACAGGGCCATGAACCGGTCCCCGGTGCGGCCCTCCCGGTAGCAGGCGGTGCAGAAGGAGGGGATGTGGCCCATGTCCATGAGCCAGCGCACCACCTCGTCCAGGGACCGCTGGTCGGACACGTCGAACTGCTCGGTGTCGTGGGGCCGCTCGGCCTCGGTGTAGCCCCCCACGGAGGTCCGGGAGCCGCCGCTGACCTGGCTGATGCCCAGGCGCAGGAGCTTGGAGCGCACTTCCTCGGATTCTCTCGTGGAGATGATCATGCCGGTGTAGGGCACCGCCAGGCGGATGCAGGCGGTGATCTTGGCGAAGGTGTCGTCGTCGATGGAGTTATCGAAGGCGGCGGGGTCGATGTCGTCGGCGTGCTTCACCCTCGGCACGCTGATGGTGTGGGGGCCCACCCCGTGGACGGCCTCCAGGTGCTCGGCGTGCATGATGAGGCCGGCGAACTCGTACTTATAGCCCTCCAGGCCGAAGAGGACCCCCAGGCCCACGTCGTCGATGCCCCCCTCCATGGCCCGGTCCATGGCCTCGGTGTGGTAGGCGTAGTCCCGCTTGGGTCCCGTGGGGTGGAGCTCCTCATAGCCCTTCTTATTATACGTTTCCTGGAAGAGGATGTAGGTGCCGATGCCCGCGTCGTGGAGCTTTTTGTAGTTCTCCACGGTGGTGGCGGCGATGTTCACGTTCACCCGGCGGATGGCCCCGTTCTTGTGCTGGATGGAGTAGATGGTTCGGATGCTCTCCAGGATGTACTCGATGGGGTTGTTCACCGGGTCCTCCCCGGCCTCGATGGCCAGGCGCTTGTGGCCCATGTCCTGGAGGGCGATGACCTCCGCCTTGATCTCCTCCTGGGTGAGCTTCTTCCGGGGGATGGTCTTGTTCTTCAGGTGATAGGGACAGTAGAGACATCCGTTGACGCAGTAGTTGGACAGGTACAGGGGGGCGAAGATGACGATGCGGTTGCCGTAGAAGGCCAGCTTGATCTCCTCGGCGATCTCGTACATCTTCTCGATCTTCTCCGGGATCTCGCAGGCCAGGAGGACCGAGGCCTCCCGGTGGGTGAGCCCCGCGCAGGTGACGCCGTTGCCGTTCTTCTTGGGCCGGGCCTTCTCCAAGATCTCGTCGATGAGGGCCACGTTGTTCTTGTTGGCCTCGGCGTAGGCCAGGGTGGCCTGGATCTCTTCGTCGTTGATAAAGTCCTCCGCTTTGAGGGATTTGGGATCATAGTGCGCCATGATATTTCGTTCCTTTCCATTTAGGGATTCTATGATGATTCATTGATTCAAAGGCATCAGGCGAATCGCCTTCCCCCTGGGGGGAAGGTGCCCCCGGAGGGGGCGGATGAGGGGAAGACGCCGCATTTAGAGGCTTCGACAGATGAAACCGCAACGTTTCCCCCTCATCAGTCACGCTTCGCGTGACAGCTTCCCCCCAGGGGGAAGCCTTTTGCGTCTCCCCGCTCGTTGACTAACACATAGCCCACCGACTTCACCCGGCTGTCCAGGCAGCCCCGGCACTGGGCGGACTCCTCCCCGGTGCAGATCTTATTGTCGTACAGGGCGTACTTCCTCCGCACCGACACCGGGGAGAGGTTGGGCATGACCACGTTGGCCCCGGCCAGCAGCCCCTTCTCCCGGCCCAGGGGGTCCAGGGTCCCCAGAGCGGTGGTGGCGGGGAGAAGGACCTTCGGGGCGATGAGCCGGATCACCGACAGGAGGAAGCAGGTCAGCTCCCCGCTGCCGGGGGGCTCCTGCCCGAAGGGGGTGTCCTTCTGGGGCAGGAAGGGCCCGATGCCGCACATCTCCGGCTGAAAGTCCGCGATGAAGGTCAGGTCCCTGGCCAGGTGGGCCGCCGTCTGCCCTGGGGAGCCCACCATGAACCCGCACCCCACCTGGTACCCGATCTCCCGCAGGGCGGTCAGGCAGTCCATCCGGTTCTCCCAGGACAGCTCCTTTGGGTGGAGGGCGGCGTAGTGGGACCGGTCCGCCGTCTCGTGGCGGAGGAGATACCGGTCCGCCCCGGCGTCAAACAGCCGCCGGTAGCTTGCCCGGCTCCGCTCCCCCAGGGAGAGGGTCACGGCGCAGTCGGGCCACCGTTCCTTCATGGTCCCGATGAGGGGGCAGAGAACGTCGTCGGAATAGTACCCGTCCTCCCCTCCCTGGAGGACGAAGGTCCGGAAGCCCAGGGCGTAGCCCTCGGCGCAGCAGGCCAGGATGTCCTCGGGGGTGAGACGGTAACGGTCGGCAGCCCGGTTGCTCCGCCGGATGCCGCAGTAGTAGCAGTCGTTTCTGCAAAAATTGCTGATCTCGATGAGGCCCCGGGTGAAGACCTTGTCCCCGTACCATCGCCGCCGCTCCGCCACGGCCAGCTCCGCCAGGCGGGACGCGGCCTCCGGGGTGCGGGTCTCGATCAGCTCGGCGTACTCCTCCGGGGAGAGGGCGCGCTCCGCCGCCAGCTTGCCGATGAGGGCGTCCAGGCGCTTATCCATGGGAGGCCCCCACGTTGGAGAAGGCGGTCTTGACCCCCACCCCCGGCAGCTTGCCGATCTTCCCGGACAGGGCGGAGATGGTGTCCTGGGGGGCGTCGATGGCGATGCTGATGATGCTGATCCCCCGCTGGCGGTAGGGGATGCCCATGCGCCCGATGATGTACTTGCCATAGTCATGGAGGATGGCGTTGAGGGTCTCCACGGTGCCGGCCTCCTCCACGATGATGCTCATCACAGCCACTCTGGTCTCCATAGCAGACCTCCTTGCATAGAAAAATGCCGTACCTGCGGAAGGTACGACACGCATAGAGAGCCAGGCAGGGCCGCCCCCGCCGGTTCCGCCGCTATGACCGCACCTTTCACGCAGACAACGTCTTAATGTCAGGTCGTTTGTTGCTGTACTATAGTAGTATCATATTTTTCTGATAAATGCAAGAGCATTCCCGCACAATCCTGGTATGGGAAGGGCACCGGCGGATTTTTCGGCGGATGAAACAAAAAGCGCGGGGAATCCTTTGTGGATTTCCGCGCTTTTTTGCGAAATATGACGGAATACGCTGCAAGCAGACCGTGCCCATGGAATTGTGCGGGGATGCCTTAAAAATCATTCTCTCCGCCCGGTCAGGATTCGTGGGATATTGGGGCGGTTTTCAGTGGGACGGTCACATCATCTCTCCCCCGCCGATGGCCTTCTCCAAAATCGGCCGCTGCTCCCGGTAGACCCCCAGCCAGTTGGCCTCCGCCAGACGGTTGGCCTCGGCCTTGTCCCGGGCCCGGATGGCGTCGATGATCCCCTGGTGGTCCTGGGTGGAGTGCTGCCGGTCGGCCTCGTCCCGGATGAAGATGTGCTCGAACCGGGTGATGTGCATCTGGAGCTGCCGGAGGTACTTTTCCAGGTAGGGATTCCCGGCCACAGCGGCGATCCGCAGGTGGAAGGCGTCGTCCAGGGCCAGGACCCCCTCGCTGTCCCCCGCCGCGAGCGCCGCGGCAAACCGGCGGTTGATGTCCTCCAGGTCCGCCAGGTCTTCCTCGGTGCGCTTGCCGCAGGCCAGGCCGGTAAGGACCCCGTTGAGGGCGGAGATGGCCTCGTAGATGGCGTCGGCCTCCGACAGGGACAGCCGGGAGACGAAGGACCCCCGGGAGGGCAGGACCTCCACGAAGTGGTGCTCCGCCAGGAGCATCAGGGCCTCGTGGACAGGGGTGCGGCTCACCGAGAAGTAGGCGGCGATCTCCCCCTCGTTGAGCTTCTCCCCGGGGACCATGGTGCCGTCGATGATCCACCGGGCCACCTGGCGGTAGACCTTCTCCTTGGCGGAGCTCTGCTTCTCCGCCTGGTTTGCTGCGGGAATGGGCATGGCGTTTCCTCCTTTTTGAACAAGGATCGGGATATGGTTTCGCCTTGGTTGGGTCAAGTATACCAGACTTTCAAAAAATACGCAATATATCGGTTGACATTTCCCGGGATTTGTGCTATTCTCTTCTCACAAAGATATGTAATATATCGCATATATCATTTTGCGTATCAAAGGAGATGAGGGACATGAACATGATGATCCTGGGCAACTGCATTTCTCTGGGGGCGTCCATCTGTCTGGCGGCAAGCTGCTGCGCCAAGAGCAGGGAGAGCGCCTACCGGCTCCAGGCGGCGGAGAGCGGGGTGCTGTGCGTGTCCTACCTGGTCTTCAATGCCTGGGCGGGGCTCATCACCCAGGTACTGTCGGTGATCCGGAACCACCTGGTGGTCCGGGGGAAGTACACCGCCCGGCTGATGGTGGTCTTCACGGTGCTGGCGGTGGCGCTGGGGGCAGCGGTGAACGACCGGGGGCTCATCGGTCTGCTGCCGGTGGCGGCCACGGTGCAGCTCACCCTGTGCAACCACTTTTGCCGGACCATGGTCCAGGTGAAGCTGAGCTTTCTGGTGAATGCCTTTCAGTGGCTGGCCTTCTCCTTCTGCATCGGCGACTACGTCAACACCTGCACCCAGGTGGTGGTGATGACTTTGTGCGTGGTGTCGCTGGTGCGGCTGAACCGGAAAGAAAAGCAGCCGCTGGCGTCGGCATAAAACAAAACAGAAACGAGCGGAGGTTGCTTCAAACACTCCGCTCGTTTCTGTTTCGTCTGGCTGTCGGGTATGGCTCCCGTCGGTCCGTAACGCCTAAGAGATAGTCCACGGAGGTGTGGTAATACTCCGCAAGCTTCACCAGGATACGGGTAGGGATGTCGTTCTCCCCTGTCTCGTACTTTGAATACCCCGTCTGTGACATAGAGAGGACTGCCGCGAGCTGCGCCTGTGTCAGGTCGTTGTCCTCCCGAAGGGCACGCAATCTAGGATACACTTCCATCACCCCGGGTCAACAATACCGTAACCTGATACAGAGTATTGCATTATAACCTGAATCAGGTTATAATGCAGAGAAAGGAAGTGGATCGTGTGTCAAAATCAGAAACAGGATATGCCTTTTTTGTCTTTCGCCCCCGCAGAGCGGGCGATTTATACCGTCCCCATCTTATACTATTCACCAATCAAAATATGAAAAATATTTTGATTGCCATGGGCTTTGCCCATGGCGGCCACACAAAATGTGTGGCCGGTGAAGCCGTGCAATACCTGACGCTGCAAACCAAAGGTTTGCAGCCCACGGCGGAACGCCGTGGCCGATAAAAATAAATATTTTTATCGGGAATCCGTATTATAAGCGCCCGGAAGCCCTATGAGATCGCGGCCAAAGTCTGCCTGGAAGAGATCGACTACGAAAACTTTACGGAGGATATGCTGGCCGACCGAGCGTTCATTGAACGTCACGCCACCCTGTGTAAGGGCAGAGCACACCGGTGTATTCTGGTGCAAGCCTCTGGTTCCGAAGATGGCGTACTGGTCGTCCCGGACGGTCCTTTCGTTCTCTGGGCCGCAGCTTATACTAGGGCCTGTTTGAAAAACGTCAATATGCCCACTGGCGGGTCTATTTCCGCCATATTTCGCCAAATTTTCTTGAAATCCATATAGGATTCCTGCG
>CACZKM010000069.1 GCA_902781745.1 Oscillospiraceae bacterium
TGTCTGCTGCTTCATTTCTGGCACCGCCTTCTTTTGTGGTGTCTCTATTATACCATTTCTACCCATTCTGTAGGATGATTAAATCAGCGTTTCCCTAGGGTGTCTGTCAGAGTGCCAAGGACACAGCGCAAAGCCGGAACGGTTGACCGTCAGCCCATACTTTTGAGCCGCATCCTGGCACGAAACTCGTTGTCTAATCTCATCGAAAGAATCGGCCATCATAGTACCTGTTTTCCGGCATTTTCTTCCATCCATCTGTCAAGAGCTTCTTTTGGAATGCGGATTGCTCGTCCGACTCGAATGATTGGAAATCCCGCTGTATTGCACAGCTTGAAAAATGTCGGACGGGAAACGCCAATGTATGCCGCCGCCTCATGAGTGTTGAAAACTGCTCATTCCATGTTTTCACCCTTCCTTTCAATATTTACTCTGAAATCATAAAGATGTCCTTGACTTCCTCATGTTGCATCCAGTATAATATAGCTACATTTATAAATCAATACTCTTGTTGCTGTTTATACAGTTAGGCAACAGCATTGTGCTACAAGGAGTGATAGACAAATGCCGCGCAACACCAACATAAGCGCACACGCTAAGTACAATACCCCATTTCCTACAATGCTGCGTACATTACTTAAGGATCGAGCTGTAACACAGGACGAATTGGCTGCCGTGCTTTCAGTGAAGCGACAGACAGTCGGCAGATACACGGACGGGTCCGCATCGCCTAGCTATGATTCGCTGGTAGCGATCGCCAGTTTTTTCGGTGTCACCACAGATTATTTGCTTGGTGCATCCGATACTCCATCAATCGAAATTGAAGATAAGTTCTTGACTGACAAGGTAAAGTTCTCCCCCGCCGCAGTCGGACGGTTAAAAGCTTATGTTACTGGCAGGTCTAGCAGGATGGCCGCTCTTAGTGCCTTGTTAGAACAGGACGACTTTGATTACATCCTCGACGATGTAGCCCATTGTTTGGAAATAGGCTCCTACAAAACAACCCTCGAGCAAGTTCTTGATGATCACAATTTAACTCCATCAGAATATGAGGCAGCCTTAATAAAGGACGAAAGACTCAAGGACAAAAACACCACGACCTACGACGCCACATATAAGCTTGGGAAAATCTGTGAAAACCTCATCAAAGCATCTGAATCACAGGAAGGGATTGATGGTAATGTCAAGAAAGAACACTCGTAACGCCTCCGGCTCCGGCTCCATCCGTCAGCGGCCGGATGGACGATGGGAAGGCAGATACAGCTACGAAGATGAATTGGGCGCAAAAAAGCGGTCCAGCGTCTACGCCGACACAGAGAAAGATTGTCGCCGCAAGCTGACCGCAATACTGAAATCTGTGGACGATGGGACATACCGCAAGACGCAACGGTATACCCTCTCACAATGGCTTGACACCTGGTTAGCCGAATACTGTACCGATCTGAAACCCGCCACCCGTGCCAGTTACAAAAATCGGATAGAGTGTAGAATCAAGCCCGTTATTGGGGACCGCCAGCTTTCTTCTTTGACCAACGTACAGTTGCAACGCTTCATCAATCAGGTATCAGAGGGAAACAAGGACCACAAGCCCGCCGCACCCAAGAGCGTCCAGAACCTTCACGGCATCCTTCACAGTGCATTAAAGCAAGCCGTCCGCTCGGGGATCATTGCTTCCAACCCCGCCGATTATCTCAAACTTCCCAAGATAAAGAAAGCCCAACTCTCCCCTCTCATGGATGATGATATTACAAACTTCCTGGAAGCTATCAAAGGTGACCGCTTCGAACGGTTGTTCATCGTCGCATTGTTTACCGGAATGAGGCAGTCGGAGTTAATCGGTCTGCGGTGGTGTGACGTGGACCTGGAGGGGATGACAATACAGGTCCGGCATCAAATTCAGAAAGCCCACGACAAGCCGGAATACATTTTCCTTGACGAAACCAAAAACGGGAAGGAGAGGACCGCCACACTCACACCGTCCGTTGTCCGGGTCCTCAAAGCACAGCGGGCACAGCAAGCAGAATGGAGACTTGCCGCCGGGTCTGCTTGGAACAACGAGCACGGCCTAGTGTTCACGGATGAAATTGGCGGACACCTCAAACATAAGACCGTGGAAAACCATTTCAAGAAAGCTGTAAAAACCATCGGGAAGGAAAGCACCCGTTTCCACGATTTACGCCATAGTTATGCCGTCGCCGCTCTCCAAGCCGGCGACAGCGTGAAGAACGTCCAGGAACAGCTTGGGCACTACTCCAGCGCATTCACGATGGACACTTACGCCGATGTATCTGAAACCATGAGGCAGGATTCAAGGAACAAGATGGAAGCTCTTATCAGGTCCGTTTCTGATCTGTGAAATGGGGTCAAAAAATCTGTTTGGGGTAAAGTTAGGGGTCAAAAAGCAAAAATGAGTATAGAAAAAGCCTTGAAACGCTTATGTTTCAAGGCTTTCTTCATGGTGGAGGCGGGGGGAGTCGAACCCCCGTCCGAAAACACTTCCTCAGGAACTTCTCCGGGCGCAGACGGTCCTTTGCATTCCCTCGCCATGCCGCAGGCCGTCATGCTGCATGGTTCGGTAGCTTCATTTGTCATGCCGGGGGCAAAGCTTACCCCGGTCACGTGCACCACTCAGGTCACGCCCAAAGCCCGGCTCGTGGTCCTTCCGGGGTGGACGGCCGCATTAAGCAGCGGCGAGAACTACGTTGTCGTTGTTCTTTAATTTATAAGTGCCCGTTTTTAGGATGACAGGCCCATCCGCCCGCTATTCCTGGCTCCATGTCCCCGTCGAAACCAGTACGCCCCCATAGGGCCGTCCCGGGCGGGGTCCGTCCGGGACGGGAGATCATATTGCGCAGGATAGTTGCTTACATCTTCTCCGGCTCAGGATAGTCCTCGCCGAAGGTTTCCACCGTGACCTTCTTCATGCGCTGGGGGGTCTTGGGCTTGTCGCTGAAGTCGGTCTTGACCGCCGCGATGCGGTCCACCACGTCCAGTCCATCGGTGACCTTGCCGAAGGCGGCGTACTGGCCGTCCAGGAAGGGGCCGTCGGCGTGCATGATGAAGAACTGGCTGCCGGCGGAGTTGGGGTCCTGGGCCCGGGCCATGGAGAGGACGCCCCGGGCATGGCTCAGGTCGTTCTTCACGCCGTTGGAGGCGAACTCGCCCTTGATGCAGTAGCCGGGGCCGCCGATGCCCACGCCCTGGGGGTCGCCGCCCTGGATCATGAAGCCGGCGATGACCCGGTGGAAGATCAGGCCGTCGTAAAAGCCCTTGTTGGCCAGGCTGATGAAGTTGTTCACGCTGATGGGGGCGATCTCCGGATAGAGCTCCAGGGTGATGACGCCGCCCTCTTCCATTTCGATGGTCGCAATGGGATTCTTTGCCATGGTAGTATCTCCTTTACCATATAAAACTATACGTTCACTATGTTACCGCCGCTGCTTCAGGGCCCGGTCCATCTCCCGCTTGGCGTCCTTCTTCGCCGCGGCCTCCCGCTTGTCGTAGAGCTTCTTGCCCTTGCACAGGCCTACCTCCACCTTCACCCGGGGTCCGCTCCAATAGAGGCTCAGGGGGATGAGGGTGTAGCCGTCCTGCTTGATCTTCGCGAACAGCCGGGCGATCTCCCGCTTGTGCATCAGAAGGCGGCGGGGCCGGCGGGGCTCCCGGTTGAAGATATTCCCCTTCTCGTAGGGGCTGATGTGCATCCCGTTGAGGGTCATCTGCCCGTCCTTGATGGTGCAGAAGGCGTCCTTCAGGTTCACGTTGCCCAGGCGGATGGACTTGACCTCAGTGCCGGCCAGCTCGATGCCCGCCTCGTATTTGTCCTCCACGAAGTAGTCGTGGAAAGCCTTGCTGTTGCGGGCGATCTGCTTGTTCTGCTTCTTCTCCGCCACGGCGGGCACCCCCTTTCCGGCGCGATTTCGTACCTGCCATTATGATGTATCCCCGCCCATCTGTCAAGCCTTTTCCCCCCTCCCTGCCCCACTTTCAGCATTTCGACACAAAGTTATTCCAGATTTGGGTTTGACAAATGGGAACCGTTGTGTTACAATTTTGTTACATATTATGAGTTATAAGCAGAATTTGTAATCTCTGCAAATCGCCGCCGCCGCGGAGCGGACGGCAGAATGGAGCGCAGTTATGGCAAACAAGAAGGAAACCATCCCCCTGACCTACAAGGGCCATCCCCTCCGCCGGAAGGACAACCTGATCTACTACGGAGACATGGCCGACTCTCATATCATCCTGCTTCAGATCCTGGAGACCAAGCCGGTGAACGACCTGGAGGTCGCCACCAAGGTGAGCATCCAGCTTCAGTTGACCGCCCCCGACCTGAAAAGCCGGGACCGGGTCGTCAAGCGCAGCGAAAAGAACAGCCTGTATTCCGCCATCGACGTGGCGTCGGTGTGGTTGGAGCGGGCCCTGTCCGCGCGATGAGCCCCGTTCCGAGCCCTCATCAGAGAAAGAGGTTGATCCCCATGTTCCATCATAAATCCGCCGCGCGTGCGCTGGCCGTCTCTCTGGCCGCCGCGTCGGTCCTGTCCCTCTCCGCCCTGGCCGCCCCCGTGGTCACCGCCACCCGGGTGCCCACAGAGCCTGCCACCACCGCCGCCCACGCGGTCACCGCCAGCGAGAGCCCGGTGGAAGTGAGCGCCAGCCAGGCCAGCGGAAGCTTCGACATCATCTATCAGGACCAGTCCGGTGCCGAGACCACCGCCACCATCACCGCGGTGTCCCCCGATGACACGGCCTACGCCACCGTCAACGTCGGAGGCAGCTCCCTCCGGGTCCGCCAAGGCCCCGGCACGGGATACGGCATCCTGGGCAATATCTACGACGGCAACTCCTTCGCCATCACCGGCAAGACCAACGGCTGGTATCAGATCAATTACAACGGCCGGACCGGTTACGTCTCCGCCGACTATGTGCTGGTGAAGACCCTGGCGGAGCTCCAGCAGCCCGTCACCACCCCCGCCACGCCCACCACCCCGGTAACAGCCACACCCGCCCCCGCCGCACCGGCTGTCAATCACAACGCCGCCCTGGCGGACCAGATCGTGGCCTATGCCCTGCAGTTCAAGGGCTACCCCTATGTGTACGCCACCGCCGGACCCAACAGCTTTGACTGCTCCGGCTTTACCTCCTATGTGTACGCCCACTTCGGGTACACCCTGAACCGGTCCTCCAAGGACCAGCTCAAGAACGGCGTGGCCGTGTCCAAGAGCGCCCTGCAGCCCGCGGACCTGCTGCTCTTCTCCAAGAACGGCACTGTGGTCTCCCACGTGGGCCTGTACATCGGCGGCGGCAAGTTCATCCACGCCTCCACCTCCACCACCGGCGTCATCATCAGCGATCTGAACTCGACCTATTACACCCAGCATTATTTCGCCGCCCGGCGGATCATCTGAGGAAAACCGAAAAAGCGGCTGTCCACGCCGGGCAGCCGCTTTTTTCTGGTCTGATACTATTCCCAAATTAAAAACTTTAATTTGGGAATCCGCGTGCTGCGCACGCGCATGCCGCGCAAGCGCGTCATACCGTCTCATGCAGTCTCAAA
>CACZKM010000070.1 GCA_902781745.1 Oscillospiraceae bacterium
TGAAATCAAGTCTTTCTGGCACCAAAACGGCAGTTTCCTCAAAATTTTTCGCTGTTGCTGAGGCTTTTCTCCGATATACCCCCTTTATTCAGTGTTTCCGTAAGTATCCGCGTCCTTAATGTCTGTATTACCATCAGTAGAAATGTAAGCCAGATTTACATCATAGACGTTAGTTCCCTTGCTCTGCTTGGTGCCCAGGACATAGCGGTTAGCGAACTCATCATCGAAATCGCTATACTTAATCTTCTTCAGCTGATCGCCTGTGATCGCCTTATAGCTATCGCCCTTATACTTGACAAAAATCACAGAATCAGATGTGATGTTTGCGTTGTTAAGATTGTAAGAATTGCCATCCTTATAATAGCCGGAAATATAGCCAGCATTGTCAGAGCTGTTGGAAATCTGCTTCACAGCTACGGCAGTGTTGCTACCATTAGAGCCAAACAGATCATAGCCGGATTTGTCAAGCGTCTCAGGAGCCTTGTTCAGCTTATACTCGCCGTCGCTGTTGATCTTGAAGGTAACCAGATCGCCAACCTTAATACCAGTGGGATTGGAGGTCTGGTTATAAGCATAGTTGCCTGCCAGATCAACGGACTTCTTGGTGTTGTCAGCAAACAGAAGCTTGGCGCGGTTGCCGTCCATACCGTTGTCGGATGCACCGGCGATACCAACAACAACAGCGTAGTCCTTGATGTCCTTCTTGCTGGTGGAATCAACGTCGAACATATAGCCGTTCACGATGATACCATCAGTCAGGATGCTGCCGACAGAGGGAGCATCGCCGTAGCTGGCGTCAGCAATGTAAGCAGTGCCGTCCACAGTGAAGTCGGGGTCGTCGTTCATAGTGACCTTGCCGTTGATGATATCATCAACCTTGACCACGGTAGCGGTGCCGTCCTTGGTGAAATCTTCAGGGGTCCAAACAACGTAGTCGTTCTTGGCAATGCCGTCATAAGCAATAACATCATCGCCGATTTCCAGCTTATCGGTAATACCAGTCAAGCCAAAGAACGCAGCGGGAGCCTGAGCTCTAACCAGAGTGGGATTCAGCTTGATGTCGGTGGAAGAGCAATAAGAGACTTTAGCCACGATGTAAGGATGAACCAGAACAAAATCAATCTTGCCGTCGCCGTCCTTGTCGATCGCATCGAACTGATAGGCGTCCCAAGCCTTAACGTTGTCATTGCCATCTTTGCCAGCAATGTCGTTCAGATTAAGATAAGCATCGTCGCCGTCGTTGTCATACATACCAGAAGCAAGGACATTTTCATTGTACACGAAGAAATAAGCTTCAACGCCGTTTACATAACTGTCATCAAACTTATACTTGACGTCGTCGAACTTAAGGTCAGTGTCAGCGTCCTTCAGATTGGGGAGATCGCCAACTAAACCGGAGAACAGGACCACGCTATCCTCGGCGAAGATGCCGTAGGCGTCATGAGACTTGGTTGCAAGGGCATAAAGCAAGGGAGAAACTCCCTCATAATAATACGGCCGAGTTGCGTTAGCGTCGTATTCAACATCTTTGACAACGACCTTCACATTTTGAGCAAGCAGATCAGTGAAGTCGGTCGCGCTGGTAAATGCACAGAAAGGTCCGCGGTCCAGGCTGCTATCGCTATACTCGCTCTCATAGCCTGCGGGGATGACATAGTAAGTCCACTCCGCGTCCTTAGAAGAATACTCAAAACCGGCCAGAGTGCCTTCCAGGACGACAGCACCGTACTTATCTTCCATCAGGGTCTGATCCTTGTCGCCTACATCAACCTTGGAGGAGATGGAGCCGTCGGGATTGGTAACCAGGGTGTAGTTGTAGCCTACTTCATTGGCCTGGAGGGCGTTCCAGATCATCTGGGCAGCGTGCTCACGGGTCAGAGGAGCATTGACGTCGATGTCTTCCAGGTCTTTGTAATAACCCTTCTTGGTGGCGTCAACATTGACCTTGGTGGCCCAGTTGGAGCCGGAATACTGCTGGAGATCATCGTCATAGCCCAGCTCGACGAGCAGCATCTTGGCGGCCTGGGTCGCGGTGACCTTACCAGCGGGAGCGAACTTGCCGCCGCCGACGCCGACCACGACGCCGCGGGAGGCGCAAGCCTCGATGTACTTGTTGGACCAGCGGTCAGCGGGCACGTCGGTGAAGGTGCTGCCGGTGGCGAGCTGAGGCTCCTTACCGCCGTTGAGCAGGACGCAAATCATCTTAGCGGTCTGCTCGCGGGTCACGTTGTCCTTCGGCATAAACTTGCCGTTCTCAAAGCCGGTGATGATGTTCAGTGCGTTGCACATATCAACGGCCTCTGTGTGCTTGGTGTCGATGTCGGACTGATCAGCGAACACGGCGCCGGCGCCCACCACCATGATGCTGAGCATCATAGCCAGGCACAGAACCAAGCCCAGAACCTTCTTCAGGGTTCACCCCTATGGATTCCGGCCCTTTTTTCGCCTCTCCCACGCCTTGGGCCGCATTCCCGCCCTTCCACAAAAAACCGTCACCCGCCCTCTTGACAATTCTCCCCAAATACGCTATCCTGTCCCTGCAACAAAGGGGAGTAGTCGGCATATTCCGATATGCGTCTGCGGCGTCAGTACACGGGCCTAGCGGCCCCGCTTCAGACTGAAATGACGAGACTTTTGCAGCGGGTTCCGGGCGGAGCATGCCCAGATCCCTCTGCAAAGGTCTTGTTTTTTCCCCGAAAGGAGGATCTGTCTTGCATACCCATGAATCCCTGTGGCAGCAGACCGCCGAGGCCCTGCTGTCACGCTTTGCGGCTGCTCCGGAGGGCCTGACCGGGAGCGAAGCCGCCCGGCGGCTGGCGAAGTACGGCCCCAACGTCCTGGCCGAGGGAGGGCGGAAGGGCCCCTTCCGCATCTTCCTGGAGCAGTTCGCCGATTTCCTGGTCCTCATCCTCATCGCCGCCGCCGTGGTCTCCGCCGTCCTGGGGGACGTGGAGAGCATGGCGGTCATCCTGGCGGTGATCACCATGAACGCCGTCCTGGGCACCGTCCAGACCGTCAAGGCCCAGGCCTCCCTGGACAGCCTCAAGGAGATGTCCGCCCCCACCGCCAAGGTCCTCCGGGACGGGATCGTCCAGATCCTCCCGGGGAAGGACGTGGTCCCCGGGGATATCGTCCTCCTGGAGGCCGGGGACGCCGTCTGCGCCGACGGGCGGCTCCTGGAATGCGCCAGCCTCAAGGCCGACGAGAGCGCCCTTACCGGCGAGAGCCTCCCTGTAGAAAAGACCACCGCCGTCATCGAGGGAGACGTGCCCCTGGGAGACCGGAAAAACCTGGTCTTCTCCGGCACCTTCGTCACCTACGGCCGGGGGAAATTCCTGGTGACCGCCACGGGCATGGACACGGAGATGGGCAAGATCGCCGCCCTCCTCCACGCCGCCTCGGAGAAAAAGACCCCCCTCCAGGTGAGCCTGGACCAGTTCGGCCGGAACCTGTCCATCGGCATCCTGGTGCTGTGCGCCGGGCTCTTCGCCGTCAGCGTCCTGGTCCGCCATGAGAGCGTCATGGACGCCTTCCTCTTCGCCGTGGCCCTGGCGGTGGCGGCCATCCCCGAGGCCCTCTCCTCCATCGTCACCATCGTCCTCTCCTTCGGCACCCGGAAAATGGCCCGGGAGGGGGCGGTCATCCGCAAACTCCAGGCGGTGGAGGGCCTGGGCAGCGTGTCGGTGATCTGCTCGGACAAGACGGGCACCCTCACCCAGAATCGCATGACCGTCCGCCAGCTCTACGTGGGCGGGCGGATCATCCCCGCCGCCGAGGCCGATTTCTCCGATCCCCTCCAGGAGCCCCTGCTCCGCACCGCCCTGCTGTGCAGCGACGCCACGGTGAACGAAAACGGCGAGGTGGGGGACCCCACCGAGACCGCCCTGGTCCGCCTGGGGGAGGACTTCCACTTCGATGAAGAAGACGTCCGCCGGAAGTGGCCCCGGCTGGGAGAGCTCCCCTTCGACTCCGACCGGAAGCTTATGTCCACCGTCCACCGGTTCTCCGGGGGCCTCATGCTCATGACCAAGGGGGCCGTGGACGTGATCCTGGGCCGGGCGGTCCTCTCCCAGAAGGAGAAGGACGAGATCGAGGCGGTGAACCGCCGGTTTTCCGACCAGGGCCTCCGGGTGCTGGCCTTCGCCTGCCGGGCCATCTCCGACGACGACGTGACCCTGGACATCGAGGAGGACCTGGAGTTCCTGGGCCTCATCGCCATGATGGACCCGCCCAGGGAGGAGTCCAAGCAGGCGGTGGCCGACTGCGTCAAGGCGGGCATCCGCCCCATCATGATCACCGGGGACCACGTGGTCACCGCCTCGGCCATCGCCCGGGAGATCGGCATCCTCACCCCGGACAAGCAGGCCGTGGA
Organism: Oscillospiraceae bacterium; assembly: GCA_902781745.1. GTDB lineage: Bacteria > Bacillota > Clostridia > Oscillospirales > Oscillospiraceae > Evtepia. Next base: position 4,373 of record CACZKM010000070.1, read on the forward strand.
GGGAGCCGCCATCGAGGGCATGACCGACGAGGCGCTCCGGGCCTTTGTCCCCGAGGTCTCGGTCTATGCCCGGGTGTCCCCGGAGCACAAGATCCGCATCGTCCGGGCCTGGCAGGACCGGGGGAACCTGGTGGCCATGACCGGCGACGGGGTCAACGACGCCCCCGCCTTAAAGCAGGCGGATATCGGCGTGGCCATGGGCATCACCGGCACCGAGGTGGCCAAGGACGCGGCGGGGATGGTCCTCACCGACGACAACTTCGCCACCATCGTCCAGGCGGTGAAGAACGGGCGGAACGTCTACGCCAACATCAAGCGGTCCATCCAGTTCCTCCTCTCCGGCAACCTGGCGGGGATCCTGGTGGTGCTGGCGGCGGCCATGGCCAGCCTGCCGGTGCCCTTCGCGGCGGTCCACCTGCTGTTCATCAACCTCCTCACCGACTCCCTCCCCGCCATCGCCCTGGGCCTGGAGCCCCACACCGAGGCGGTGATGGCCGAGAAGCCCCGGCCCCGGGGAGAGGGCATCCTGACCCGCCCCTTCCTCACCTCCGTCGCCATCGAGGGCGCGGTCATCGCCGCGGCCACCATGGTGGCCTTCCTGCTGGGTCTGAAGACCGGCGGGGCGAAGACGGGGGCCACCATGGCCTTTGCCACCCTCTGCCTCTCCCGGCTCTTCCACGGCTTCGACTGCAAGGCCGCAGAGCCCGTCCTCTTCACCCGGCGGTTCTGGAGCAACAGACCCCTGCTGGGGGCCTTCGCCGTGGGGGCCCTGCTCCTGGCGGCGGTGCTGACGGTCCCCGCTCTCCGGCGGCTGATGCAGGCCGCGGCCCTGCCCTGGTTCTGCGGCCTGGCCATCCCCCTGCTGGCGGCGGGGAGCATGGTGGTCATTCAGTTAATTAAGTTTGTGCGGACGCGGAAATAATTGCATATAAAAAGGGACTGTTGCAAGGTACAGCAGACCATGAAGTAACCCCCTCCGTCACCGCCTTCGGCGGCGCCACCTCCCCCGAAGGGGGAGGCAAGAGGGTTGTACGTCTACCGAAGGATAGACGTAGAGCCTTCTCGGCTCCCCCTTTGGGGTCAAACAGTCCGGGGGACTGTTTGATAGAATCAATGCGAAGCCACATTGGTTCTTGCTGGCAGCCGC
>CACZKM010000071.1 GCA_902781745.1 Oscillospiraceae bacterium
TAGTCTCAATTAAAAAGCTTGAAAAGCTTTTTATAGCGCCGAAGGCGCGTTTGAGACTGCATGAGACGGTATGACGCGCTTGCGCGGCATGCGCGTGCGTAGCACGCGGATTCCCAAATTAAAGTTTTTAATTTGGGAATAGTATCAGAAGTAATTCATAGGATTGACGCAACTGCTGCTGGAGCTGTTGGTCCAGATCTCAAAGTGGAGGTGGTTGCCGGTGGCGCTGCCGGTGGAGCCCACATAGCCGATGACCTGACCGGCGGACACGGTGCTCCCCGCGGAGATGGCCCGGGAGGACATATGGGCGTAAAGGCTGCGGGTGCCGTCGCTGTGGGCGATGGTCACGTAGTTGCCGTAGGAGGACCCGTAGGTGGAGACCAGCACCACGCCGCTGCGGGCCGCCATGATGGGCGTGCCCCCGGGGGCGGTGATATCCGCGCCCCGGTGGAGCTCTCTGCCGTGGAAGGGACAGATCCGGTAGCCGTAGGGCGAGGCGATACGGGTGTAGCCCGACAGAGGCCAGTGCCAGCCGCCGGAGCTGGAAATGTTGGAGGTATCGACCGGGGCGGTGGAGCTGGAGGTATTGCTCTTGGTGGCGCTTGCCGCCGCGTTGTTCGCCGCCTGGGCGGCGGACCGGGCCGCTGCGGCGTCCGCTGCCGCCTTCTTGGCCGCGGCGGCGGCCTGGGCCTTCTGCTGGGCGGCGGCTGCTGCGGCGGCCTGCTTCCGGGCCTCCTCAGCCTTCCGCTGGGCTTCCAACTGGGCGGCATAGGCCTTCTCCGCCTGCTTGATCTGCTGGTCGATCTCGCTGGCGCTGGCGTTCAGATCCTCCATCTGGTTGGCATAGGCGGCGGACTGGTTGTTGATCTGGGCGATCAGGGAATTGACCTGGCCCACCTCGGCGTCCAGCTCGGCCTTCTGGGACTGGAGGGCGTTCCGGGCGGCTTCCTCCTCCCGCTTGCTCTGCTCCAGCTCGCTCTTGGCCTTGGCCACGGCCTCCCGGGCGGCTTCCAACTGGTCCATGATCTCGTTGTCATAGTCCATGATCTCGCCGACCTTGTTCACCTGGTCCAGAAGCTGGGAGAAGGTCTTGGCCTGGAACATCACTTCCCAGTAGGAGATCTCTCCGTCCTCCTCCATGGAGCGGACCCGCTCGCAGAAGAGGTTGAAATACCGTTCCTCCTCCGCCTTGGCCTCGGCCAGCTCCTTCTCCTTCTGCTCGATCTGGACGGTCAGAGAGGAAATGGTCTGCTCCGAGACCGCGATCTGGTCCCGCAGGACGTTGATCTTCTGCTCCAGGAGCTGTTTTTTCTGCATGGCGTTGCTCTTGGAGTTGGCCAGACTGTTGATCTGGGACTGGATCTGGGCCTTTTGACTGTTCAGGCTCTGGGCCTTGCTTTTCAGGTTGGCGATGTCCTGCTGGGTCACCGCCGCGGCGGGCAGCAGGCTCACGGACAGGGCCATCACCAGGGCAAGGACCAGCGACACCGCGCGTCGCAGCCCGGTACGGGCCGATTTCTTTTCCATGGCATTCACCTCTCAAGGGATTCTTTGGCTTAGGGTGGCATCCAGCGCAGGCTGGAAGGATCACGATAATAAGAGCGTTTTTCTATGAATATGGGAGATACACGATACCACTTTCTCCCCTGAACTGCAAGGGGCAAAGGGACGGTTTTCCCGGGACTACTGCCCGGTCCGGTCCTCCTTCATCTCGTGCATGATGATCAGGTCCTGGCTGGGGGCCCGCTTGACGATGTAGGAGGCCACGGAGCCCAGCTTCCGCAGAGGCCCCCGGCTGGAGCGGGTCATCATGATCTGATCTATCCCCGCCTCCTGGGCGTAGCGGACGATCTCCGCGCCGGGATTGCCCTCCAGCAGGACGGTCTCCACGTCGTAGCCCGCAAGCTGATCCAGGACCTGGCCGAAGATCTCCTCGGCGGAGTCCTTCCACCGCTTGCGGATGTATTCTGACTCGAGCCGCTCCTCCCGGGCCACCACGGTGGCCAGGATGACCTTGACGTCTTCCGGTCGGTACAGGGTCCGGAGCATCCGGACCGTCCGGCGGCTGCGGTCGCTGCCGTCGATGGGCAAGAGCACGCGTTTCATAGGCCCTCCTCTCCTCCTGCGAAAAAAGTTACAGGACGGTCACATTTAGTTACAAAGTATTGTATCACACTTTTTTCCAATACGGAAGGAAAACTTTTCATTTTTTTCGACTTCCCCGGAAATCTTTCTTTGGGGAATTGACATTCTGTTTCTCGGGACGTACAATAGGGATCGTATGTAAGACCCCGATCTGTTCGATTGCCGACAGATACATAAATTGGAGGTAAGGACATGAAGTTTTCCAGCAAAGCAATGAAGTGCGGGCTCTCCCCCATGCGGAAGTTCCACCCCTTCGCGGTGGCCGCCCAGGAAAAGGGCCGCAAGATCTATCACCTGAACATCGGCCAGCCCGATATCGAGACGCCCCCCCAGTATTTCGAGGCCGTCCGCAATTTCCAACTCCCCGTCCTGGAGTACGCGCCCTCCCCTGGTATGCCTGAGCTCATCGACGCCATCCAGGATTACTATGCCAAGCTGAATATGCCCTTCCAGAAGGACGAGATCCTCATCACCACCGGCGGCAGCGAGGCCCTGTCCATCATCCTCAACTGCATCCTGGACGACGGCGACGAGATCCTCATCCCCGAGCCCTTCTATCCCAACTACAGCACCATGGTCAACGTCACCGGCGGCAAGATCCATCCCATCCCCACCTCCCCTGAGGAGGGCTATCGCTACGCCGACCGCGCCAAGATCGAGGCGGAGATCAACGAGCACACCCGGGCCATCATGTGCACCAACCCCGGCAACCCCACCGGCGTGGTCCTGACCCCCGAGGAGCAGCGGATGATGTGCGACATCGCCAAGGAGCACGGCCTGTTCATCATCGGCGACGAGGCCTATCGTGAGTTCGTCTATGCCGGCGAGCCCCTCCAGTCCTTCGGCGAGTACACCGACGCCGCGGAGAACGTCATCGTCATCGACACCGTGTCCAAGCGGTTCTCCGCCTGCGGCGCCCGTGTGGGCTGCATCCTGACCCGGAACCACGACCTGCTGGCCGAGGCCATGAAGTTCTGCCAGGCCCGTCTGTCCGTGGCCACCCTGGACCAGATCGCCTCCGCCGCCCTGTATCAGGTGGGTCCCGAGTACTTCGCCGCCGTCCGCGACGAGTACAAGCGCCGCCGCGACACCGTGGTGAGCAAGCTCAAGGAGATCCCCGGCGTGATCTGCGAGGAGCCCAAGGGCGCCTTCTACATCATGGCCGCTCTGCCCGTTGACGACGCGGACAAGTTCCAGCAGTGGCTGCTGGAGGAGTTCGAGGACAACGGCGACACCGTGATGTTCGCCCCCGGCGAGCCCTTCTACGGCACCCCCGGCAAGGGCAAGAACGAGATCCGCATCGCTTACGTCCTCAAGCAGGCCGACCTGGAGCGGGCCATGGACCTGCTGGCTCTGGGCATCAAGGCTTACAACGAGAAGAAGTGATCTTCTTCTCCCCCTTCCTGCGCATCAAAAAACTCCCTGGCTTCGGCCAGGGAGTTTTTTTATAAACAAATAAGTTCGCTCATACTAGTCTCAATTAAAAAGCTTGAAAAGCTTTTTATAGCGCCGAAGGCGCGTTTGAGACTGCATGATAAGTGAGACTCGAAATCTACGATTTCGTTAGTCGAACTTATGCACAGCTGACGGTATGACGCGCTTGCGCGGCATGCGCGTGCGCAGCACGCGGATTCCCAAATTAAAGTTTTTAATTTGGGAATAGTATCAAACGATCACAGGTCGTAGTACATGGAGAACTCCACGGGGGTGGGGATCTTGCTCATCTCGTCCAGCTCGCCCCGCTTGCGCTCGATCCAGATCTCGATGAGGCGCTCGGGGAAGACGCCGCCGGCGGTGAGGTAGTCGTGGTCGGCCTCCAGGGCGTCCAGGGCCTCGTCCAGGGTCTTGGGCAGGCTGTCGATCTGGGCCTTCTCCTCCTCGGAGAGGGTGTAGAGGTTGAAGTCGTAGGGACCCCAGCCCTTTTCGTGGGGATCGATCTTGTTCTTGATGCCGTCCAGGCCGGCCATGAGGATGGCGGCGAAGGCATAGTAGGGGTTGCAGGTGCCGTCGGGGTTCCGCAGCTCGAACCGCTTGTTCTTGGGGGCCTTGGCATAGGCGGGGATCCGGACCACGGCGGAGCGGTTGGCCATGGCGTAGCCCACGGTGACAGGGGCCTCGAAGCCGGGCACCAGGCGCTTGTAGGAGTTGGTGGAGGGGTTGGTCAGGGCGCACAGGGAGGAGGCGTGGGTCAGCATGCCGCCGATGAACCACAGGGCCTGGTCGCTGAGCTGGGCGTAGTTCTTCTCGTCGTAGAAGATGGGCTCGCCGTCCTTGAACAGGTGCATATGCACGTGCATGCCGCTGCCGGCCTCGCCGGCCACGGGCTTGGGCATGAAGGTGGCGGTGCAGCCCTCCTCGGCGGCGGCGTTCTTGATGACGTACTTGGCCACCATGGTGTTGTCGGCCATGTGGGTCATCTCCCCCAGCTCCACCTCGATCTCCATCTGGCCGGGGCCGCCCACCTCGGGGTGGTGGTACTTGACCTTCACGCCCCAGTCCTCCAGCAGCAGGCACATCCGGTTGCGGAGGTCCTGGTTCACGTCCAGGGGGAGGCTGGTGTGGTAGCCGGCCTTGTGGCGGACCTGATAGCCGTTGTTGCCGGTGCTCCACTCGGCCTGGCAGGCCTCGATGGAGAAGCCGGACTCCTCGGGACGGGTGGAGAACTCCACGTTATCAAAGATGTAGAACTCGTACTCGGGGCCCACGATCATGGTGTCCGCCACGCCCTGCTCCTTCATGTAGGCGATGGCCCGCTTCGTGACGTTGCGGGGATACTGGTCGAAGGGCCGGTTCTCGGGGCGGTCGATGATCATCACGTCGCCGATCATGGTCAGAGTGGGGACCTCGGAGAAGGGGTCGATGGTGGCCGAATCCAGATCGGGGACAAAGACCATGTCGCTGCTCTCCACGGGGGCGTAGCCGTAGTTGGAGCCGTCGAAGCCGATGCCGTAGATCATGGTGTCCTCGTTGAGCCGCTCCACGGGGATGCTCAGGTGGCGCCAGCGGCCGTCGATGTCGGTCATCTTGAAGTCAACGATCTTGACTTCCTTCTCCTCACAGAGCTTCAATACATCCTGTAACGTTCTTGCCATAATAGGGTTTCCTCCAGTTTCTATGCGGTATACACATATATAATCACTAACTTATACTATTTCTTGATAAAAACATTTCATATGTTTTTATTACCATGGGCTATGCCCATGGCCGCCGCACGGATGTGCGGCGAAGAAAGCCGTTCAA
>CACZKM010000072.1 GCA_902781745.1 Oscillospiraceae bacterium
TATAGGTTGAAACATAGTAGAAACATGGGTACAGACAGGTACGAAATTTCACTGATTTTAGACAAAATATCACGTTTTTACATCAAAAATGTTATAAAACATTCCTCCTTAGCAATTCGAATCCCTCCTTCTCCGCCAGAAAATCCCTTGAAGCACATGGCTTTGAGGGATTTTTCTTATCCTTCGACCACCGATCGAGCACCATGGAAAGCGATGCGCAACAGCGGGTTGCTTTTCATTTCCGCATCCCGGTGCTATACTAACCGCAAGGAGGTGCTCACATGGATACAAAAGACGTCATCTTCGATCTTCGGACCAAGCGCGGCCTGTCCCAGGATGACCTGGCCGAAAAGGTCTTTGTGACCCGGCAGGCGGTGTCCCGCTGGGAAAACGGGGAAACGGTCCCCAACACCGAAACCCTGAAGCTTCTTTCCAAGCTGTTCGATGTTTCCATCAACACGCTGCTGGGAGCCCCCCGCCGGCTCATCTGCCAGTGCTGCGGCATGCCTCTTGAGGACGCGCTGATCAGCCGGGAAAAGGACGGGACTCCCAACGAAAACTACTGCAAATGGTGCTACGCCGATGGGACGTATACCTACGGCGACATGGACGATCTCATCGACGTCTGCGTCCGGCACATGGTAAACGAAAGCTTTTCCGAAGCGCAGGCCCGGGCCTATCTGAAGCAGCTTCTGCCGACGCTGGATTACTGGAAGCGATATGAGGAGCTCAGCGACAACGGGCAGTTTGAGGTCTTTAAGCAGAAGCTGATCGAAGAGATCAACGGCCTGCATATCGAGGGAATGCCCAGGGTGGAGAAGCTGAACGCCCTTGTGGGGCAATCTGTAAATCTCGCCTACCGTCTTCCCAACGGCGACCAGGTGAAATTCCTGGATGACCAGACGACCTATCTGGGGAACCAGTTGGAATCCGAGTTTGGCGGGGAGCGGTGCTTCGGCGTCCTGGCGAATATGGAGTTCATCCTGGTTTGTACGTATGAGAAAGAGGGAACGAATCCCGAACTGGTCCTTTACAAAAAGAGATAACCGCCGCAGTCCTCTGATCCCAGATGATTCCGGTGTTCCCTTGACAGAAAAGCAGGCCGGCCTTCCCAACGGAAAGCCGGCCTGCTTTTTCTTGTGCTGTCTCTTTGTTTCGATTTATTTCGCAATTGTTTCACACAGGCGCTGGAGGATGGTAGCGACCTGGGCCCGGGTGGCGCTGCCGGCGGGCAGGAGGGCGTTGTTGTCGGCGCCCTGTATGAGCTTCACGCCACAGGCCCACTCCATGGCGGTCCGGGCGTAGCTCTGGACCTGAGTCCCGTCCCGGAAACCGGAGAGGTCCGCGGTCTGGCTCACGTCATAGCCCTTGTACTGGGCGTAACGGTAGAGGATGGCGGCCAGTTGCTGCCGGGTGACGGAGGAATCGGGGCTGAATTTTCCGCTGCCGGTCCCCTGGACGATATTGTTTGCCTCGGCCCAGGCCACCGCGTCGGCATACCAGGAATCGCTGCTCACGTCGGTATAGCTGCTGGAGGTCACCGCCGGGGAACCTTCCAGGCGGTAGAGAATGGTCACCACCATGGCCCGGGTGGTCGCGGCGTTGGGAGAGAAGGTGGCGCTGCCGGTGCCCTGCATCATCTTCTGCTGGGTGACATAGTTCACCGCATCGGCGTACCAGGCGTCGTCCGCCACGTCGGTATAGCCGGCGCCGGTCTGACCGGTCTGCCCCGGCTGGGCAGGCTGCTGGCCCTGCTCCGGCTGGGCGGGGGGTTGGGTCCCCTCCTGACCGGGTTGCTGGCCCTGCTGGCCGGGTATCTGCCCGCCGCCGGGAGTGAAGCCGCCCTGGCCGGTCCCTTCCGCCGCCTCGGCGGTGGCCACGGCCTCGCCGTCTACATACAGGGTGTAGGTCTCCCCTGCCGTCAGGTCAGCGGAGGCCAGCATGACGCAGTTGGCGGTCTTGGTTCCGGTGGCGCTGTACAGGGTGTTGCCGCTGCTGTCCTTGATCACGATCTTGCTGCCGGACCGGATGCTGACAGCACTGGTATCCACAGCGTTGTTATTCATCCCGCCGGGGAAACCTCCCTGCTGGCCGCTGGACCCGCCGCCCTGGTTGGGCATCGTCATACCCTCTGTCGTGGCAGGGAACTGCGGACGCTGGCCGCTCTGGCCGCCGGAGAGATCCGGAAGCGTCATGCCGGCAGGGGGCTCGGGCATCTGGCCGTTCTCCCCGGTCTGGGGCATCTGGCCGCCGGGGGCCATGCCCATGCCGCCGGTCTTCCCGAAGACCACGTAGGTCCCGTAGGAGGGGACCTGGTTCATGCCCGTGCAGTCCACAGTGAAGAGGGTGCCGCCGGTGACGGTGCAGACGCCCTCATAGTCCAGGGCGTTGTTGCCGTTGTTGGGCGCGCCGTAGAGCTCCGTCAGGCCGCCGGTGATGGTGATGCTGCCGTTGGAGTCCATGGCGTCGCCGTTGGCGTTGACGGTCCAGGTCCCGCCGGTGACGTTGATGGCGTAGGCGTAGCCGGTCAGGTCGCTGTTGGCGGCGTTGACGCCGTCGTCGCTGGCTGTGATGGCGGCCTTGCCGCTATAGAGATTCACCGCGGCCCCTTCCAGTCCCTCGGTGCACTTGCTGATGGTGACGGTCGGGCCGGCGGATGCGCCCTTGGTCCCCACGGTCAGGATATAATCGGCGCTCATGCCGTCGTCCGCGGCGCTGATGGTAAAGGTCCCGCCGGTGACGGTGAGGTTGGCGGCGGACTTGAAGGCGTCGTCCTCGCTGGTAACCTGGAAGGTTCCGCCGGAGATGGTCATGTCTCCGACAGACTGGACAGCGTCGCCGACAGAGGTGATCTTGAGGGTCCCGCCGGAGATGGTGACGGTGCCGGCGGAGGTGGTATCGCCCTCGTCGGGCTCGGCCTTGATCCCGTCGTTGCCGGCGGTGACGGTGACCGTGCCGCCGGTGATGACCACGGCGTTGTCGCAGGCAATGCCGTTGTTCTCGGCGGTGACGTTGAGGGTCCCGCCGGCAACGGTGACGGTGGCATTGGCCGCGCCCTTGATCCCGTTTTTGCAGGCGCCGTTGACGTTGAGGGTGCCGGTGCCGGTGATGGTGAGCTTGCCGTCGCTCTTGACCTTGACAGCCGCGCCGTCAAAGGAGGATTCGGCCTCGTCGGCGATGTCCTCTCCGTCAGTGAGGGTGCTGGTGCCGGTGAGCTGGACCGTGACCTCCGTCTCCTTGTTGCAGCTTAACGCCGCGGAGTCGGTGGAGGTAAGGGTCAGGCCGTTGAGGACCAGGGTGACGCCGGTGGTCCCCTTCTTGACGGTGACGCTGCCGTCGGCACAGGAGCCGGTGATCTCATAGGTGCCGGCGGAAGTGATGGTCAGGTCGGTCCCGTCGATCTCATAGCCGGAGGTCCCGCCGGCAGCGGTGACGGCGGAATCGGTGAAGGTAAAGGTGGCCGCAGGCTCGGCGGCCTGGGCCGAGGTAGTGGAAAAGCCCACCGCCAAGAGCACCGCCGCCAGGAAGGAGAGGCCCGCGGTAAGGGCCGCGCTCTGTTTGGGAACGAGTTGCTTCATCATTGGGATATCTCCTTTCATGTTACAGGGTCTCCTTGCCTTCCTTGCCGACAGAGACATGGGCGCAGGCTATTTCCAGGTTGCCGTTCCGGCAGCGGAGGTCGTCCAGGAAGGCCTTCTCCCGGGACACATCCTTCAGACGGATGCGGTAGTGCAGGTTGTAAAGGCTGCCCATGTTGGCGGTCTTCACAGAGGTCAGGCTGTGCTGGGTGGTGTAGGAGGCGAAGAGGTCGTCGAAGAGGTCGGTGTAGTCCATGTCCTCGGGGATGGTGATCTTCAGCTCCCGGTCCGCGCCGCCCCGGCCGGAGGGGACGGCCCAGCGGATGAGGCTGACGCCGCAGACCACCAGGGTGGCCAGGACGGCCAGGCCGATGTAGCCCATGCCGCAGGCCAGGCCCACGGTCATGGCCAGGAAGATCACGGCGATGTCCTGAGCGGAGCCCGGGGCGGAGCGGAAGCGGATGAGGCTGAAGGCGCCCATCACCGCCACGCCGGTGCCAACGGACCCGTTGACCAGCATGATGACAAGCTGCACCAGAAAGGGCAGGAAGATCAGAGCCCCGAAGAGGCTGTCGCTGCCGTTGTTGGTCTTGCGGCTGACCACGGCAATGACCCAGCCCAGGACCAGGGCCACCGCCGCGGAGATCAGGAACATGGAAGCGGTGGTGGTGTCCCCGTAGAGACTGGCAAACAGTCCGTCAAGCATATTTTACTTCCTCCTTCCCGTAACGCTCCCGGTACAGGAGCGTCTCGTAGGCCTTGCCGTACTTGGAAAAGCTCACCGGATAGATCCGGCACTTGGCCAGGGCGTCGGACAGCCACAGGGGCATGGCGTTGGAGATCTTGATCTCCATGAGCCGCTGGCCGGGCCGGAGCAGAGGCTCCCCCCAGGCGCCCGCGGACAGGTCCAGGGCGGTGGTCCGCCAGAGGATGTTCCGGTCGAAGGTCAGGCGGACGGAGGGGTCCTCCTTCCCCTTGAAGGACAGGCGGTCGTAGGAGAGAAACATGGCCGGGGCCAGGTTCCTGTAGGACTTGAGCATCCAGTCCAGCTCCCGGAAGATCTGGCTGTCGCCCCCGGGGCCCTTCCCCGCCAGGTAATCCAGGGCCCGGCGGTAGGGCAGGCTCTCCCGGCGCTTGTAGACGATACCCATGGCCTTTTTCTTGATCTCCAGAAAGGCCTGGGTGTCGGCGTTGGGGACCTTGTAGCACCGCAGACGGAGCTTCTCTTTATACTTGGGCTTTTGGAGAGAGGTCCGGATGAGGCGGAAGTCCGGGGTGTCGTAATACAGGTTGGAAATGGCGCTGACCGGAAAGTCGTCCGGGACGATTCGGTCCGCCAGCTCCTTCATCAGCCGCTGATACTGCTGGGCGGTGAGAAGGTATTTCATCTCTTTGCGCTTGAATACCGCTTGGTATGCCATATCGCAAGTCTCCTTTCTGAACATCCCCTTCGGAGATTCAGGTTCTGTCTTTTTGTTTCTGGGGTAAGGATACGGCGGAAATCTTGAACGAACCTTTAATCCAAGATAATTTTTTTCACTTTTTCCTCGGTCCGCCGCCGGGTCCTGTTATAGGATTCGAGGCAGCCTGCGCATTTTTCGGGGGAGCCTCCGATTTTTCCCTTTTTCCGGTTCAAATTGCAAAATATAATTGTTTTATACTATTTCTTGATAAAAACATTTCATATGTTTTTATTACCATGGGCTATGCCCATGGCCGCCGCACGGATGTGCGGCGAAGAAAGCCGTTCACAGAATCTGCCGTGGGCGATTAAAATGTTTTTTAAACATTTTAATCGATAATTAGTATTATAAGAAAAAACTTGCCAAACAATGGAGAAACGGGTACAATAAGTATGCTTTCCCCAGCACCTAGAAAAGTGAAAAGGAGTTTTCGTGTATGCAAAGAGAGAGATTGGGGAGCCGGCTTGGCTTCCTGCTTCTCAGCGCCGGCTGCGCCATCGGCATCGGGAACGTGTGGAAGTTCCCCTACATGACCGGCCAGTACGGCGGAGGGGCCTTCGTGCTCCTCTATTTGATCTTCCTGATCCTGATGGGCATCCCGGTGATGACCGTGGAGTTCTCCCTGGGCCGTGCCGCCCAGAAGAGCCCCGTGCGGCTGTATCAGGAGCTGGAGCCCAAGGGCACCAAGTGGCACATCCACGGCTTCCTGTCCATGATCGGCAACTACGTCCTCATGATGTTCTATACCTCCGTGGCAGGCTGGATGATCCAGTACTTCGTGGGCACCGCCTCCGGCCGATTTGAGGGCATGACCCCCGACCAGGTGGGCGAGGAATTCGGCGCGGTGTGCGCCAGCCCCGGCGGCATGGTGGGCTTCATGGCCATCGTGGTGGTCATCGGCTTCTTTGTCTGCTCCTTCCGGCTGGACAAGGGCCTGGAGCAGGTCAACAAGTACATGATGCTGGCTCTGCTCGCCATCATGGTCATCCTGGCCATCCACAGCTTTACCATGGACGGGGCCAAGGAGGGCCTGACCTTCTATCTCAAGCCCGACCTGGGCAAGATGAAGGAGATCGGCGTCGGCAACGTGGTGGTGGGGGCTATGAACCAGGCTTTCTTCACCCTGAGCCTGGGCATCGGCTCCATGGCCATCTTCGGCAGCTACATCGGCAAGGACCGGGCCCTCATGGGCGAGTCGGTCACCGTCACCATCCTGGACACCTTCGTGGCCATCGTGGCGGGCCTCATCATTTTCCCCGCCTGCTTCACCCACGGCGTGGAGGTGGGCGCCGGCCCCAGCCTGATCTTTGTCACCCTGCCCAACGTGTTCAACAGCATGCCCATGGGCCGGCTGTGGGGCACCCTGTTCTTCATCTTCATGACCTTCGCCGCCATGTCCACCGTCTTCGCAGTCTTCGAGAACATCATCTCCTGCTGCATGGACGCCTTCGGCTGGTCCCGGAAGAAGGCCTGCGGCATCAACGTGGTGCTGATGTTCCTCCTCTCCCTCCCCTGCGCCCTGGGCTTCAACGTCCTCTCCGGCATCCAGCCTCTGGGCGCCGGCACCGGCTTCCTGGATCTGGAGGACTTCATCGTCAGCAACCTGATGCTGCCCCTGGGCTCTGTCTGCTTCGTCCTCTTCGTCACCTCCAAGAAGGGCTGGAACTGGACGCCCTTCCTCAAGGAGGCCAACACCGGCAAGGGCCTGAAGGTCCCCGCCTGGATCCGCGGCTACATGACCTATGTGCTGCCCATCCTCTTCTTCCTGGTGTTCATCATCGGCCTGATCTCCTACTTCAAGTAAAAAACGGCATAATAAATATCCCCCGGCTCAGCCGGGGGTTTTTCATATGCGGGCCCTGCCCTTGTTTACTAGCTACGCCTAAAGGCGTATGTACGGTCTGGCGCAC
>CACZKM010000073.1 GCA_902781745.1 Oscillospiraceae bacterium
AATTTTGCTTCATCTGGCGAAAATATCCCTCGCCATTGGTCATACTGCCTATTTTTCAAACAAGGCCTAGTCTCAATTAAAAAGCTTGAAAAGCTTTTTATAGCGCCGAAGGCGCGTTTGATACTATTCCCAAATTAAAGTTTTTAATTTGGGAATAGTATTACTGCTCACAATAACAAAACAGCGTTTCCCGGGCCCGCAAGCCATTGGAAACGCTGTTTTTTGTATCATCCGTCCTTCCGAAACACATGGATGCGGAAGGAGGCCGTCACCTCCAGCCCATCCAGGGCCGCCAGGCGCTCCGCCCCCCTTTTGGGGGTCTTCCAGAAGTAGGGCGTCATCTGGAACAGGTCGGAGATGGTCTGCTGATCGGGCAGACGGAGGACCTCGTCCACCTCCGCCACCTCCTGGTAGGTCAGCCCCGGATAGGGGGTCAGCTTTTCCGTGTTGGGGTAGGGGTCGTCATAGAGGACCTCCTTGAGCTCCCACAGATGGCGCGCCCCCGGCACCACATAGAAGTAGACCCCGCCCGGCCGGAGGACCCGGAGGAACTCCTCCAGGGCCAGGGGAGAGAAGCAGTTGAGGAGCAGGTGGACGCAGCGGTCCGCCACCGGCAGGCCGTACACCGACGCCACGGCGAACTCCCCGTCCTTCTCCCGCTTGGCGGCCTTTTTCAGGGCGTGCTTGGACAGGTCCACCCCCGCCAGCTTCACCTGCTTTCCGGCCTTTTTCAGGGCGGCATAGACCCCGGCGGTGTAGTACCCCTCGCCGCAGCCGGCGTCCAGGACCACGCACCGGTCCGGGGTGTAGCGGAGGGCCAGCTCCGCCAGACGGTCCCGGAGGGGGGCGTACCAGCCCCCGGAGAGGAAGCGGTTCCGGGCGGCGGCCATGCCCTTGTCGTCCCCGGGGTCCTTGGCGTGCTTTTTGTTGGCGGGGAGGAGGTGGACATACCCCGCCGCGGCCTTGTCAAAGCTGTGGCCGCCGGGGCAGCGGTAGCCCGTCTCCTGCCGGTCCAGGGCCTTCCCGCAGACGGGACAGAGGAAGAGAGAATCCATGGGCCCCTCCCCTCAGTCCAGCAGGTCGCACCGGGCCACCTCCACGCAGGCGCGGGTGTCGGTGTCGATGACGAAGCGGACGGCGTTGAGCTTCCCCGGGGCGGGGCCGGGCTCGTACCGCATGGGCATCCCCCCCAGGAAGCGGTTGATGGAGACCTCGGGCTTTACCCCCAGGATGGAGTGAATGGGCCCGGTCATCCCCAGGTCGGTGACAAAGCCGGTGCCCTTGGGCAAAATCTGCTGGTCGGCGGTGGGGACGTGGGTGTGGGTCCCCCACACGGCGGAGACCCGGCCGTCCAGATACCAGCCCATGGCCCCCTTCTCGCTGGTGGCCTCGGCGTGGAAGTCCACCAGGACCACATCGGCCTCCTTCCCCTCCCCCGCCAGGACCTTGTCGGCCATGTCAAAGGGGGAGGACAGGTTGCTGTTCAGCTCGAACCGGCCCATGAGGTTCAGCACCCCGATCCGCAGGCCCCGGGGACCCTCATAGATCCCGAACCCCCGCCCGGGGGTCCGGGGAGAGAAGTTGGCGGGCCGGAGGATGTAAGGGGACTGATCCAGATAGTCGGCGATCTGCCGCTTGTCCCAGGTGTGGTTCCCCAGGGTGATCACGTCGGCCCCGGCGTCGAAGAGCTCGTCGGCGTGGCGGGGCAGGAGCCCCAGGCCGGCGGCGTTCTCCCCGTTGACCACGGTGAAGTCGATCTCGTAGAGCTTCTTTATTTGGCGCAGATGGCGGTGGAGGCAGTCCAGGCCCACGTCGGAGCACACGTCCCCCACGGCCAGTACATGGAGCAGCATAGCATTCCTTCCCTTCTCGTTATCCCCGGAGCTTGGTCTCTAGCTGGTCCAGCTCCTTCTGGGTGGAGGGATCGGGCCAGGCCTCCCGGGCGGCGTAGTACCGCTCCCAGGCCAGCTCCAGGTCCCCCTTGGACTTGGCGTAGTATACCGACAGCACCGCCGCCAGCCCCCCAAGGCCCCGGCTGTCCTTCATCCGGGTGAAGAGGTCGGCGTTGCCGTCGATGACCGCCCGGGCCTGCTCGTTCTGCCCCAGGTGGAACCGGGCCAGGGCCAGGTCCGCCCAGTAGGCCCCCTGGTTCACGGCGGGGATGCGCCGGGGGTCCAGGCTGGTGAGATAGTCCACCGCCTTGGCGTAGTCCCCCTTCTCGCAGCAGGCCGCCGCCAGGTTGATGCACCTTGTCTGCTGGACCCCCAGGGAGCGCACGTCCCCCAACAAGTCCTCGATGCCAGCGATGTACTTGTCCGGGTCGGTGCGCAGGAGGGGCGTGAGGGCGGCGACCTTCTTCCCCAGGCTGCGGAACCACAGCATCTCCACCGCCATGGCCCCCAGGAAGATCACCACCAGCCACAGGGCCAGCACGGCGGTGTTCCACTGGGTCTTTGTCATGTAGATCCCCAGGGCTCCGCTGCCGATGGCGATGATGATCCAGTAGATCACCCGGACCTGGGTGTGTTTCTTTTTCATGGTCTGTCCTCCCCTTCTCTCTCCCAGTTCTCCCACAGGGAGGGGGTGTCCTGGGGCTCATCTGTGTCGGGTCCCCCGTCGGGAGCGGGATCGGAAGCCCAGGCGTCGTCCGCCGGGGCCCCGTCATCCTCCCTGTTGTCGGGAGTCTCCCCGGGGGTATCGTCCTCCGGCCAGTTGTCAGGGGCCTCCGCGGGGAGCTCGTCCTCCGGCCCGCTGCCGGCGGTCTCCACGGGGGTATTGTCCTCCGGCCAGGAGGCGGTATCCGCCACCGGGGGCCAGGCAGCGTCCCCGATATCCTCCGCCTGGGCGTCGGTTTCTTCCTCGGCGGGCTCCTGCCCCTGCCGGGCCCGGAGCCGCGCCCCCTCCTGGAGATAGAGCATGGCGGTGAGGCTGCTGTAGGGCAGGACGAAGAAGTCCATGGCCCCGTAGGTCAGCCGGGAGAGGAAGAACCAGAGCAAAAAGCTCAGCCGCATCCGGTAGAATCCGCCCCGGATGCCCTGGGCGGACCGGAACCCCCGGCGGAAGGTCTCCTTCAGGGAGTACTCCGGGTGGGCGGCCAGGCAGTAGAGGACGGGCAGCAGCAGGCTGTGGAGCCAGACGCCGAAGAGCATGGCCAGCACCGCCAGGCAGTCCGCCGACCACAGCACCATCTGCCGGGAGAGGGTATAGGACCCCCAGTTTGCGGTGGTGGAATAGAACTGATAGAACTGGTACATGGCCGGGGTGGAGGCCACAAAGGTGAGGGCGCCCACCCCCACCTGGAGGCAGAACTGGACCGCCCAGGCCTTCACCAGCCGGGCGGGCTGGGTGAACCAGGCCAGGAGGCCGGCCACGGTCCCCTGGCGCTGGCCGGCGGTGACCTGCCAGTATGCCTCCATGGCCCCCGCCCGCAGAGGGGAGAGCAGGAGGAAGAAGGCCAGGTTCACCAGCAGGAAGACCCGGAGCTGGGCGTAGGTCACGGACAGGGCTGCCACGGTGCCGGTGAGGTCCATGCGGAAGATGACGTTGATCCCCTCGTCCAGGACGTAGATGCCGGAGGTGGTGTCCCCGAACTGGGCCAGGCTGGCCATGGTGAAGGAGAGGGTGCCGTTGAGGAGGAGCCGCAGCAGGAAGAAGGCCAGGGAGGCCCCCACCACCGCCAGGGTGACCCGGAGGCTGAGGGGCGAGAGCATAAGCCGCTTGGCCCGGGCTTTCAGGTCGCGGCGGTTGGGAA
Source organism: Oscillospiraceae bacterium (assembly GCA_902781745.1). Classification (GTDB taxonomy): domain Bacteria; phylum Bacillota; class Clostridia; order Oscillospirales; family Oscillospiraceae; genus Evtepia. The sequence goes on from CACZKM010000073.1 coordinate 3,752, forward strand.
GAGGTGTTGACATAGGCGGGTCCTTTCTATCTATCTTGAAGCAAGTAAAAAACACAGGAAAAGCAAGGGGCCACACCCCATATCGGAGGCGGCGGGGGGGATACAGTCTGTTCCATGGAAGCTCCTTTCCGCCGAAACAGACAGGCTGGGAAGATGTTTCGGTCCCATTATACTATTGATGGAAAGAAAATGAAATACCCTTTTCTCATCCCGGTATCCCTTTACTTTTTCCCCCGCCGCCCTATAATATACTTATCCATACAGCAAAACACGACAAAAAGGAGGCTTCCTCATGACCGTACAAACCGTGTGGGCCGCCTGGTTCAGCGCCACCGACACCACCCGGGCCGTAGTGAACCGCATCGCCGCCCGGCTGGCCCGGCAGACCGGCGCCCCCCTGGAGACCTACGACTTCACCCTCCCCCAGGCCCGGAAGGCGCCCAGGACCTTCGGCCCCGGAGACCTGGTGGTCCTGGGCACTCCGGTGTACGCCGGGCGGGTGCCCAATCTGCTGATCCCATTCGTCTCCTCCCTTCGGGGGAACGGAGCCCTGGCCGTGCCGGTGGTGTGCTACGGCAACCGGGCCTATGACGACGCCCTCATGGAGCTGACCCTCACCCTCACCGCCGGAGGCTTCATCCCCATCGCCGGGGGGGCCTTCTCCTGCCAGCACGCCTTCTCCCGGACCCAGAACGCCGGCCGGCCCGACGTCAGCGACCTGACCGTCGCCGGGGGCTTTGCCGACGCCGTGGCAAAGAAGCTGGCCGCCGGGGACCTCACCCCGGTCACCGTCCCCGGCAATGACCCCGTGGGCCCCTACTACACCCCCCGGGACCGCCACGGCGCCCCCATCAACATCCTGAAGGTGGTCCCCGTCACCTCCGAGGCCTGCACCCACTGCGGCCTGTGCGCTTCCCAATGTCCCCTGGGGTCCATCGACCCCGAGGACGAGAAGAAGATGACCGGCAAGTGCATGAAGTGCAACCGGTGCGTCAAGCACTGCCCGGTGGGGGCAAAGTCTTTCGACGACCCCAACTACCTCTACCACAAAACCGAGCTGGAGGACCAGTTCTCCTGGCCGAGAAAGCAGCCGGAGCTATTTTTGTAACGCACGGACAAAATGCGCCTCGCAGAGTTCCGTTTTCCGCAGAAAACGGAACAAAGTATCATCATTTTTTCGCCGGCCAAGGTGAATTGGCCGAAGGCCAAGAGAGGGTGGCCTGGGCCATTTGCCGGTGAAAAAATACTTCTCGCGGAAGGAGTGTGTTCGCCTGAAAGGCGGACGCGCGAGTGAAGCGCAATTGCCACGCAAAAAACAGCGGGAGCCTCAACGCTTCCGCTGTTTTACTTCGCTATGGACTTTTTCATGCGGCCTGTCCCTCCTTCTTCGGCGGCAGGGTGGTGTTCTCAAACATCTGGGTGGGCTCGCCCCAGGCGCAGGCGTCGGGGCCGATGGTGTAGAAGCCGTACTTCTCGTAGTAGTTGGTGTGCTCCGTGGCCAGGTAGATCTTCTCGTACCCCAGCTCGCCGCCCCGTCGTCGGGCGTGCTCGATGAGGATGGGGCTCAGGTGCTTCCCCCGGAAGGCCGGGTCCATGTACAGGGTGGCGATCCACAGCCCCCGGTCCTGGCTGTACAGCAGCTCCTTGATGGCCAGGGTGTAGCCCCCCACGATCTTCCCGTCCTCCACGGCGATCCAGGCGTCGGGGACGGGGCCTTCGTCCGCCAGGACCTTTTCCATGTGCTTCTTGATCCATGGCATGCAGGCGGGCCAATGGGCTTCCAGGCTCTCCAGCATGGCGGGGATCAGGTCGGGCCGTTCTCGAATGGTGTAGATCTTCATCACGCTCCCCTCCCTTCTTTCGGAGCAACAGTCTACCGGGCTGTTGTTTGACCTTATCGGATCGCCGGAGCGACCCGACCGTTCATGCGGGGCGGTGACGGGCTTCCATGTCCTCCTTATCCATGGGTGGTGTTCTTTTATCTGTTTATAGTATACCACAATTTCGCTAAAAAGCAACAGTCGTATCCCCCGGTTTTTGGGGAATACGGCTGAATTTCCCGGGTCTGTCTCCCGTTTCCGGCCTGACAGTCCTGCATCCTTGGTTTTTTGCTTTTCCCGGGAATTTATGCCTCCATGTCGGTGATGAGGCCCACCCGGCGGGCGTGGCGGCCCCCCTCAAAGTCGGTGGTCAGGAAGACCTCGGCGATCCGCTCGGCCAGGTTGGGGCCCACGATGCCCGCCCCCATGGCCAGCATATTGGCGTCGTTGTGCCGCCGGGTCATCTCGGCGGAGAGGGAGTCGGCGCACAGGGCGCAGCGGATGCCCTTCACCTTGTTGGCGGTGATGGAGATGCCGATGCCCGTGGTGCAGATGACGATGCCCTTGTCGCACCGCCCGTCGGCCACCGCCTCGGCGGCGGCTTTGCCGAAGACGGGGTAGTCGCAGCTCTCCTTGCTGTAGGTGCCGAAGTCCTCGCAGGTGTAGCCCTTCCCCTCCAGGAAGGTCTTGATGCGCTCCTTCAGGTCATAGCCGCCGTGGTCGCAGCCCAGCGCGATTTTCATAGCATTGTCCTCCTCATTTGAGTTTGATGAAATCGGGTTTTCTCTCGTGATACACCGCGGTGTAGCGGAAGCCGCAATCCTTCAGCATCCGGTAGGCCTCCGGGACCCCCTTGGCGATGGGCTCCGGGGCGTGGGCGTCGGACCCCACGGTGACGATCTCGCCGCCCATCTCCTTGTACATCTTCAGCAGGGGTAGCCATTCTCCCAGGGTCTGCCCCTTCCAGGTGTTGATCTCGATGCCCCGGCCGGAGTCCTTGGCCAGCCGCATGATCTCATGGATCTGGTCCCGGTAGCGGGTGAGGCTGGGCAGGGGGAAGGGCCGGTGGCGCATATACCGCAGGGGATAGATGATGTGGGCCACCACGTCGTAGTGGGGCCCCGCCGCCAGCTTTACCATGGAGGCAAAGTAGTCGTCCAGGGCGGTGTAACAGTCCTGGGGGGTCTCGTAGTCCAGCATATAGAAGTCCCGGCCCCCGGCCTCCTCGCTGAGGTTGTGGGCCGCGCCGATGACGAAGTCGATCCCCGGCTGGGACAGGATTTGATCCGCCGCCTCGGGGAAGAGGAAGGCCATCCCCAGCTCCACCCCCATGGGCAGGTCCAGCCTGGTGCCGAAGGCGGCCAGGGTCTCCTTCCGCTGCTCCAGCACCGGGGCCCAGTCGTAGTCCGGGGTCCGCTCCCCCTCCAGGCCCAGCAGGTCGCAGTGGTCGGTGAGGGTCAGGGCGGTCAGGCCGTATTCCACCGCCCGCTTCGCCATCTCCACCATGGGGGTGGAGGAGTCCGGCGAGCAGGAGGAGTGGGTGTGGCAGTCAGCCAAAAACATAGCGGTTCCTTTCTCTGATGGGGCCGGTCATTTCTTCTTTTTCTTGTGGAAGAAGGATTTCTCCTCCCCGCCGCCCTCGGTGCCGGTGGGGGCCAGCTCGCCCATGGCCTCGGCGTAGTGCCGCAGGGCCTCCTTCTGGCTCTCGCTGAGGTTCCGGGGCACCGCCACCTTCACGGTGACGAACTGGTCCCCGCGCCCCCGGCCGTTGAGGACGGGCACGCCCTTCCCCCGCAGCCGCAGGGTGGTGCCGGGCTGGGTGCCCGCCTCCACCTTGCACTTGACCTTGCCGTCCAGGGAGGGGATCTCGATCTCCGCCCCCAGGGCCGCCTGGAAGAAGGACACGGTCTGATCCAGATAGATGGAGGTGCCCTCCCGGCGGAGCTGGGCGTGGGGCTTCACGTTGATGCCCACGATCAGGTCCCCGGCGGGGCCGCCGTTGTGGCCCATGTCCCCCTGGCCCCGGACGGAAATGGCCTGGCCGTTGTCGATGCCGGCGGGGATCTTCACGGGGACCTTCTTGCTCTTCCGCAGGCCGCCGCTGCCGCCGCAGGCCTTGCAGGGCTGGTGGATGATCTTGCCCTCGCCCCGGCAGTTGGGGCAGACGGTGGTGGTGGACATGGTGCCGAAGACCGTCCGCTGCTGCATCCGCACGGAGCCGGAGCCGTGGCACTCGGGGCAGACCTCGGCGGTGGTGCCCTCGGCGCAGCCGGAGCCCTTGCAGGCGTCGCAGGTCTCGATGTGCTGGATGGTGACCTCCTTCTCACAGCCGAAGGCGGCCTCCTCCAGGGTAAGGGTCAGGGCGGAGCGGACGTTCCTGCCCTTGGCGGGGCCGGTGCGGCTCTGTCCGCCGCCGCCGAAGCCCCCGAAGCCGCCGAAGCCGGAGCCCCCGAAGAAGGACCCGAAGATGTCCCCCATGTCGAAGCCCCCGAAGCCGCCGCCGGCCCCCGCGCCGAAGTTGGGGTCCACCCCGGCGAAGCCGAACTGGTCGTACTTGGCCCGCTTGTCCTTGTCGGACAGGACCTCGTAGGCCTCGTTGATCTCCTTGAACCGGGCCTCGGCCTCCTTGTCGCCGGGGTTGAGGTCGGGGTGGTTCTGCTTGGCCAGCTTGCGGTAGGCCTTTTTCAGTTCATCGTCCGTGGCGGATTTGCTCACGCCCAGGACCTCGTAATAGTCTCTTTTATTCTCAGCCATAGGTACTCACCTCACAGTGGGATGGGTGACGGGGCGCACAGCGCCCGCTAAACAAGACCGTAGGGGACAGGTCATCCCTGCCCCCTGATGGTGGGTCATAGTTGAATCAATGACGGCAAAGCCGCGCCTTTGCATGGCTCCCCTTGGCAAGGGGAGCTGTCGCCCCAGGCGACTGAGGGGTGGAAGCGCAGCATACTTTCCGCTGCGTCTGATACATCCTCTACGTCTCCACCCCTCCGCCCCTTCGGGGCACCTCCCCTTGGCAAGGGGAGGCAAGAGAGGGTATTACTGGTCGTCTACAACAGTATAGTCAGCGTCGACCACGTCATCAGGGCCATTGCCGGGCTGCTGGCCGCCGAAGTTCGCGCCGCCCATGTCGGGGCCGGGCTGCTGGCCGGCGGCGGCGCTGGCCTGGGCGTACATCTTCTCGCTGACCTTGTAGAAGGACTGGGTCAGGCTCTCGGTGGCGGCCTTGATGGCCTCGGTGTCGGTGCCCTTCAGGGCCTCCTTCACCTTGTCGACGCCGCTCTGGAGGTCGCTGACCTCGGCGGGGTCCAGCTTATCCTTCATCTCGTCCAGGGCCTTCTCGCTCTGGTAGATGAGCTGGTCGGCCTGGTTCCGGGCGTCCACCTCTTCCTTCCGCTTGGCGTCCTCGGCGGCGAACTGCTCGGCCTCCTTGACGGCCTTCTCAATGTCCTCCTTGGACATATTGGTGGAGGAGGTGATGGTGATGTGCTGCTCCTTGCCGGTGCCCAGGTCCTTGGCGGAGACGTTCACGATGCCGTTGGCGTCGATGTCGAAGGTGACCAGACGTTCACGATGCCGTTGGCGTCGATGTCGAAGGTGACCTCGATCTGCGGCACGCCCCGGCGGGCGGGAGCGATGCCGTCCAACTGGAACCGGCCCAGGGTCTTGTTGTACTGGGCCATCTCCCGCTCGCCCTGGAGGACGTGGACCTCAACGGAGGTCTGGTTGTCCGCGGCGGTGGTGAAGATCTGGCTCTTCTTGGCGGGGATGGTGGTGTTGCGCTCGATGAGCTTGGTGTTCACGCCGCCCATGGTCTCGATGCCCAGGGACAGGGGGGTGACGTCCAGCAGCAGCAGGCCCTTCACGTCGCCCACCAGCACGCCGCCCTGGAGGGCCGCGCCCATGGCCACGCACTCATCGGGGTTGATGCCCTTGAAGCCCTCCTGGCCGGTGATCTTCTTCACGGCCTCCTGGACGGCGGGGATGCGGGTGGAGCCGCCCACCAGCAGGACCTTGGAGAGGTCGGAGGCGGACAGGCCGGCGTCGGACATGGCCTGGCGGACGGGGCCCATGGTGGCCTCCACCAGGTGGGCGGTCAGCTCGTTGAACTTGGCCCGGGTGAGGGTCAGGTCCAGGTGCTTGGGCCCGGTGGCGTCGGCGGTGATATAGGGCAGGTTGATGGTGGAGGAGGTGACGCCGGACAGCTCGATCTTGGCCTTCTCGGCGGCCTCCTTCAGGCGCTGCATGGCCACCTTGTCGGCGGACAGGTCGATGCCCTCGGTCTTCTTGAACTCAGATACCATCCAGTCCATGACGCACTTGTCGAAGTCGTCGCCGCCCAGGCGGTTGTTGCCGGCGGTGGCCAGGACCTCGATGACGCCGTCGCCGATCTCCAGGATGGACACGTCGAAGGTGCCGCCGCCCAGGTCATAGACCATGATCTTCTGGTCGGATTCCTTGTCCACGCCGTAGGCCAGGGCCGCGGCGGTGGGCTCGTTGATGATGCGCTTGACGTCCAGGCCGGCGATGCGGCCGGCGTCCTTGGTGGCCTGGCGCTGGGCGTCGGTGAAGTAGGCGGGGACGGTGATGACCGCCTCGCTGACGGGGCCGCCCAGGTAAGCCTCGGCGTCGGCCTTCAGCTTCTGGAGGATCATGGCGGAGATCTCCTGGGGGGTGTAGGCCTTGCCGTCGATGTTGACCTTGTAGTTGGAGCCCATCTCTCTCTTGATGGAGATGACGGTGCGGTCGGGGTTGGTGATGGCCTGCCGCTTGGCCACCTGGCCCACCATGCGCTCGCCGTCCTTGGAGAAGGCGACGATGGAGGGGGTGGTGCGGTTGCCCTCCGCGTTGGGGATGACGACGGCCTCGCCGCCCTCCATCACGGAGACGCAGGAATTGGTGGTGCCCAAATCGATACCGATGATCTTAGACATAATAAGTTCCTCCTTTTGAGAAAATGTGAGATTGTAACGTAGTATATGTTAGTTGAATGGTTTTACAGCTTGAAGCCTCCCCTTGCCAAGGGGAAGTTAGTTTGCTACTTTTACCATAGCGTGCCGGATGACCTTGTCTCCGATCTGGAAGCCGGTCTGGAAGACCTCGGCCACGGTGTTCTCTCCGAAGCTCTCGTCGTCGATGTGCATGACGGCGTTGTGGAGGTTGGGGTCGAAGGTCAGCCCCAGGGCCGGGATCTCGGTGACCCCCAGCTTCTCCAGGGTGGCCTTGAACTGGGTCATGATCATCTCCACGCCCTTGGCGTAGGCCTCGTCGGCGGTTTCCTGCTTCATGGCCCGCTCCAGGTTGTCGAAGACCGGCAGGAATTCCTTCACCGCGTCGGCCTTGGCGGAGGTCCAGGCGTTCTCCTTCTCCTTCTGGCTCCGCTTGCGGTAGTTGTCATATTCCGCCAGCAGCCGCAGGTACTTGTCCTCCTGCTCCCGGACGGCGGCCTTCACCAGCTCTTCCGCGCTGGTCTCTTCGGCGGCCTCGGCTTTGGCCTCAGGGGCCTCCTGGGGCTCCGCCTCCTCGCCCTTCTCCTTCCGGACCTCGTCCAGCAGGATCTCAGGCTCTTCGTTGTGGTTGGGTTCCTTCTCACTCATATCTGTGTGTGCCTCCTTTGGTTGGAGTTATGTTATACGGGCCTTCTGCCCGAAGTCTACGGTTCCTCGTCGCCGCCGTCGCCGCCGGGGGGCGGGATCTCCCCCTTGCCGAACATCCTCGACAGCCCCTCGGCGAAGTAGGACAGCCGGGCGGCCAGGTCGGCGTAGTCCATCCGGGTGGGACCCACCACGCCGATGACCCCCTGCATCCCGCCGCCGATGTCGTAGCTGGCCATGATGACGCTGGAGTCCTTGAGCTCGTCGGCCACGTTCTCCGGGCCGATGACGATGCGGACGTTCTCCCCCTGGACCACCGGCAGGTTGGCGGTCTCGCCGCCCATCTCCGAGAGGTAGTTCATCAGGGGCTCGGCCTTCTCCAGGCTCTGGTACTCCGGGTGGGCCAGGAGGGTGGGGATGCCGGCGGTGTGGACCACGTTGCTCTCCAGCTCCTCCAGGACCTCCATGGCGAAGGACACCACCAGGTTGATCGGGCCGTAGGCCTCCCCGGCGGCGTGGCTGCTCACCCGGGCAAGCTCCGGCTGGAGCTGGGCCAGGGTCAGGCCGGTAAAGGAGGTGTTCAGCAGGGTGCCCAGAAGCTGGAGCTGGGTCTGGGACACGGGAGAGGGCAGGCGAAAGTATTTGTTCTTTACCGCCTGGGTGTCGGTCATGAGGACGGCGATGAAGGCGTTGTCCTCCACCATCAGCAGGTCGTACCGGGTGATGACGGCCTGCTTGGTCCCCTTGGTCAGGGCGAAGGTGGGATACTTGGTGAGCTGGGAGATGATCTTCCCGGCCTCGGTCATCACCTGGTCCATCTCCCGGATCTTCAGGTTCAGGGCGTCGTTGATCTTCCGGGCCTCCTGCATGGACAGGCGGTGCTCCTCCATGAGCTCGTTGACGTAGAGCCGGTAGCCCTTGGGGGAGGGGATGCGCCCGGCGGAGGTGTGGGGCTGCTCCAGCAGGCCCATATTCTCCAGCTCGGCCATCTCGTTGCGGATGGTGGCGGAGGAGACTTTCAGCCCGGAGGAGGCCACAATGGCCTTGGAGCCCACCGGATCGGCGGTCTGGATGTAGTTCTCCACCACCGCCCGGAGGATCTGCTTCTTTCGCTCCGACAGTTCCATGTGCCAGGGGCCTCCTTTCGCCGTTGGATTCATGTTTTAGCACTCAATCTCCCTGAGTGCTAAACGTACTGTAGCACTTCCCCCCGGAAAAGTCAAGGGTCCGGGAGAGAATTGGCACTCGATTTTTCAAAAAATTCATTTTTTCATGGTTTTCACCAGAAGGGGGCCTGGAACGGGCAGATTTTTTGCACTTTCCCACGGGGATTGCTAACGCTTCTTCCCCCATATCTTGTCTTGCTCCGCAAGATGCAGTATCCTGCTGTATCGGGGCCTTGCCCCCCCTTTTTCACACCTATAACTCGCCCAACGTGTATCTGGCAGAAAGGAGGCGATGCCCCATGAACAGCTTGTCCGTGCGGCCGGCGGACGAGGACCTGGAGCAACTTGTCCTCACCTATGGGGACCAACTCTATAAGCTCTGCTTTTCCATCCTGGGCAACCGGGCTGACGCCGAGGACGCCGTGTCCGACGTGGTGGTGAAATACATGACCAAGGCTCCCGTCTTCCGGGAGGCGGAGCATCGAAAGGCCTGGCTCCTCCGCACCGCGATCAACCGGTGCCGGGATATGCTCCGGTGGCGGAAGCGCAGAAATCATCTGTCCCTGGACGAGGTCCGGGACGCCGCCCCCGCCCCAGAGGACAGCGACGTCCTGGAGGCCCTCTTCCGGCTGCCGGAAGCATACCGCACTGTGCTCCATCTTTATTATGTGGAGGGCTACAAGAGTCCGGAGATCGGAACTCTGCTGGGCCTGTCCCCGGCGACGGTGCGGAAGCGATTGCAGCTGGGACGGGAAAAGCTTCGGCTGGTCTATGAACAGGAGGAAGAACCATGACAGAGCGGGAACTCAAACGCGCCCTGGGACAGGTCCGCCTGTCCGAAGCAGGGCGGCAGCACATTCTCAACGACGCTCGGGAGCGTCTGAACAGAAAGGAGAACATCACAATGAAGCAGAAAAAAAAGCTGGCCTTCGCCGTCATTGCGGCAGTCTGTGTCCTGACCATAGGGGCGGTAGCCGCCGGGAGCGGCGGGATTTGGTACAGCCATTCCTCCAGCCGGCCTGAGTACACCTCTTTTCCCTCGGCGGAGCAGGTGGAAGCCGACGTGGGCTACACCGGGTCCATGGTGGAGCATTTCTCCAACGGCTATGCCTTTACCGAGGGAAGCGTGGTGAAAAACACCCTGGAGGCCGACGGAACCCAGGAGCACTTCAAGTCCCTGACCCTGCGCTATGAGAAAGACGGGTCGGAGCTCAACCTCTCCCTGGCCCGCTACAGCGGCGCGGAGGAACACGACGGCCAGCCCGCCGGGACCAGCAGCGGCGTAGACCTCTACGCCAGCGAGTTTATCAACCGGACGGTCCCTGAAGACTATGTGATGTCCGCTGAGGACGTGGCTTTGGAGCAGGCCGGGGAGGTCTTCTTCAACTGCGACGGCGGGACGGAGATCGAGGATCACCAGGTCCGGACCGTGAACTGGACGGTAGACGGTGTGACCTACACGCTGATGCAGATCGACGGTCCTCTGACTATGGATGAGCTGGTGACCATGGCCGGGGAGGTCATCGACGCAGGATGATGGGGCATTGCGACGGGCTGCTCCTACAGAAATACCGTCAGGTATTCATTGTCCTCTGCTGGGCGGGGGCGCTCTAACCTGACCGGCTGAACTCCCGCCGCTTAGTAGTTTTTAGGGCAACGCCCTGCGGGTGTCCTCGCCGGACGGGCGCCCTCCCGGGCGGGTCGAACAGTCCGGGGGACTGTTCGATCAAATCCAAAGCGAAGCAACCTTGATTC
>CACZKM010000074.1 GCA_902781745.1 Oscillospiraceae bacterium
TTTGAGACTGCATGAGACGGTATGACGCGCTTGCGCGGCATGAGCGTGCGCAGCACGCGGATTCCCAAATTAAAGTTTTTAATTTGGGAATAGTATCAAGTTTTAAGGAGGAAGACCCTTGCGGGATATCATAGAACTCCTCGCCGGCGAGCTGGACCGCCGGCGGGACCAAATCGAAAACGTGGTGACCCTGCTGGACGAGGGGAACACCATCCCCTTCATCGCCCGGTACCGGAAGGAGCTCCACGGGGCCATGGACGACGGGGCCCTGCGGAAGCTGGAGGAGCGGCTGGCCTACCTCCGGTCCCTGGAGGAGCGGTGCGCCGTCATCAAGAAGGCCATCGAGGCCCAGGGGAAGCTCACCGACGAGCTGGCCGCCGCCATCGACGGGGCGGCCACCCTGGCGGAGGCGGAGGACCTCTACCGCCCCTACAAGCCCAAGCGCCGGACCCGGGCCTCCATCGCCCGGGAAAAGGGCCTGGAGCCCCTGGCGGAGACCCTCTACGCCCAGGACCGGAAGGGTCCTGCCCCGGAGGAAGCGGCGGAAGCCTATGTCAGCGCCGAAACCGGCGTGGAGACCGTGGAGGGCGCCCTGGCGGGGGCCTCGGACATCATCGCGGAGACCATCAGCGACGACGCGGCCCTGCGGAAGACCCTCCGCGCCCTTCTCCGGCGCACCGCCCTGGCGGTGAGCAAGGCGGCGGGGGAGGAGGACTCCGTTTACCGGCTCTACTACGACTTCAGCCGCCCGGTGTCCCGGCTCCAGGGCCACCAGGTCCTGGCCATGGACCGGGGGGAGAAGGAGGGCTTTCTCTCCGTGAAGCTGGACCCCGACCGGGACCGGTGCCTCCAGACCCTCTGCCGGCAGGTGGTGGTCCCCGGGACCCCCGCCATGGCCTTTGTGAAGGCGGCGGCGGAGGACGCCTGGGACCGGCTCCTGTGGCCCTCGTTGGAGCGGGAGCTCCGGTCGGACCTCACCGCCGTGGCCTGCGAGGGGGCCATCGGCCAGTTCGCCCAGAACCTGCGGCCCGTCCTCATGCAGCCCCCGGTGAAGGGGAAGGTCACCCTGGGCCTGGACCCGGGGTACCGCAACGGCTGCAAGACAGCGGTGGTGGACGGCACCGGGAAGGTCCTGGCCACCGCGGTGGTCTATCCCACCTTCGGGGAGAAGAAAAAGGAGGAGGCCATCGAGACCCTCTCCCGGCTGGTCCATAAGTACGGCGTGGCCCACATCGCCATCGGCAACGGCACCGCCAGCCGGGAAACCGAGCAGATGGCCGTGGAGCTCATCCGCCGGGAGGGGGAGAAGGGGCGGACCCTCCGCTATATGATCGTCTCCGAGGCCGGGGCGTCGGTGTACTCCGCCAGCCCCCTGGCGGCGGAGGAGATGCCCGACCTGGACGTGAACCTCCGCAGCGCCGTGTCCATCGCCCGGCGGCTCCAGGACCCCCTGGCGGAGCTGGTGAAGATCGACCCCAAGGCCATCGGCGTGGGGCAGTACCAGCACGATATGCCCCAGAAGCGGCTGGAGGAGGCCCTGGACGGGGTGGTGGAGGACTGCGTCAACGCCGTGGGGGTGGACGTGAACACAGCCTCCCCCGCCCTGCTGCGGCGGGTCTCCGGCCTGACGGCGGCCACGGCGAAAAACGTGGTGGCCTACCGGGAGGAACACGGGGCCTACACCGCCCGGAAGGAGCTTTTGAAGGTCCCCAAGCTGGGGCCCAAGGCCTTCCAGCAGTGCGCCGGGTTCCTGCGGGTGCCCGAGAGCAAAAACCTCCTGGACAACACCGCCGTCCACCCCGAGAGCTACGGGGCGGCGGAAAAGCTGCTGGCCCTCACCGGCCTCACCCTGGCCGACGTGGCCGGGGGGAAGGGGGCGGACCTCCCCGCCCGGATGAAGGACCTGGGGGCGGAGAAGCTGGCGGCGGCCTGCGGCGTGGGGGCGCCCACCCTGGCCGACGTTGCCCGGGAGCTCATGAAGCCCGGCCGGGATATCCGGGAGGACCTGCCCCGGCCGGTGCTGCGGACCGACGTGCTGGAGATGAAGGACTTAAAGCCGGGGATGGAGCTGGCGGGCACGGTGCGGAACGTCATCGACTTCGGGGCCTTTGTGGACATCGGGGTCCACCAGGACGGCCTGGTCCACATCTCCCAGATCGCGGACCGGTATGTGAAGCACCCCTCGGAGGTGGTCTCCCCCGGGGACGTGGTCCGGGTGGTGGTCCTGGAGGTGGACGAGAAGAAGAAACGGATCAGCCTGTCCATGCGCCAGGCGGGGAAGGGAGGAGCCCATGGAAGCTAAGACCCTGACCGAGCTGGCCGGCCCCGGCCACACCCACGGGGTGCTGGAATACGACGGGGAGGCCCGGAGCCTCCGGCTGGCCTCGGACCGGGACCGCTACACCCTCCTGGAGGAGGAGGAGACCACCCTGGACTGCCTCCTCTCCGCCGACGCGGCGGCCATCATCCAGGGGGGCCTGGACCAGCCCGACGAGGACGAGGCCATCCGGGTCCTCTCCCTTCTGTGGGAGGGGGAGGAGGTTATCCTTTACGTTCCGGATTCCTGGTGACGATACAGAAAAAAGGGCTGCTGCAAGATACAGCAAACCTGACAGTAACCCCCTCAGTCAGCCGCTGCGCGGCTGCCAGCTCCCCCGGAGGGGGAGCCGAGAAGGTTGTACGCCTATCCTGCGATAGACGTACAACCCTCTTGCCTCCCCCCTCGGGAGGTGGCGCCGCCGAAGGCGGTGACGGAGGGGGTTACGTCATGGTTTGCTGCACATTGCAGCAGCCCTTTGTTATATCCTTCTATCAGCGTCAATCAGTAGACCAGCACCGAGTCCACCCGGTAGCCGTCGATGGCCTGACGGCCGCCCAGGTCCTTGAGCTCCATGAGGACGTTGACGCCGGCCACCACGCCCCCCAGGCCCTCGGTCATGCGGATCATGGCCTCGATGGTGCCGCCGGTGGCGATGAGGTCGTCTACGATGAGGATGCGCTGGCCGGGCCGGATGGCGTCCCTGTGCATCTCCAGGGTGGCGGTGCCGTATTCCAGGTCGTATTCCACGGAGACCGTCTCCCGGGGGAGCTTGCCCTTCTTCCGCACCAGGACGAAGGGCTTCTTCAGCAGGTAGGCCAGGGGGGTGCCGAAGATGAAGCCCCGGGCCTCGGAGCCGATGATGACGTCAAAGTCCAGGTCGGCCACCTTGGCGGCCATCTGGTCGATGGCCTCGTGGAAGGCGGGGCCGTCGGCCAGGAGAGAGGTGATGTCCCGGAAGAGGACTCCGGGCTTGGGGTGGTCGGGGATCTTGGTGATATAATCGTCTAAATTCATGGGGCGCCTCCTGTGTTACGACATGACGATGGATAGGATGCGGACGGCGAAGAGGGCGAAGACCACCCACATGACGGGGTGGATGTCCCTGGCCTTGCCGGTGAAGACCTTGAGGATGACCCAGGTGAGCACGCCCAGCATGATGCCGTTGGCGATGGAGTAGGTGGTGGGCATGATGAGCAGGGCCATGTAGGCGCCGGCCACGTCGGCCACCTCGCCGTCAAAGTGGATCTTCTTGGCGGAGGCCACCATGAGCATACCGACATAGATCAGGGCCGGGGCGGTGGCGAAGCTGGGGATGGCCAGGAAGATGGGGCTGAGGAAGAGGGAGACCACGAACAGGGCGCCGGTGGTCACCGAGGCCAGGCCCGTCCGGCCCCCGGCGGCCACGCCGGTGCTGGATTCCACGAAGGAGGTCACCGTGGAGGTACCCAGGCAGGCGCCGGCGGTGGTGGCGATGGCGTCGGACATGAAGACCCGGCCCACCCGGGGCAGCTCGCCGTTCTCGTCCAGCAGGCCGGCCTTGTCGGCCACGCCCACCACGGTGCCCACGGTGTCGAAGAGGTCCACGAAGAGGAAGGAGAAGGTGATGGCGATGAAGGCGGTGATGTGGGAGGCGGCCCAGGCGAAGTCAAACTGGAAGGCGGTCTCCTTGATGCCCGCCAGCTGGAGGCCCTGGGAGAAGTCGGGGAAGAGGTTGCCGTCGGTATACCAGCCGATGGACTGGGCCCCCATGCCCAGGAACCAGGTGACCAGGATGCCGATGAGCACCGCCCCGGGCACGTTGAAGTGGACCAGGATGAGGATGATGAGGAAGCCCACCAGGGCCAGGACCATGGAGGCTTGTTTGAAGCTGCCCAGGGTCACCAGGGTGGAGTCGTCGTTGACGGCGATCCCCGCCCCGGACAGGCCGATGAGGGCGATGAACAGGCCGATGCCGGCGGAGATGCCGTACTTGAGATTGGCGGGGATGGCGTTGATGATCTTCTCCCGGAACTTGAAGAGGGACATGAGCATGAAGATGACGCCCTCCACGAAGACGGCGGTGAGGCAGATGCGGAAGGCGTTGGGGTCGCCGCCCAGCTCGCCCAGGCAGACGGTGAAGGCGAAGTAGGCGTTCAGGCCCATGCCCGCCGACAGGGCGATGGGGTAGTTGGCCCACAGGCCCATGATAAAGGTGCCGATGGCCGAGGCCAGGGCGGTGGCCACGAAGACGCCGCCGGCGTTCATGACGTTGCCCAGGATGCTGGGGTTGACGGCCAGGATGTAGGCCATGGCCAGGAAGGTGGTCAGGCCCGCGAGGATCTCTTTTCGCACGGTGGTGCCGTGCTCCTTGAGATGGAAGAACTGCTCCATCCGGGTTCACTCCTTTTTTCGTTTTCTTTCTGCGGGGTCGGGGTAAAAATACGGAGCTATTATATCGGAGAATTTTGTCTCAGTCAATGACGGGGAAGGGGAAAAGGAGCGGTTTTCCGAAAAAACCGGCCCGGAGGGACCCTCCCTCCGGGCCGGCGGTTTGCATGGGTCACCCATCCCCCCGGCGGACCACCTCCAGCCAGTAGTGCGCCCGGTCCGGGCCCAGGGGCACGGCGGCCTCGTCCCGGGCCCAGTACAGGTCGATGATGCGGCTGTCCTCCATGGCGGGCCCTCCTTTCTCCGGGGCAAACGGCCCCTCTGATGAAGCA
>CACZKM010000075.1 GCA_902781745.1 Oscillospiraceae bacterium
GCCAACTCATCGTTGAACGCGGACAGGCTCATTTGTTTATCCATAATTACATTATAACACATCTTTGGCTCTGCCGATATCTTTGTGCGGTATTGCCTTGTTTCTTATCTCTTGCTTTGTAGTATAGATAGACAGGGGACAGAAATCAACGGGCAATTTCTCCGCGTCGGTTTCTTAGAAAACTGCCAGAGGAAAAGGGTTGCTTTTTCTGCCATCAAACAAAACCGGAAGCCCGTCGGTCCCGGGCCTCCGGTTTTGCTTTGTGCGGGGTCAATAGTTGGCGAACCGCGCGTCCCGCTCCAGGGCGGTCATTTGCGCCATTTCCTGGTCGGTCAGCGCAAAATCCCAGACGTCGAAATCCTCGATGATATGCTGCTCGTTGGAGGAGCCGGGGATGCAGATGTTCCCCGCCTGGAGATGCCAGCGGATGATGACCTGGGCGGAGGAAACGCCGTGGGCCTGTGCGATGCCGCTGATGGTCGGGTCGTTGAACAGGGTCTGGGTGTTGCCCCGGCCCCCCAGGGGGAACCAGCTTTCCAGCACCGTCCCGTACTGGGCGATGTGACCCTTCATCTCGCCGCTCTGGTGGTAGGGGTGGGTTTCGTTCTGGAGCAGGGCGGGCTTGATCGTTGTGGCGTTTACCAGACGGTCAAAGTCCGCGGGGGTATAGTAGTTGGACAGCCCGATGGAACGGAGCTTCCCCGCCTCCACCGCCCGCTCCATGGCCTGGTAGGCCTGGACGTCGTTGGAGGGCTGAGAGTGGTGGAGGATCATCAGGTCGATGTAATCCAGCCCCAGCCGGCTCAGGGAGGCGTCGATGGCGGCGTCCCCGTTTCCGAAGTCGCTGGTCCACATCTTGGTGGTGACAAAGATCTCCTCCCGCTTTACGATGCCCTCGTCAATGGCCCGCCGGATGCCCCGGCCTACGCCGGGCTCGTTGCCGTAGATCCGGGCGGTATCAATCAGCCGGAAGCCCGCTTTCAGGGCCCAGTAGACGGAGTTTTCCGCCTGCTGGTCGGAGAGGGCGTAGGTGCCGATACCCAGGATGGGCATGGTGTGGCCGTCGTTCAGGGGGACGGTCCCGGCGGCGAGGTCGAAGGCGGGATAGCCTGCGGCTTCGGGCTTCTGGGGTTCAGGCACAGGGGCAGGTTGGGTGTCCTGGGAGAGATACCGCGTCAGGATCGTCGCCACCTGGGCCCGGGTGGCGTTGTCTCTGGGGGCGAAGCGGTTTTCGTTCAGTCCGGTGACGATCCCCTGGACCGCAGCCCAGGACACCGCCGAACGCGCATACCCGGAAAGATCCGCCGCGTCCTTGAAATCCGGACCGCCCGCTGCTTCGGGGCTGCCCGCGTATCGCCAGAGGATCGTCGCAAGCTGTTCTCTGGTGATCGGGTCGTCCGTGCCGAAGCGTCCGTTTCCATAGCCGGTCACCAGTCCCTGATCCGCCGCCCACGCCACAGCTTCGGTGTACCATGTATCCGGGGATACATCTGAAAACGGGGTTGTTCTTCCCGCCTCCGGCTCGCCCGCGGCCCGGTGCAGGACCGTGGCCAGCATGGCCCGGGTCATGGGGGAATTGGGAGAGAAGGCGGTTTCCGATGTCCCGCCCATGATCCCGTTTTCCCTGCACCAGGAGACAGCATCGGCGTACCATGCGTCAGGGGACACGTCGGAAAACCCCGAGGGCTGTTCCGCGGCGCAGGCGACCAGCGTGGTCCCCAGCAGGACCAGGCAGGCCAGCAAAAGAGCGCTCAGTCTCGTCAGTTGTTTCATGGTCAGCCTCCCAACGTGTACTCTCCGGTGCGGATGGCTGCGATGACGCCGCCGTCGATGAGCAGGTCGGTACCGGTAATGAAGCCCGCGTGCTCTCCCAGCAGGAAAGCCCCGGCCTCGGCGATCTCGTCGGAGGTGCCGGTGCGCTCGGCGGCGGAGGAATCGATCATCTTCTGGTAGCCCTCGCCCGCGGCGGCAAATTCATCGTAGGCCAGGGGCGTGACGATGACCCCGGGGCTGATGGTGTTGATCCGGGCCCGGCGGGCCTTCCAGGTGGTGGCCGCCGCCTTCTGGGCCTGGAGGTGGTTCACCCGCTTGGCGATCATGTAGGCCAGGCCGGAGTTCTGCATGGCCACGTCTTTGATGATGGGCAGGTCCATGAGCCCCTCGGTGGGGGTCTTCAGGATCTCCAGCTCCGTCTCGTTGGGGATGGGGTACATGTACCCGGTCTGGCTGGAGATGATGAGCCCCGCGCCGCCGGGGGCCATGACCCGTCCGAAGGCGTCCACAGCGTAGCCGGTGCCCACCATGTCCAACTCCAGGATGTGTTCCGGGCTGGTCTGGTTGGGGGAGGCTCCGGCGGTGTCGATGAAGTATTTCACGGGACCCAGGGAGGCCGCTTTCTCCGCGAAGGCCTCCACAGAGGCTTTGTCCAGGGCGTTGACCGTCATGGTCTCCACGGCGTAGCCGCTGGTGCGCAGGTCGTTGGCCACCCGCGCCAGGTTCTGCTCACTGATGTCGCCCAGCAGGATGGTCTTCCCGGCGGCGATGCGCCGGGCGATGGCGGTGCCCATGCTGCCTGCTCCCAGCAGGGCGATGATGTCTCTGGTTTCGTTCCGGTCAAAAATCATGATGGTACCTCCTTGTAATTATGATTCGTTTTCCTCGATATATCTGATCACCCTTGCCGGGTTGCCGCCCACGATGGCGTTGGCGGGCACGTCCTTGGTCACCACCGCCCCGCCGGCGATGACGGCGTTTTCTCCCACGGTGACTCCGGGCATGATGGTGGCCCCGGCGCCGATCCAGGCGTTGGCCCCGATGCGGACGCCCTTGCACTTGAGAACGTAGCGGTTTTTCAGGTCATGGTTGTCCGTGACGATGGTGACGTGGGGGCCGATCTGGACGTTGTCCCCCAGCTCGATGCCCCCGATGGACATGGCGGTGAAGCTGTGGTTGATGAAGACGTTTTTGCCGAATTTCATCTGCATGGGCAGGTCGATCTGCACCGGGGTGAACAGCCCCAGGTCCGCCGGGAGCTGCCCGCGGAACAGGTCATGGAGGGCCTCCGCGTTTTCCGGGGTGCCGGGCTCGGTGTAATTGACGTGATAGAGGGCCTTGTTTGCCCGGATGAGCTCCTGGATGACGGGCTGGTATTCCTCCGTCATCATGTCCACCGGGGCGCCGGACCGCAGCTTCTCAAAGATGTTCATGCAGATACTCCTTTCCGGTTTAGGAAACCGCCGTTTCTTAACTTTGGCCTGATGATAGCACCGGAAGCGTGCTGAAACAATGGGCAGTTTTTTGCAAACAGACGGAAAAGCAACCCTTTTGAAAAAAGGGTTGCTTTAGAAACCGGTTGGATGATGGTCAACACCAGATAGGTCATGTCGATATCATACATCATGTTTTGTGATACTAGGGCCTGTTTGAAAAACGTCAATATGCGCACAGGGGATCACGGGGGATGCCTTACATTTTTTCAGCAAGCGCCGCAGCCTGGGCACAGCCGTCTGTCTTCTCGATCGCGCCTGCCTCCAGCACACCGGGGACAAGCACCTCGCCTACCATATTCCACTGAAGCAGCGCCGCGGTACGCTCCATCGGAATGCGAACGCCATCCATGACGCTCATGTCTTCTTCCTCACAACATGTGATAAGAGCGCATTCTTTCCCGGCGTAGTCCTTTCCGCCCACAACGAGGGAGAACAGCCTGTCGATCACGCCCTTGATCTGAGCGGGGATGGAATACCAGTAGACAGGCATGGAAAATACGACTGCATCAGCATCCAGAATGGCAGGGGCAATGGTATTGAATTCATCATCGAAGGAACATGCCTTTCCCTTCTTATAACAGGTCTCACAAGCGTGACAAAACCCGATCTTCATAAAAGACGTGTCAAATCTGGTCACCGTGTGTCCCTTCGCCTCCGCCGCTTTGACAAACGCATCCGTCATGGCGAAGCTGTTGCCTGCCTTGCGCGGGCTGCCGGTAAGTACAACGATCTTCTTGCTCATCATGATTCTCTCCTTGTTTTTTGACGGTGTTCTCTTTCAGATAGGATCCAGGGCCCGGCCGAGGGCAGCATCACCGCCCGCCGTTCCAGGCCCCGTCCACAGGTATTCTTCCGCTCCTGGACGCCTGCCGGCACTGCCGCCACATCGGGGATGGGATCGCGGCCATTTCCGCGCTTCGCCGGGCCGAAGGGCGCCGTTCCCCTGCTCAGGCCTGAACGGTGTCGGAATTCTGGTTGTAGGCCTTTGCCACGCACTTCCACTCTCCGTCCATTTTCAGCAGGAGGAGCACGTCGGTGAAGTCGATGCGGCCGCCCCACCCCTCTTCCAGGACCCGGACCACGGCAAGGGATTCCTCCACCAGGACCACGTCCACCCGGGCCTGGAAATTGTCCCCGCCGGACACGGTGTCCACGTTGTGGTAGAACTGCTCGATGGAGCCGTGCTCCAGCTTGCCGTCCAGATAGCCGAAGAGGACAGCCTCGTCGATAAACAGCTCCTTGGCGTACTTGCTGTTGCCCTCGGCAACGCTCCTGACGAATTTCATGGCGGCTTCTTCGACGGCTTTATACTCGCTGATGGGTGCTCTCATGATAAAACTCCTTTCCGTTCTTCGGTTTGATACTATTCCCAAATTAAAAGCTTTCATTTGGGAATCCGCGTGCTGCGCACGCTCATGCCGCGCAAGCGCGTCATACCGTCTCATGCAGTCTCAAACGCGCCTTCGGCGCTATATCAAGTGAGAC
>CACZKM010000076.1 GCA_902781745.1 Oscillospiraceae bacterium
CAAGAAATAGTATAAGAAAAACCCCCGCAGGGCCGTTTTTTCAGCGACGCTCATTATAGTACAGCGGGAAGACCTTGTCAACGACTTTTTTTGATTTTTCAATTTACGCCGGGTGAATCTCTCGATTTCTTCGATTTTCTCCCGTTATCTCTTGAAATCTCCGATTCGATTTTTCTTTTTGTCCGGGAGGGACGCACCATGCAGAAGATACTCAGCCTCCTCCGCCGCTGCGTGGAGGACTACGACATGATCCAGGCCGGGGACCGGGTGGCGGTGGGGGTCTCCGGGGGGAAGGACTCCCTGACCCTCCTGGCGGCCCTGGCCAGGCTGTCCCGGTTTTACCCCAAGCCCTTCACCGTGGAGGCCTTCACCATCGACCTGGGGATGCCCGGCATGGATTTCTCTCCGGTGGCGGACTTCTGCCGGGATCTGGAGGTGCCCTACCATCTCATCCCCACCCAGATCGGCAAGGTCCTCTTCGAGACCCGCCAGGAGAAGAACCCCTGCGCCCTCTGCGCCAAGATGCGCCGGGGGAAGCTCCACGAGGCCATGGTGGGGGAGGGGATCACCAAGATCGCCCTGGGCCACCACTACGACGACGCGGTGGAGACCTTCTTCCTCTCCCTGTTCTACGAGAACCGCCTGTCCTGCTTCCACCCGGTGACCTTCCTGGACCGGATGGGGGTGACCCAGATCCGGCCCCTGCTGTATGTCAGCGAGGGGATGATCCGGGACGGGGCGGCGCGGCTTTCTCTGCCGGTGGTGAAGAACACCTGCCCCGCCGACGGCTACACCAAGCGCCAGGAGGTCAAGGAGCTGGTGGCGGAGCTGGGGAAGCGGTATCCCGGCGTGAAGAACTCGGTGTTCACCGCCATGCAGCGGCTCCCCCTGGAGGGCTGGGGCGTGGCGGACCTGAAACGCCGCCCCCCCACAGAGTGACGGCACTAGCCGATCCAAACAAACAGCGCCTCCGAGGCAGACTGCTTCGGAGGCGTTGTCGTTTTCTGTCACAGGGCTGCGGGCTCCTCCTGGGGGCTCCAGTTGGCCTGGACCTCGTCGATCTGTAAAACGCCGGGGACCTTCACCACCACCTGGTACTGGTCCTCGTAGACGATCTCCCCGGGGGTGTTGGTGTAGACCAGGTAGAAGGGGTGGTTGTACCGCTCCAGCAGCCACAGGGCGGGGCGGATCATCTTCATCATCTCTTCGGAGTTCTCCGTCTTGAAGAAGCAGACCACCTTTTCCTGGTTCTTGCACTGGGGGGGCCAGGGGAGGTTCTCCGCGAACCAGTCGTCCAGCTCCCGGTAGAGGTCCGCGTCCTCCTCGTCCATCACGTCGTCCTGAATGAGCTGCCAGCACATACTGAAGATGCCCTTGGCGTACATGGTGTTGGCGGCCAGCTCCTGGCCCTGGATGCGAACGTATTTGAAGTGCATGGTCAGTGGCTCCTTTCCTCCGGCCGCCCGAAGACGGCCTCGAACCGGTCAAAGATTGCCCGCTGGCGGCGGTCCAGGAAGGGGAGGACCTGGGCCCGCAGGTCCGCCGGGACCCCGTAGAGGGCCTGGGCCATGCCGCCGGTGATGGCGGCGATGGTGTCGCTGTCGCCTCCCAGGGAGATGCCGTTGCGGATGGCGTCCTCATAGCCCGTGGACTCGAAGAGGGAGGCGAAGGCCTGGGGCACGCTTCCCTGGCAGGAGACGTCGAAGACGTAGCCCGGCCGGATCTGGTCCAGGGTGAAGTCGATGGGGTAGTAGTTTGCCTCAATGAAGGCCCGGAGGTCCGCCAGCGTGGCTCCGGTGCGGGCCAGGTAGATGGCCGAAGCCACCGCCTCCGCCGCCTTCATGGCCTCGGGGTGGTCGTGGGTGACCTCCGTGACCGCCCGGGACAGGGCCACGGCCTCCTCCAGGGAGGAAGCGGCAAAGCCGCAGGGGCTCACCCGCATGGCCGCCCCGTTGCCGTAGCTGTGGTAGGGCTTGGGGTCCTCCTGGGTCAGCCACTGGGCGAACCGGCCCCCGTACCCCGCCTGGGGATAGGCCCGGCCCAGGGCCTGCATGGAGGCCGCCGCCCGCCGGCCCAGGTCGGAATAGTCCCCCTCACAGGCCAGGATGGCGTCGGCAATGGCCAGGGTCATGACGCTGTCGTCGGTGAGGCGGCAGCCCAGGTCCCGTGACAGCAGGGTGAAGTCCTTTGATTTCAGTGGCTCCCACTCGAAGCGGGAGCCGGCGACGTCGCCGATGATGGCGCCCAGCATGGGATCACGCTCCTTTTTCCCGGGGAAGGGGCCGGGGATTGATTTCTGCCAACAGTATACCACATTCCCGGCGAAAAGGGAAGGACGAACCGCCCGCCGGGTCCTCTTGCGATTTTTCCCGGTATCTGCTATGATGAGCGAGAAGTACCGCCCCGCCGGGGCGCGAAAGAAATGAGGAAACGCCATGCTATCGGTCATCATTCCCGCCTGGAACGAGGAGCAGGCCGTCCCCCTGGCCGCCCAGCGGGTGGCCCGGGTCCTGGCCGGGGCGGATATCGACTATGAGCTCATCTTCGTGGACGACGGCTCCTCCGACGGCACCTGGGTCGCCGTGGAGGCCGCCCGGGCCCTGGATCCCCGGGTGGTGGGGGTGCGGTTCAGCCGGAACTTCGGCAAGGAGGCCGCCATGTTTGCCGGCCTGGAGGAGGCCGGGGGGGACGCCTGCGCCGTGCTGGACTGCGACCTCCAGCACCCCCCGGAAAAGCTGGTGGAGATGGTCCGGCTGTGGGAGCAGGGCTATGAGGTGGTGGAGGGCGTCAAGGAGGACCGGGGAGAGGAATCCCCCCTCCACCGGGCGGGGGCAAGCTGCTTCTACGGCCTCATCAGCCGGGCGGCGGGCTTCGACCTCCGGGGGGCCTCGGACTTCAAGCTCCTGGACCGGAAGGTGGTGGACGCCCTGAACGCCATGCCCGAGCGGAACGTCTTCTTCCGGGCCCTGAGCCACTGGGCGGGCTACCGCCGGGCCACCGTCACCTATTCTGTGGCGGAGCGGGCGGCGGGGACCTCTAAGTGGTCCCTCCGCTCCCTGGTGAAATACGCCGTGACCAACCTGGGGTCCTTCACCTCCGCCCCCCTGCAGATCGTGGGCTGGGTGGGGCTGGCCTTCTTCGTCTTCGCCGTGGTCCTGGGCGTCCAGACTCTGGTGCGGCTCCTGTCCGGCCACGCCCTGGAGGGCTTTACCACCGTCATCCTGCTGATCCTCCTGTCCGCGGGGCTCATCATGCTCAGCCTGGGGATCATCGGCTTCTACATCGCCCGGATCTATGAGGAGGTCAAGGGCCGGCCCCGGTACCTGGTGGCGGAGGTCGCCCGGACCGGCGGGCCGGAAAGGAGCTGAGGCCCATGGAGGAGTCCCGCTTCTACCGTTTTTTCAGGCCCCTTATCCCCAAGCCCCTGCGGCCTCTGGCTCTGAAATACCAGGCGGTGCTCAGCTACCTCTTCTTCGGGGTGCTCACCACCCTGGTGAACTTCCTGCTCTACTTCCCCCTCAGCCGGGTGATGCACTACCTGGCGGCCAACGTCCTGGCCTGGATCGGGGCGGTGCTCTTCGCCTACCTGACCAACCGTGCCTTCGTCTTTGAGGACAAGCGCACCGGGGCGGCCCACTTTCTCCGGCAGGGGGCGGCCTTCGCCGGGGCCCGGCTGTTCTCCCTGGGGATGGAGGAGGGGATGCTCCTTCTCTTGATCGAGAAGCTGGGGGTCAACGCCGACCTGACCAAGGTGCTGGCCGCCGTTGTGGTGACGGCGCTCAACTGGTTTTTCAGCAAATACCTGATCTTCCGCAAAGAAGGATAAACGACGATCCCCCGGAACGCGAACCGCGTTCCGGGGGATTTGCTTTGTCTATGGAAGGGTTAGATCGTGCCCGCATTTCGCGCCGGGGCGGCGACGCCCTCCGGCATGAACTTCCGCAGGTAGCTCACCTTGGGCAGCTCCCGGATGAGGAGCATCCCCAGGATGTAGCACACCAGGGCCTCGCCCAGGCCCACCCACAGGGCGTTGACGGCGAAGACGCCGGGGAACTTGGCGGTGAAGCCCACCTCATACCAGGCGATCATGGCGCCGATGATGACCATGTTGCAGATCACCGGGGGCAGGGGAGCGATCCACTTGTTCTTCACCTTGGCGGTCCACAGGGCGGCCAGCAGGGTGGCCAGGGAGCCGCAGACGATGTCCACCAGTCCGTAAGGGCTGAGAAGATTGGCCACCAGGCAGCCGATGAACAGGCCGGGCCAGGTGCCGGGGAAGAGGAAGGGCAGGATGGTAAGGGCCTCGGAGAACCGGAACTGCACCGGGCCGTAGGCCAGGTTCAGGGCGGAGGCCGCCAGGGTGAGGGCGGCGTAGGTCGCGGCGATGACGCCGTTGAGGACCAGACGCTGGGTCTTAGACAGTTGCATGTTCAGTTTTCCTCCATTTTGGTATTTAGAGTGCGGCTCCGGGGCCTGTCCCCGGATCCCACCGCACAGCGGCGAAGCGCGGAGCCCCGCCGGTTGGACCGGGTGTGGAAACCAGTCGCCTGCAAGCATACCACAGATGGGAGGAAAAAGCCAGCCCTAATTTTGGATGTTTTCATACTATTCCCAAATTAAAAACTTTAATTTGGGAATCCGCGTGCTGCGCACGCTCATGCCGCGCAAGCGCGTCATACCGTCTCATGCAGTCTCA
>CACZKM010000077.1 GCA_902781745.1 Oscillospiraceae bacterium
AGAGAAGTGGACCTGTGCGCCGTGAAGGTGGACCTGTTTCCCCGAGATGGTGGACCTCTTTTTCCGTACAGGTGGACCTCCTGGGCCGGAATATACATCCAGGAGCGGTTTGGCGAGATTGGTCAGTCGGATATAGCGTTGGACAGTTTTATAGCTTTCGCCATTATCTTCCCCTATAACAGCCATTGACCGATTGTTATCTGACTTCGGGACAACTTGTCCCGAAGTAGCTTTTCCTTGATGTCGGATTGCTTCAAATTTCATCTTATAGGCAAACGCTTTTTCGCTGGGTAGCAGGTTTTCCCGCTGGATGTTGCTGTCCACCATCAGAATCACGGCCTCGTCATCGGTCATGTCACGCACCAGCACCGGGAGCTTGTCCAGACCCAATCTGAGGGCCGCTGCGCGCCGACGGTGGCCGGAGATGATCTCATACCCATCCTCCACCGGGCGGGCCAGGAGCGGCGATAAAACGCCGTACTGGGCGATGCTCTCACAGAGGGCGTCCATGGCTTCATCGTCCTTCACCTGAAAGGGGTGGTTCCGGAAGCCGTGCAATTCATCCAGCCGAAGCTCCAAAAGCTGCTCCTTCATCGGGACGCACCCCCTTCCGGCAGGGCGGCACACACGTCGATGCGCCAGTGGGGCTTGTCCTCCCGGTGATAGATCGGCTCCCGCGTCACCGGATGATAGCGGTAGACCGCCGGGCCGGAATCCAGGGAAAACAGGTATCCGGTAATCGGTACATTCGCAGTTTCGGCCCGAAACGGCGCCGGAATCCCTTGGTTTTCCTTGTTTTTCGGAAGCGGGTGCATTTGCGTCTGCGATTTGGGGACCGAGGAGCTGGGTCACCTGGAAATGGTGGCGGCCATCGTCCACCAGCTCACCCGGAACCTCACCGACGACCAGATCGAGGCCGACCCCAATTTCGCCGCCTACTTTGTGGACCACACCACCGGGGTCTTCCCCACCGCCGCCTCAGGCTTCCCCTGGACCGCCGCCTCTATGCAGGTGAAGGGCGATCCCATCTGCGACCTCACCGAGGACCTGGCCGCTGAACAGAAGGCCCGAGTGACCTACGACAACATCCTCCGTCTGGCCAAGGACGACCCCGACGTTACCGACGTCATCCGCTTCCTCCGGGAGCGGGAGGTGGTCCACTTCCAGCGGTTTGGCGACGCCCTGGCCAAGGTCCGGGAGCAGCTGGACCAGAAGAATCCGTATTATACCAACCCCGCCTTCGACAAGGGCGCCCGGAAGTAATCCTGATTCCCGATAAAACATCTATTTTTATCGGCCACGGCGTCCCGCCGCGGGCTGCAAACCTTTGGTTTGCAGCGTCAGGTATGGCACGGCTTCACCGCCCACCAATACACGCAAAAGCGCCCCCCAAGGCCGATGCCTTGGGGGGCGCTCGTGTTGAAGCGCAGGTTTTTGCTCACAGCTCCCGATAGCGATAGGAGTTAAGCAGCTCCCGCCGGGCCTTCCAGTCCGGCAGGACCGCCGCCAGGTCGGCGTAAAAGGCCGGAGAGTGGTCCGGATGGCGGAAATGGGTGAGCTCATGCCACACCACATACTCCACGCAGGGCAGCGGGGCCTCGATGAGCTGGACGGCAAAGGTCACCCGGCGGGCCGAGGGCTTGCAGCTCCCCCACCGGGAGGTCATGGACCGCACCTTGATCTCCGGCATGGGGATGCCCAGCGCCTCCATCCGGGGCCGGGCCTGGCGGATCAGGTCCGTGGTCACCTCCAGGCAGCAGGCCCGCTGGTAGTCCCGGACCGCCCGTTTCCGGGCTTCCGGGTCGTCAGGGTCCCGGAGTGTCAGGGTCAGGGTCTCCTGCCCCCGGGTCACAGCGGCTCCGGTCCCGGGACGGAGGCAGAGCCGGTAGGGCCTCCCCAGGAGATAGACCTTCTCCCCTTCCCCAAAGGTGGGGTCCCGAGGGGCCCGGCGCTCCAGCTCCTGAAAGTGGTCCAGGGCACGGCAGATAAATGCCGCCCGCTGCCGCAGGAGATCCTCGACATAGGCCTGTGGGACCGCCCGGGGGGCGGAGACGGCCACGGTGCCGTCGGCCCGGACCCGGAGATTGATGTTCTTCACCGCCTTCCGGATGAGCTCATAGGTCACCCTCCGGTCCCTCAGGGTCACTTCCCCCCGCATCTTACAGAAGGGAGACGGCGGGCCCCAGGAGGAAATAGGATTTGATCAGGGTCTTGTCCCCCCGCTTCATCTGCACCGCGCCGGCGTCCTCCTCCAGGTCCAGATAGGCGTCCAGGGTCTCCCCCTCCACGCTCTCGTTGACGTACTGGACGTCGAACTCCCGGATCTGCTTCCGGTCCCAGAAATCCGAGGGAAGGCAGTCGCACACCAGGCGGATGTAGGCCGCGTTGTTGGTGTGGTGGTTCATGTCGGTGTCCGTGGTGCGGACGGTGTGGGAGAGAACCTTCTTCTCCTCCCCCAGGTCCAGCTTCATCCGGCGGCAGGGGTCGGGCAGGACGGGGTCCGACACCCCCATGTCCAGAGGGAAGGGGGTGCTGTCCACCCGGCGGAGGCTGTGGTCCGCCACGTCGATGGCGCACAGCTCCTGGCGGCAGCGGATCAGGGGCTCCCCCTCCAGAGTCTCCACCAGGACGTTGAGATGGACGGCGATGGGGGTGAGCTTCACCGGAAAAGCCCGGACGCGGACCCGCTCCATCCAGAAGGGATGGCGGTCAAAGCGGATCTTGGTCCGGGCCACTGCCCAGACGACGTTGTGGCTTTTGCTCAGCCGGACGGCGTCGCAGCCGTACTGGTGGAAGAACTCCGTCATGGCGTCCTGGATCAGAAGGGTGGCCTGGTAGACCCCCATGACGCAGGCCCGGTCGGCGAAGGTGGAGTTGATCAGCTGCTCTTTCTCGTAGTAGTTTTTCACGTTGTTCCCTTCCTTTTTGCGCGTGGCTGGTTTGCTTTTTCTGTCGTCCTGTGTATAATGGTAACCAATAACCGGTGAAAGAACCATTGGCAGGAGGGATATCCATGACCAGAGCCCTTTCCCTGATTGTGACTGTAGTAGGTCTCCTGGCGCTCCTGTGCTGCGTTGGCGGCTGTTCTCCGCAGACAGCGGAAACGCCACCTCCCCCGGAGGAAGAAGCGGCCGTTCAAACAGAAGCCGAAGCGCCTGACGAGCCGGCGTCTGTCCCCCAGGATGAGCCCGCAGCGGAGAACCAGGGCGAGCCGGAAGCGGCGGACGCCGATCCCCTGCCCCCCGGCGCCGGTCTGCCGGACTCTGAATTCGTGGATCGGGAAGAGGAAGCCTCCCCGGAGGCCGCTCCCGAACCCGCCGCGCCGACGGGACAGCAGCGCCTGGTGGTCATCGACCCGGGCCATCAGTCCCATGCCAACACCGCCCAGGAGCCGGTGGGGCCCGGAGCGTCCGAGATGAAGATGAAGGTCTCCGGCGGCACCCAGGGGGTGGCCACCGGGGTGCCGGAATATGACCTGGTCCTCACGGTCTCCCTGCTCCTCCGGGAGGAGCTGGAGGCCCGGGGATATGCCGTTCTCCTGGTCCGGGAGTCCAACGACGTGGACATCAGCAACCGGGAGCGGGCGGATTTCGCCAACCAGGCGGGGGCGGACGTCTTCCTCCGCCTCCACGCCAACGGCTCCAATGATCGGAGCGTCAGCGGCGCCATGACCCTCTGTCCCACGCCCCAGAGCCCCTACCCCATCGGCGGGCTCTATGCCCGGTGCCGGCTGCTGTCGGACTGCGTGCTGGACAGCTTCGTGGCCGAGACCGGGGCCCGGAAGGAACGGGTCTGGGAGACCGACACCATGAGCGGCCTGAACTGGTGCCAGGTGCCGGTGACGCTGCTGGAGATGGGCTATATGTCCAACCCCGACGAGGACCGGGCCCTCAACGACCCGGCCTATCAGGCCCGGATGGTCCAAGGCATCGCCAACGGGGTGGATCAGTATTTCGCCCAGCTTGGGGCATAATTGCATTATATTTTACACCGAAACGATGAGAAACGCAAGTATGAGCGAAGCCTATACCTACATTCTGCGGTGCGCCGACGGGTCCCTGTACACCGGCTGGACCACCGACCTGGACCGGCGGCTGACCGCCCACAACGCCGGGACCGGAGCCAAATATACCCGAGGCCGGCTGCCGGTGACGCTGGTCTACCACGAGACCTTCGCCACCAAGGAGGAGGCCATGGCCCGGGAGTGGGCCATCAAGCAGTTGAGCCGGGCGGAAAAGCTGGCGCTGATCAAAACAGCCACATAACGGAATTGCCCCCGAGGAAGGAATCCTTCCCCGGGGGCTCGTTTTTGTTGCTTATACTATTTCTTGATAAAAACATTTCATATGTTTTTATTCCCATGGGCTATGCCCATGGCCGCCGCACGGATGTGCGGCGAAGAAAGCCGTTCA
>CACZKM010000078.1 GCA_902781745.1 Oscillospiraceae bacterium
ATTAAAAACTTTAATTTGGGAATCCGCGTGCTGCGCACGCTCATGCCGCGCAAGCGCGTCATACCGTCTCATGCAGTCTCAAACGCGCCTTCGGCGCTAGAAAAAGCTTTTCAAGCTTTTT
This sequence comes from Oscillospiraceae bacterium, assembly GCA_902781745.1. Lineage (GTDB taxonomy): Bacteria > Bacillota > Clostridia > Oscillospirales > Oscillospiraceae > Evtepia. The sequence goes on from CACZKM010000078.1 coordinate 122, forward strand.
CATTGAGACTAGTATCAGCCCGCCGGCACCACCGCCGGATGAAAGGCCGCCAGGGCCGCCGCGTCCTCCTTCCGGGCCCATACCCGGCCGGAGAAGGAGGCCAGCAGGGCCGGGGTCTGGCCGCTGTCCGGGTCCACCCCGTCCCCCTTCGCCGCCCCCTCCACCGAGAGGACCACGGGCAGGTCCGCCAGGGCCCCCTCCAGGCGGCGGCAGAAGGTCTCCAGGGCCGCTCCCCGGTCAGCCGGTCCGGCCAGGTCCCCGGGCTCCGCCCCGGCGGGATACCGGCAGTCCGTCAGCAGGATCTCGTCGAAGCCCAGGTCCGCCAGCTCCCGGCACAGGCCGATATAGTAGGTCCGGACGCTCTGGTCCCCCGGGTCCAGCCACCCGCCGCCGGTCCCGTCCCGCCAGGGGGAGCCGCTGACCCGCTCCAGGGCCAGGGCAGGACAGGCCCGGGTCAGGGTATCGTCCCGGAGGCAGGCCACTTTCGCCACGGTGTACAGGCCGGGGGTGGCGTTCACGGCCCGGAGGGCTTCGTTCCGGGCGGGCAGGGGGAAGGAGGCCCCGGCGGAGACCGCCATGGGCTGGTTGGAGACCCAGGCCAGCCTGCCGTCGGGCCCCTTCACGGTGATCACCACCCCGTCCCGCCCTTTGGCGGCCTGCTGAGCCCGGTCCAGGTCCTCCACCTCCAGAGACGCCGCCCGGAAGGGGGCGGGCTCTGTCCGGGCAAAGACCGCCGCGGCCTCCTCCGCCGGGGGCTCCGGGGTCCCCAGAGAAGCGGGGTCCACCACGCCCCCGGCGCACAGCAGCAGGAAGAGCCCCGCGCCCCCGCCGGCCCCCCAGAGGAGGGCCAGGGCCCGGCGAAGCAGTCTCTCCCGCCCCCTCACGCCAGCCACCGCAGGCCCAGCAGCAGCCCCGCCCCCGGCAGACCCAGCAGGCCCAGAACCAGAGCGTTGAAGCAGTTGGCCCCCAGCACCGGCAGCCCGGCGGTCCCCAGCAGGACCAGGGCCCCCAGCCACAGCAGGGACCGCCCCGCCACCGCCAGGAGCCACTTGGCCGGTCTGTGAAACACCGCCAGCAGCAGCAGGACCGCCGCCGTCACCGGCAGCCAGCTCCCGTTCCAGATCCCTTCCATCCCGGTCACCCCCTCGGTTCCTCCCTCATCCGGCGAAGGAGGTAGGCGTACCGGGCCTCCAGGGCGTGGGCCTGGTACAGATAATAGGTCAGCAGGTCGCCGTCCGCCGTCTCCTGAAAGCCCGCCCGGACAGCCTCCAGAGCCCGGCGGGTCTCCGCCAGGGCCTGGGTGAGCCCCTCTTGCTGCGTCATATCGCATCCCTCCCAGTATATGGTCAGTTTGAGCGGGTATGCCCGGTTTTATGCGCGGTCCCCTTTCATTACGATTTCGTTAAATCTGTGAAAAAACCGTGTACTTCTCCATATCTTGTGCTATAATAATGTCTATTAAATAAACCGCAACGCGGTTTATTCGCGGGGCAATGCCCCGCAATCCTCCAAAATCATTGATTTTGGAGGATTCAGACATTATTGCAATGTGTATTTTTCGCAAAGCAGATTTTCTGCTTTGCGAAAAGATGCAAGGTTTTTGCGCCTTTGGGCGCAGAAACCTTGCATCTGAACAAATCGTCAGAGCCTTGAAAGCCAAGGCTTTCAAGGCTTGCGGATTTGTTCCATACGCATTATAATAGCGTAAATTGGCTAAGTATCCACATATTTTGACGTCGTGCCCGGCGTCGAAGCTGATTCATTGACAGATCAAACAGATAAAGAGGTGGACCCTATGACACGAACAACCCATCGTATCCTCAGCGCTCTCCTGGTCCTGGTGCTGGCCGTGAGCCTGGCCGTCCCCGCCCTGGCGGTGGAGACGGTGAAGGTCACGGACGTCGCCCTGGACAAGACGCTGGTGACCCTGGCCCCCGGCGAGACCGTCACCCTGGTCCCCGTCATCACCCCCGCCAACGCCACCAACCAGAAGGTCTCCTGGAAGACCAACAAGTCCGCGGTGGCCACCGTGAAGGACGGCGTGGTGACCGCCAAGGCCCCCGGCACCGCCGACATCACCGTCACCACCAGCGACGGCGGCTATTCCGCGGTGTGCAAGGTCACCGTGGAGAGCAACTACGTCACCGACCTGACCCTGACCCCCGCCGGCCCGGAGATCCTCCCCGTGGGGAAGACCCGGCAATTGAAGGCGAAGGTGTCCTTTGCCCACAGCCCCGCCGGCAGCCAGGAGGTCACCTGGAGCTCCAACGCCCCCGAGGTGGCCTCGGTGAGCCCCCAGGGCCTGGTCACCGCGCTGGCCGCCGGCGAGGCCGAGATCATGGCCATGACCAAGGAGAACGGCCGCAGCGGCACCCCCATCTACCAGACCTACAAGCTTACTGTCTCCGACGGCCAGTCCGGGGACAACTCCAACGACCGCATCTTCCTGGGGAAGACCCGGGAGGAGCTCCCCGGCGGCCTGTACCAGACCATCACCCTCCCCTCTCCCGGGGCCTCGGTGGTGCGGGACGAGACCGACGTCTCCTCGGACTACACCTTCGCCTGGTCCTGGACCAATGACAAGGGGGAGGTCATCTCCACCGACAAGACCGCCTCCCTCTCTCTGGTGACCTCCGAGGAGGTCTCCGTGGTGTGCACCGTCACCGCCACCAGCCGCACCGACAGCACCAAGGAGCCCCTGGCGGCCAGCTGCGTCTACGTCATCGACGTCATGCCCAGCACCCTCCTCACCGCCTCCCTGGACGTCAACGCCGGGGCCACCACCCTGGACAAGCTCACCGACCCCGACAAGTCCCTGACGGTGATGGACCAGCTCACCAAGGGGAGCGGCACCACCCTCACCCCCGTCATCGAGGGCCTCACCGAGCTGAAGTTCTTCCCCGATGAGGCCACCGGCGAGGCCGGGGCCCTGAACGTGTCCGGCGACCAGGCCTACGGCGTGACGGACGCCGCCGCCCAGAAGCTCTCCGCCGTGGTCTTCACCCCGGTGACCGCCGGCACCTACATCATCCCCTTCCTGGCCTACGGCGCCGAGACCTATTACGGCCAGCTTGAGGTCGTGGTCACCGGCGAGCTGGACCCCGCCTTCAGCGGCGACGCCAGCATCACCTGCACCAGCAGCGGCGTGACCTTCGCCGGCTCTGACTTCTACGACTCCACCGCCGCCGACCCCGCCGCCGCCGTCACCTTCGGCAAGCCCTCCGCCGGCCAGCTCCTGCGGAACATGGCCTACGGCAGCGGCACCCCCGACACCGGAGCCAAATATTATACCGACTCCGCCAAGGACGGCGACTACCACGTCTCCACCCTGTCCTACCTCCCCCCGGCGGGCTTCTCCGGGAAGGTCTCCGTCCCCATCACCGTCACCGCCCGGTCCGGCCAGAAGACCGACGGCTACTTCCTCATCGAGGTCAAGGGCAAGACGGCCTCCGCCGTCTTCACCGACGTGACCGCCGCCGCCACCGGCTCCTGGTCCGCCGACTCCGTGGACTTCGCCTATGACAGCCACCTCATCAACGGCACCGGCGACAAGGTCTTCTCCCCCGACGCCACCATGACCCGGGCCATGCTGGTCACCGTCCTCTACCGGGCGGCGGGCAGCCCCGCCGTGGCGGTGAACACCGCTTTCACCGACCTGGACACCAAGGGCTACTACTACAACGCCGTGGTCTGGGCCAACGCCATGGGCGTGGTCTCCGGCACCTCGGACAAGACCTTCAGCCCCAACGACCCGGTGACCCGGGAGCAGATCGCCGTGATCCTCTACCGCTATGCCTCCCTCACCGGCCACGCCGGGGACTCCCAGGCCGCCAGCCTGGACCGCTTCGCCGACAGGCGGCTGGTCAGCAGCTACGCCACCCGGGGCCTGGGCTGGGCCGTGGGCCGGGGCATCGTCACCGGCACCTCCGCCACCACCCTCTCCCCCGAGGCCCCCGCGACACGGGCCCAGGTGGTGGTGATGCTCCACCGGTATCTGGCCTCCTGAGCCACCTGGCGGACCCTTCCTGACAACAAAAAAGAGGTTCGGCGCCTTGATATGATACCCCCTAAGTAGACCATGGAAATAACCAAAGTCTACTTAGGGGGATTTCTATGTCAAGGGCAAAATATACGGAAGAAGAGAAAATACAGGTAGCCATAGACTATCTGAATGGGAGAGGATCATACCAGAGCCTTGCAGAAGCAATCGGCGCGGGGAAAACAACAGTAAAGAGCTGGGTAAGGAAATACCG
>CACZKM010000079.1 GCA_902781745.1 Oscillospiraceae bacterium
AAGCCGGGCCCTGCGCGGGCAGCGCACCCCCGCAGGGCGTCGCCCTAACAGACTACAAACCTGTAGGAGCACAGCCGGTCAGGATCGAGGTCCCCCACCCGCCCAGCAAGGATCGCTGAATACTCAACGGTATCTCTGTAGGTACTACTGGTTGCAACGCCGCCCGAACCGGCCATGGTTCTAATCGGACCACAGGCGGTCAGGATAGAGCGCATCCACCCAGCAACGATTGCTGAATACCCGACGGTATTCCTGTAGGTCCAGCCTGCCGCCGCGCCGGCCTCACAAAAAGTAATTGATGAGGAGATTCACCAGCCCCAGGATCAGCCCGATCAGGGCCCCCAGATTCACAATGGTGTCCAGCTCCTTTTTCATGACCTGAAGGACCATGACCTCCAGGTCCTCCACCGCCATGCCGTTGATCTTGTCCTCGATGATCCCGGCAATGTCGATCTTCCCCGTCAGGGAGGACACCCCCGCCTTCACCAGCCGGCGGTACAGGTCCCCGATCATCCCCCGGAGGGCCTCCCGGTCCACCTCCGCCTGCTCCAGGAGGGCGGTGGGAGAGGCGGCCTCCAACTGGTCCAGCTTCCTGTCCACCGCCGGGCGGATGTACTCCCGGCCGTGGTCGTCGATGAACTCCCGGACCTTCTCCCCCATCTGCTCGGTGATGGCGTCGATCTTTTTGTCGCTGAGGAACATCCCCAGCATGGACCCCATGGCCCAGGTGCGGATGGCGTCCCCCACCTTGTTGGTGAGGATGGCCTCGATGCCCATGTCCGACACGGCGGAGATCACCTGGTCGGTGAGGCCCGCCGCCGCCTTGGCCTTCAGGGCGTGGTAGCTCTCCGGGGACCGGGTCAGGGCCACCAGGCTGGTCTCCAGGTCGGCGTCCATGGTCTCCATGACCTTGTCCGTCACCGCCTCGGTCATGGCCGGGGACAGCAGCCGGTCCGTCAGGTCGGCTTCCGTCACCAGGTTCTCCGCCACGATGGTCCCCGCCGCCTTGGCCAGCCGGTCCTTCCCCTTGGGGATGGCCCCGGGGGTGAAGGGGAGCTGCTTCCCGAAGAGAACCTTGGGGTGCCGGGGCCGGAAGAGCATCTTCACCGCCAGGTAGTTGGTAAAATACCCGATGATCGCCCCGATCACCGGCCCGGCCAGGTATTTCAAAATCGTTAAATCGTGCATAGCTGTTTCTCCTTATTGGGGCCGCAGTTGCCAGAACGCCACCGCGCTGGCCGCCGCGACATTCAGGGAATCCACCCCGTTGGACATGGGGATCATGGCCGTCCAGTCGCACCGGGCGATGGTGTCCCGGCCCAGGCCGTCCCCCTCGGTGCCCAGGACGACGGCCAGCTTGTCCGCCGCCGCAAGGGCGGGGTCGTCGATGGACAACGCGTCCTCCCGGAGGGCCATGGCCACCGTGCGGAAGCCCAGGGCCCGGAGGCGGTCCATCCCCGGCCCGGGCCACTGGTCCATGTCCTGGTGGATCCGGGCCCAGGGGACCTGAAAGACCGTGCCCATGCTCACCCGGACGCACCGGCGGTACAGGGGGTCCGTGCAGGCGGGGGTAAGGAGGACCCCCTCCATCCTCAGGGCGGCGGCGGACCGGAAGATGGCCCCCAGGTTGGTGGGGTTCTGGATGTCCTCCAGCACGGCGATCCGCCGGGCCCCGGCGCAGACCTCCTCCATGGTGCGCTCCTTCCGCCGGTGCATGGCGCACAGGACCCCCCGGGTGAGCTTGAAGCCCGTGAGCTGGGTCAGCACCTCCAGGGGGGCGGTGTAGAGGGGGATGTCCCCGCACCGGGCCACGATCTCTTTGGCCTGGCCCTCGATGTGCCGGGCCTCCATCAGCAGGGACACCGGGGTGAACCCCGCGTCCAGAGCCCGGTGGATGACGTTGGGGCTCTCGGCGATGAAGAGGCCGTCGTCCCGCTGGTCCCGGGGGCAGATCTCCCGCTCGTTGAGCCGGGCGAACACGTCCAGCTCCGGGGCGTTGTAGTCGGTGATGGGCCGGATGTCAGCCATGGGCGTTCCCCTCTTTCTCGCTCTGTCGAACTGTGGGTATAGTATACCCCCCTCTCCCCCGGAACGCAAGGGCGGATTGCCCGGCAGCGGACCCGGGGCAGACCCCTCCCCCTCGGGGAACTTTTTCCCCGGGAGACCGTCCAATGGGATAATACTAATTATCTCGCCGCACATCCGTGCGGCGGCCATGGGCATAGCCCATGGGAATAAAAACATATGAAATGTTTTTATCAAGAAATAGTATAAAACCTAACAAAGGAGGGACCTCCCATGAAGAAACCCATCCCCATCCTCCTGGCCCTGGCCCTGACCCTGGGCCTGGCCGCCTGCAGCGCCGCCTCCCCCGGCGGCGAAGCCCCCGAGGCCACCGTCCATCCCGCCGAGGGCCCGGCGGTCACCGGGCGCATCCTGGACAACGACGGGACCGCCCTCCTCCTGGCGGGGCTGGCCCAGCCCTACGACAGCCTGTACACCGTCTCCCTGTCCGCCCTGGAGGAGGCGGGGCTCTACACCGAGGACCTCCGCCCCGGGGAGCGGGTGGAGCTGGCCTTTGACGGGACCGTCCAGGAGACCTTCCCCGGCCAGATCGGGAACGTCACCGGGGTGACTGTGATCGAGGACGGCCGGGACCGGCTGTACCAGCTCTACCTGGACGCCCTGGAGGACCTGTGGGCGGCCGACCCCGCCCTCCACGACGGGATCACCACCCTGGGCTTCGACCTGGCCTCCACCCGGCTGACCCCGGCGGAGCGCCAGGGGGTGGAAACCCTCTTCGCCCGGGCCCACGGGAACCCCGCCGTGGTGGAGGGGACCCAGCAGGAGCTGACGGATGCCGGATACATCAACGGCGAGGACCTGTACTGGCCCGACGGGGTCCTTCTGTCGGTGACGGAGAAGGGGGACGAGGCGGACCGGGTGGTCTTCGACGCCCAGATCTGGCGGAGCGGCCTGGGGGCCTATCTCTTCTGCGACTGCACCAGCCAAAGGCTCATCGGCGGGGACTGGGAGCCCTATGTGGTGGGCAGCGAGGCCATTTCGTGACGCCCTTACTGGTTTCCTTTGCAGCCGCGAGACAGGCGTAACGGAGCCCTCTCAGTCACTTCCTTTGCTGGCGCGATGTGATCGTAACGGAGCCCTCTCAGTCACGGCTTCGCCGTGCCAGCTCTCCCGGAGGGAGAGCCAAGATTTTGTGCAGCCTTGCAAAGCTGTACTACTCTTGCCTCTCCCTCCGGGAGAGGTGCCCCAGTGCGCACACTGGGGCGGAGAGGGCTGCGTCTCGCACTCATCGCGCTGCCAAAGGAGCCAATGACGGAGAGGGCCGCGTCGCGCCCTCATCGCGGCTGCAAGGTCTCCGTTCGGTTGCTCTCGCCGCCGCAAAGAGCCCGATTTATTACCGCTCTGTTACAGTTCCCGTCCTTTTCTTCCCTTTTGCGCCAACGTGTGGTATACTATACCAAGCTAAAGTGCGGACCCCCGCCACACACCACTGACGAAAAGGAGGTATTCCCCATGAAACGAAGAACCCTTTCCCTTCTGCTGGCCCTGGTGCTGGCGGCAAGCCTGGTCTCCGCTCTGCCGGTGTCGGCGGAAGGCGCGGACGACATAGAGATCACGGACATAGCCCTGACGGTCCCGATCCCGAAAGCCGGTGACCCCATCGATCCGGAGAATACATTTTCCCCCCGCGTTACCACGCCGGAATACTCCTATGACTACTCCTGGTATCAGGACACCGGCGTTAGCTGGGCTTTGGGTACATTTGAAAAAGGAAAGCTATACAACGTAACCTTTCGTATCTACCCGAATCCCGGATACAAGATCTCAAACATAAATAACGTAAATAGCACTGTGAACGGAGACAGCAGTGGAATCTATGAGGCGTTTCATAACTGGGTATATAAATGTGAGATCGTGAGATACCTTGTCCCCATCTCGGACCCGGAGAACCCCTTCCTCACCGTCACCGTGGACCGGGGCAAGGCGGACAAGACCGCCGCCAAGGCCGGCGAGACCGTCACAATCACCGCAGACCCCCTGGAGAACTACACCTTCGACCACTGGGAGGTGGTCTCCGGCGACGTCACCCTGAAGGACCGGACCAGCGCCACCACCACCTTCGTCATGGGGGACCAGGACGTGTCCCTCCGGGCGGTCAGAAAATACACCGGCCCCATGCTGACGGATTTCTACGTCTACATCACCCCGCCC
>CACZKM010000080.1 GCA_902781745.1 Oscillospiraceae bacterium
GGCGCCCGTCCGGCGAGGACACCCGCAGGGCGTTGCCCTAACAGACTATATAACTGTAGGAGTACAGGCGGTCAGGATAGAGCGCACCCACCCGCCCGGTAACGATTGCTGAGTACCCGACGGTATTTCTGTAGGCCCCGCGTGTCGCTACGACGCCCTAACCGACCATGGTTATAGTCGAACTACAGGCGGTCAGGTGCGTGCGCACCCGCCCAGCGACGTTCGCTGAGTACCCGACAGTATTTCTGTAGGTTCTACCTACACACACCCCCCGGATGGGCGGGGACGCTCAAGCCTCCTGCCCCAACCGAAACGCCTTCCGGTTGATCTCCAGCACCTTCGCCGGCACCACAGCCTCCAACGCCTTCTGCCAAACCTCATCCGGAAAATCAAAGTAATGGGACAGCCGCCCCAGCAGCACGATATTCACCGCCTTGGGCGACCCCGCCTCCTCTGCCAGAGAAAGGCAGTCAAAGGCGTCGATCTTCACGCCCTTATCCGCGATCTTGGCCGCCAGGTCCTCGGGGTACGTCATCTGGCCCGTCACCACAGGCATGGGGTCGATCTGCTGGGTGTTGGTGACCACCGCGCCCCCTACTTTTAAGTAGGGCAACCACCGGGCGGCCTCCAGCAGCTCAAAGGACAGCAGGAGATCGGCCTCTCCCAGGCCAACGATGGGGGAGTAGACCTTCTCGCCATACCGGACGTAGGTGACCACGCTGCCCCCCCGCTGGCTCATGCCGTGGACCTCGGAGACCTTCACGTCGTACCCCTGGTCCAGGAGCAGCCGGCCCAGGAGCTTGCTGGCCAGGAGAGAACCCTGACCGCCGACGCCGGCGATGATGATGCTTTTCGTCTCCATGGTCACACCTCCTGTTCCATGGCGTCAAACTGGCACATCTGGATGCACACCCCGCAGCCCGTGCACTGGGTGGGGTCGATGACCGCCTTCTTCTCCCGCATGGAGATGGCGGGACATCCGATCTTCATGCAGGACTTGCAGCCCTTGCAGTTCTCGTTCACGACCTTCACCGGCGGCTGGGCCTTCACGGTCTTGAGCAGGGTGCAGGGTCTTCTTGCGATGATGACCGAGGGCTCCGGCGCCGCCAGCTCCTCGTTGATGACCCGGTCGCATTCCTTCAGGTCGTAGGGGTCCACCACAACCACCCGGCGGAAGCCCATGGCCCGGCAGAGGGCCTCCAGGTCGATCTTCCCCGCGGGCTCTCCCCGGAGGTTGAAGCCCGTGGTGGGGTTCTGCTGGTGGCCGGTCATGCCGGTGGTGGAGTTGTCCAGGATGATCACCGTGGAATTGGACTGGTTGTAGGCGATATCCGCCAGACCGGTCATGCCCGAGTGCATGAAGGTGGAGTCCCCCAAAATGGCCACGGTCTTTCGCTCCCCTTCTTCTCCCAGGGCCTTGTTGAAGCCGTGGACCGCCCCGATGGAGGCCCCCATGCACAGGCACATCTCAATGGCGTGGAGGGGGGCCCCGGCGGCCAGGGTGTAGCACCCGATGTCCCCCAGGACGGTGACCTTGTTCTTGCTCAGGGTGTAGAAGATCCCCCGGTGGGGGCACCCGGCGCACATGACCGGGGGCCGGACGGGGACGGGGTCGTCCACGGTGACGTAGGGCTTCTCCTCCCCCTTGAGGACCTTGGCCAGCAGGGTCTGGGAGAACTCGTCGATCAGGGGGAAGACGTCCTTCCCGGCGTCCACGGTGAGTCCCATGGCCCGGCAGTGGTTTTCAATGATGGGCTCTAGCTCCTCCACCACCACCAGGCGGTCCACCTGGGCGGCGAAGTCCCGGATGAGCTTCTCCGGCAGGGGGTTGGTCATGCCCAGCTTCAGCACGGAGCAGTCTTTCCCCATGACCTCCTTTACATACTGGTAGGAGGTGGAGTGGGTGATGATCCCCAGCTTCCTGTCCCCCATCTCCACCCGGTTCAGGGGGGTGGTCTCGGCGTATTCCCGCAGCCGCTCCATCCGGGCCTCCACGATGGGGTGCCGGGGCCGGGCGTTGTCGGGGACCATGACGTATTTGGGGATATCCTTGACGTATTCCTTCACGGGAACGGTCCGCGCCCCGGTCTCCACCACGGACTGGCCGTGGCTCACCCGGGTGCACAGCTTGACCATCACCGGGGTGTCGTATTCCTCCGACAGGCGATAGGCCTCCTTGGCCATCTCCACCGCCTCCTGGGAGTCCGCGGGCTCCAGCATGGGCACCTTGGCGGCAATGGCGTGGTGCCGGCTGTCCTGCTCGTTCTGGGAGGAGTGCATCCCCGGGTCGTCGGCCACCACGATGACCAGCCCGGCGTTGATCCCGGTGTAGGACATGGTATACAGGGGGTCGGCGGCCACGTTGATCCCCACGTGCTTCATGGCGCAGGCCGACCGCTTCCCCGCCAGGGAGGCTCCGTAGGCGGTCTCCATGGCCACCTTTTCGTTGGGGGCCCACTCGCAGTAAATCTCCGGGAAACGGGCGGCCTCCTCGGTGACCTCGGTGCTCGGGGTCCCGGGATAGGCGGAGATGTAGCAGCAGCCCGCCTCATACAGTCCCCGGGCCAGGGCCTTGTTTCCCAGCATCAGTTCTTTCATTCCAGTCGCTCCTTTGCGAACATAGTCAGCGTATTGTACCACGAAACCGCCCCGGGACACAAGCCGCAGTCCATGATCCGTCGAAAATTCTCCTTCGCTTCTCCTTATCTTCACTTTTTCATTATGATATAATAACTAATATGTTTTGTCAATACGAAATGTTTGCCTTGACCACCCTTTGTTTCCGTCACAGTGCACAGGGGGCGGAGGACCCCCGTTCTGCAAGGCGGGTCCTGCTCTCCTGCGATTTTTCCCATTTCAGGCTACCATTCTCCGCCGGACTGTGCTATACTATGGGATGTATACAACGGATTGGGACCCCGGAGACCGCCGGAGCCCCATCCCCCGCCCCATCCGGGCGGACCTGATTTGATGAAAAGGAGGACCCAACCCATGTCTGATTTCAACTTCGAGACCGTCAAGTGCACCATTGAAGACGACGGCATCGCCATCGTCAGCCTCAACCGCCCCGAGATCCTCAACGTCCTGTCCAACACCATGTGCCAGGAGACCACCCAGCTCCTCAAGGCCCTGGAGGCCGACAAGAACGTCAAGGCCATCGTGCTCACCGGCGAGGGCCGGGCCTTCTGCGCCGGCCTGGACCTGTCCGAGATCCGCGCCGGCGAGACCGACAGCGAGGGCGGCATCGTCAGCATCTACCGCCGGATGGAGGCCGCCAACCGCCTCATCGTCCTGCTCACCGAGATCATGAAGCCCGTGGTGGCGGCGGTCAACGGCGTGGCCACCGCCTCCGGCATGAACCTCTGCCTGGCCTGCGACCTGGTGGTGGCCTCCCGCAGCGCCAAGTTCTCCCAGAACTTCGGCCACGTGGGCCTCATCCCCGACGTGGGCGGCGCTTACCTCCTGCCCCGGATCGCCGGCGTGTCCAAGGCCAAGGAGATCATCTTCCTGGACCGGGAGCTCTCCGCCGAGGAGGCCCAGCGGCTGGATATCGTCACCCAGCTTGTGGAGCCCGAGCAGGTCATGGACACTGCCCGCACCCTGGCCCGGAAGATGGCCGCCGGCCCCAGCTTCGCCTTCTCCATCGCCAAGAAGATGCTGGGCAAGTGCGAGGAGATGGACATCACCACCGCCCTGCACATGGAGTCCCTGTCCCAGGCCCTGCTGACCAACACCGAGGACCACAAGAAGGGCATGGAAGCCTTCTTCGCCCGCCGGAAGAAGTAAGACGTATGAAAACACGAAAGCCTCCCCGGGTTCGGGGAGGCTTTTTGTTTCATCGAGCCGGCAGTTGACAAACTTTGTCTGATTCATACTAGTCTCAATTAAAAAGCTTGAAAAGCTTTTTATAGCGCCGAAGGCGCGTTTGAGACTGCATGAGACGGTATGACGCGCTTGCGCGGCATG
>CACZKM010000081.1 GCA_902781745.1 Oscillospiraceae bacterium
GCGTGCGCCAGACCGTACATACGCCTTTAGGCGTAGCTAGTAAACAAGGGCAGGGCCCGCATATGAAAAACCCCCGGCTGAGCCGGGGGATATTTATTGCCCGTGGTGGCGGATGCTCCTAGAAGGCCATACGTTTCCCTCTGAGGGCGCCTGCACCTATGCGCCTGGTGGGGGTCGCCACCCACTCCAGATCCCTTTTCAGGGCCATTAGGCGGCATTATAGATACCAGATGCACATGTCTATCCCTTCCCGAAGCCAGGCATACGATAAGCATTTTTCGACCAGTTATGTCGTACTTTTGTCGTACCGCCCAAATTCTTCCATATCCAAACAAAAGGAAAAGCCCTGAAACTGTTAAGTTTCAAGGCTTTTCGATGGTGGAGACAACAGAACTCGAATCTGTGACCTCTCGCGTGTGAGGCGAGCGCTCTACCAGCTGAGCTATGCCTCCGTATGGTGACCCGTACGGGACTCGAACCCATGTTACCGCCGTGAAAGGGCGGTGTCTTAACCACTTGACCAACGGGCCGTTGATACCCCCGCGGGGCTTACGCCCCACGGGGATATGGTAGCGGCAACTGGATTTGAACCAGTGACACTTCGGGTATGAACCGAATGCTCTAGCCAACTGAGCTATGCCGCCGTCTAGGCTCGCGGTAACGAGCGAAATATACTATAGCATCGGTTCCTCGATTTGTCAACCTTTTTTTCGATTTTTCTTAAAAAACCTTGTCAGAGGGAATCGGGCCCCGGTCCGGGTCCTCCGCTGTCCTCCAGGGCAGGGTCAGGAGGCTGACCAAAACCCGTGTCATGGCCTCCAGGGACCGGGTGGGGATATACTCAAAGACCCCGTGGAAATGGTACCCCCCGGTGGAGAGGTTGGGGCAGGGGAGCCCCCGCCAGCTTAGCTGGGCCCCGTCGGTGCCGCCCCGGATGGGGACCTCTTTGACGGTCACGCCGGGCACCGAGCGGTAGGCGGCTCTGGCCCGGTGGATGACTTCCGGATGATCCGCAACCTTCTCCAGCATATTGTAGTAGCTGTCCTTGATCTCCGCTGTGACGGTCCCGGGGCCGTACTCCCCGTTGAGATAGGCGGCGATGGCCTCCATCCGGGCCTTCCGGGCCTCGAACTTCTCCCGGCTGTGGTCCCGGATGATCCAGGAGAGCCGGGCCTCGTTCTCGTCTCCCCGCATTTCGCACAGATGGTAGAAGCCCTCGTAGCCCTCAGTGTGGGCGGGGCTCTCCGCCGGAGGCACCAGGGAAATGAACCGGGCGGCGATCAGGGCGGCGTTTTTCATCTTGTTCTTCCCCTCGCCGGGGTGGATGTTCACGCCGCGGACGGTGATCTCCGCCGAGGCGGCGTTGAAGTTCTCATACTCCAGGGAGCCCAGGGGACCGCCGTCCACGGTATAACCGAAGTCCGCCCCCAGCTTGTCCAGGTCCACATAGCCGGCGCCCCGGCCGATCTCCTCGTCGGGGGTGAAGCAGATCGCCGCCCGCCCATGGGGCAGGTCGGGGTGGCGGACCAGATGCTCCGCCGCCGCCATGATCTCCGCCACCCCGGCCTTGTCGTCGGCCCCCAGAAGGGTGGTGCCGTCGGTGACGATGAGCTCCTCCCCCGCGTTCTCCTGCAGGTCGGGGAACACGGCGGCCTCCATGACGATTCCCTTCTCCGCATTGAGGACGAGGTCTTCCCCGGTGCACAGCACCCGCCGGGCCCTGACGTTGGCCCCGGAGGCGGAGGGGGAGGTGTCCATGTGGGCGATGAGGGCGATGACGGGGTCGCCCTCCCTTCCCGGCGTGGCGGGCAGATGGGCGTAGACCGCGCCGTCCGGGTCCAGATGGGCGTTTTCCAGGCCCAAAGCGGCCAGTTCCTCCGCCAGGACCTGCCCCAGCAGGCGCTGCTTGTCCGTGGAGGGGCGGGTATCGGAGGCCTCATCGGATCGGGTGTCGTAGGTGATGTAGCGCAGGAAGCGTTCTGTGGCTGTCATGGCGGTTCTCCTCTCTTCTTTCTTGACGGATGGGGGATGGTCCGATATAGTGGTAGCACCAACCTGTTAGGAAGGATGCCCATGAAGTACGACAATATTCTGCCCGCCCGGTTCGTCGCCCGGCCCAACCGGTTCGTGGCCGATGTGACCATTGACGGCAGGCCGGAGCGGGTCCACGTGAAGAACACCGGCCGCTGCCGGGAGCTGCTGGTGCCCGGCGCGCGGGTCTGGCTGACCCGGAGCGCCAACCCCGCCCGCAAGACCGCCTACGACCTGGTCGCCGTGGAGAAGGGGGAAAGGCTGGTGAACATGGACGCCCAGGCTCCCAACAAGGTCTTTGCAGAGTGGGCGGAGACCGGCGGGTTCGTCCCCGGCCTGACCCTTCTCAAGGCCGAGCAGACCCACGGGGACTCCCGGTTTGACTTCTACTGGGAGGCCGGGGACCGGAAGGGCTTTGTGGAGGTCAAGGGGGTCACCCTGGAGCGGGACGGAGCGGTGTATTTCCCCGACGCGCCCACGGAGCGGGGGGTGAAGCACCTCCGCGGCCTGACGGCCTGCCTGGAGGAGGGGTACGAGGCGGCGGTGTGCTTTGTGATCCAGATGGGGGAGGTGGCGTTCTTTTCCCCCAACGACGAGACCCATCCCGCCTTCGGCCAGGTCCTGCGGGAGGCAGCGGCGGCGGGGGTGCGGGTGCTGGCCCTGGACTGCAAGGTGACGCCGGACACGCTGGTGATCGGCGGCCCGGTGGAGGTGCGGTTATAGCGCCGCCTTCTCTCGCCGGATGACCGTGATCTTTTCCGCCAGGGTGAGGACGATCCCCACCCAGATGATGGCGAAGGCGATGAGCCGGTCCACGTTCATCTCCTCATGGAAGTAGAGCAGGCCCATGAGGAATTGCAGGGTGGGATTGATATACATGAGGATGCCGGTGAAGTAGTAGGGGATCTCCTTCACCCCCACGTTGAAGAGCAGCAGGGGGATGGAGGTCACCATGCCGCAGGCGGGCAGGAGCCAGAAGGACGCCCCGCCCATCACCGCGCCGCTGCCTCCCAGACGGGCCGTCCACCAGGCGGAGAAGGCCAGGGAGAAGGGGAGCATGAGCAGGGTCTCCATGGTCAGGGAGGCCTGGGGAGACAGGGCCAGGTCCTTCTTCACCGCCCCGTAGAGGGCGAAGGGGGTGGCCACCGCCAGGGCCAGCAGGGGCGGGCGTCCCGTGCGGACCAGGAGGTACAAAATGCCCGCCAGGGCGCAGCAGAAGGTGAGCTTTTCCGCCCGGGAGGGCTTCTCCTTGAAGAACAGCAGCCCGATGAGAGCCACCAGCACCGGCTCGATGAAATAGCCCATGCTGGCGTCCAGGACATGGCCGCTGTTGACGGCGTAAATGTAGATCCCCCAGTTGAGGGTGATCAAAATGCCGCACAGGAAGCTCTGCCGCAGGACCCTCCGGTCCCGAAAGGCGGCGGCGATCTGCCCCAGGCTGCCGGTCACGAGCATATACACCGCCATGAACACCAAAGACCATAGAATTCGCTGGGCCAGGATATAGACGGAGTTCACCGGGGCGAGAAGGGTCCAGAAGCCCGGCAGGAGACCCCAGAGGATATAGGACCCCAGGACCGTGGCCAGGCCCAGGGTCTTTCTTTGCGGCTGCATGGCGGTCTCCCCCTTCGGCTGCGTTTGCTGTATTATCTTAATCTCCCCGGCGGTGCGTGTCAACTCCGGGATTCCTCTTGCCTTTTCCCCCCGGTTCCGATATAATGGACCCACTGTATCATACTAGGGCCTGTTTGAAAAACGTCAATATGCCCACTGGCGGGTCTATTTCCGCCATATTTCGCCAAATTTTCTTGAAATCCATATAGGATTCCTGCG
>CACZKM010000082.1 GCA_902781745.1 Oscillospiraceae bacterium
CAAAATTTTCGCAGGAATCCTATATGGATTTCAAGAAAAATTGGCAAAATATGGCGGAAATAGACCCGCCAGTGGGCATATTGACGTTTTTCAAACAGGGCCTAGTATGAATCAAGGATACTGCTGTGGCCATTTTTAATGGCTACAGTAGTATCCCCGGCCCGGCAGGGCTCTATTCACCCCCTGACTTGACAACCTACCCCAAGAACGATATTATTATTGTGGCAATTTAGAATTGCCACAATAATAATCATTTGATTTGAGCCGCTTTGCTCGCTGCTACGCAGCAACCGCAAAGCATGGCACTGATTACTCCGGCAATACAAAGGTCGTTCAAATCTGTGGTTACTTCATTGCCGGAGTAATATATAATGTATCCGTTCCCGCCGCTGAGAAAGGAACCATCATGAAACGACTGCTGACCCTATTGCTGGCCCTGGCGCTGGCCTGTTCCATACTGGCCCTCCCCGCCCGGGCCGCCGACCCGGTGACCGCCGAGGGCTCCGCCCAGCTCCTGTACGACCTGGGGCTCTTCAAGGGCACCGGGGTGAAGGCCGACGGCTCCCCGGAGTTCGACCTGAACCGGGCCCCCACCCGGGCGGAGGCCGTGACCATGCTGGTCCGCCTGCTGGGGGCGGAGGAGCAGGCCATGCAGTCCGTCCAGGCCATGCCCTTCATCGACGTGCCTGACTGGGCCCGGCCCTATGTCAGCTACGCCTACCGCCAGGGCCTCACCGTGGGGGTGTCCCCCGACCACTTCGGGTCCTACACCTCCGTCACCACCGCCCAGTACCTCACCTTCGTCCTCCGGGCCATGGGCTACGCCGACGGCACGGATTTCTCCTGGTCCTCCGCCTGGACCCTGACGGACAAGCTGGGCATCACCGGCGGGGAGTACAACGCCAAGACCGCCTTCCTCCGGGGAGACGCCGCCGTGGTCTCCGCCAACGCCCTCACCGCCGACCGGAAGACCGGAGGCCAGAACCTGCTGGAGTACCTGGTGGGCCGGGGGGTCATCACCGACAAGAACATGGTCATCTGGGGCTGCGCCGTGGTGAACACCCAGGCGGGCTTCACCTCCTTCCTGTTCTACCCCGTGAAGGGGAGCCCCGGCACCTTCTCCAACTTCAAGGTGGACAAGGTCACCGTCAACGGCGTGTCCTGCCAGACCCTCCAGGTGACCAACACCCAGGCGGTGGCCCAGTACCTCTCCTCCATCGGGGTGTCCTCCGGGGGCTTCGGGTACATCGAGGTCACCTTCGACCAGACCGCCGCCCGGGCCGCCGCCAAGGAGTTCTTCACCGACGCCAGCGGCGCCCGCCAGCCCTGGCTGGTCTTCCAGTTCAGCACCACCGGCACCCGGGCGGACAGCGTCAAGGTGGTGGACAGCTTTACGCTGTATCAGGCGCCGGTGTGATGGAGTCCTCTCCGTCATTTCCCTCGGAACCGCGAAATAAACGAAACGCAGCCCTCTCCGCCCCAGTGTGCGCACTGGGGCACCTCCCCCAAAGGGGGAGGCAAGGGGGGTGGTCGCCGCTACCCTGCGATAGCGGCGCTGCCCACTTGCCTCTCCCTCCGGGAGAGGTGGCACGGCGAAGCCGTGACGGAGAGGGCCGCGCTGCGCCCTGATCGCGTGAACAGAGGAGCCAGTGTCGGAGAAGCTCGCATCCCGCCCCTCTGGCGGCTGCAAAGGAACCCGCCCGAGGGGACTTTTTCTTTTTTTGCCTTTTTTGAAACATTTCCCGCCCCTCCGTCGTATTGTAGGTGAACGCGCGTTGAAGAACGGAAGGAAGTGACCCCACCATGACCACCCTCACCCGCCCGGAGGCGGAGCGGCTGGTGAACACCTACGCCGACCTCATCCTCCGGCTGAGCTACACCTATTTGAAAAACACCCAGGACGCCCAGGACATCTGCCAGACGGTCTTTCTCAAATGCGTGGAGCGCCCCCGGACCTTCGCCTCCCCGGACCACGAGAAGGCCTGGATCATCCGCGCCGCCGTCAATTCCTGCAAGGACGTGCTGAAAAGCAAGTGGCGGCGGTCCACGGTGCCCATGGAGGCCGCCGCCCCCGTCCCCGCCCCGGAGGCGGAGGACGGCTCCCTGCTGGCGGCGGTGGACCTGCTGCCCCCCAAGTACCGGGCGGTGATCTACCTCTATTATTACGAGGGCTACGCCGCCAGGGAGATCGGGGCCCTGCTGGGGCTGCCCGCCGCCACGGTGAACACCCAGCTTGCCCGGGGCCGGGAAAAGCTGAAAAATCTGCTGGAAAGCGAGGGATACGCATGAAGACCTATCACGATCAGATGGACAGCCTGTCCTTTACCGATACCCAGAAGGCCGCCATGACCGACCGCCTCCTGACCGCCGCCAACGCGCCCGCCCCCCGCCGCCGTCCCGTCCGCCGGGCCGCTGTGGCCATCGCCGCGGCCGCCGCCCTGGCCCTCTCGGTGACCGCCGGGGCCACCGGGGTCCTGAAGCCCGTGGGGGAGGCCTTCGCCGGGCTCTTCGGCGTCCGCACCCCCGCCCAGACCGAGGTCATCGACCACATCGGCTACCCCATCGGGGCCAGCGACACGGACAACGGCGTCACCGTCACCGCCGACGCCATCCTGGTGGACCGGTACAGCTACGCCGTGGTGTACTCCGTGGTCCGGACGGACGGCTCCCCCCTGTTTGAAGGGCTGGACGCCTATCCCGGCTACACCGGTCCCCTGCCTGTGCACTTTGAGGACTGGGCCCTGGAGCTCCCCGGCTCCCACGGCGGAGCCCACGGAACGAGCTATTTCATCGACCAGGACCCCACTGAGCCCTCCATCCAGTTCGTGGAGACCATGATGACAGACGTCCCCCTGGCCCAGGGCGCCGCCAAGGTCCATTTCCAGAACCTCGGTATGGAGACCTATGACGGGGAGACCGGCCAGGTGCTGACGGCGGCGTCCATCCCGGGGACCTGGGACCTGGCCTTCGAATTCCGGTTCGAGGACTGCTCCGTGGACCTGGCGAATGGTCAGCGCTTCCATGTCAACGGCATGGAAGCCACCCTGGATGACCTGGTCCTCTCGCCCCTGTCTCTCCAGGTAAACTACACCGTGGACAGCGAGGTGGTCTGGGACCATCAGGCCCTGCCCGACGGCCGCGAGAGCGCCCACGACGCCCAGACCTACGAGGACTACTTCGGCTCTCTGCCCATCCTGGTGACCTTGTCCGACGGCTCCGTCCTGGACCTGACCTACGCCGGAGGCAGTATTGAGCCCGCCGGTGGGAAGACCGTCTGCCAGAAGGGAGAAGTGTTTGAGAATATCCTGCCGTTGGAGGATGTGGTCAGCGTGACGGTGGGGGATGTAACGATCCCGATGCCGTAAAGCCAAAGGCTCCCCTTGCCAAGGGGTCGAAGTGTCCGGGGGACACTTCGGTCAAATCCAAGGCGCGATAGCGCACATTGATTCTTCTGGCACGGCGAAGCCGTGACTGAGGGGTGGAGACGCAGCAAGTTCCCTCTATCGTTGCGGTAGTGCTCCTTGCTACGTTTCCACCCTTCCACCGCCTTCGGCGGTCCCCCATGGTTTATGGTGGCTGCGCCTGGATTGCATCGAACAGTCCCCCGGACTGTTCGACCCTTGGCAAGGGGAGGCAAGAGGCTCTGCGTTGTTCGCAAGGTTGTACTACGCCTGTTTAGCGCACTGCCCTCTCGGCCCCCCTTGTCAAGGGGGGCTGGCACGGCGAAGCCGTGACTGGGGGGTGGAAACGTAGAGGAGCGGAATATCGTTGCGTATAAGGAGCGATACGTCCCATCTTCTGTTGCAACGTTCCTGTCGTAACTCTC
>CACZKM010000083.1 GCA_902781745.1 Oscillospiraceae bacterium
ACGTTGGAGCCATAGGGATCCCGGATATAGGCTAAAACCTTCTGCGCCAGCTCCTCGTTGGACTGGTTCACCACCACCATGTTGTTTTCATAGGGATACCAGAACTTCCGCTGCACGTCGGGCATATCCTTGGTGAACAGTTGGAGAGTGGCCATCCGGTTCATAGTTGCCGGGGTGTAGACCACCTTAATGATGTCATTGAAGGGAATAATCCTTGATTTCTCCTTCATTTTCGACCGGCCCAGGCAGTGGATGATGCAGTAATCCACATACACGTCCAGCCGGGAGGCGCCTCCGGGGAGCCAAAACAGCAGCCCCTTGCGGATGGCCTGGTGGAAGGCCTTTTTCTTCTCTTCCTTCCTCTGCTTCCGTTTTTTCAGTCCGAACATCGCGTCTCCCTCCCGTTACAGCCGCCCGCCGCATTTGGGGCAGTGGTTCTGTTTGGGGGAAAGCCCGATGAGCATCTTCCCGCAGTGGGGACACCGGCCCAGGATCAGGGAGAAGAGCAGCCCTACGACGATCATGGCGATGCCCAGGTATATCTTGGTCAGAACGAGAAAAACGCAGCCGCAGGCCATGATGGTCCGCCCGGTCTTTCTGGCTTGTTTATTGTCCATGAAGTTGCACTCCTTTGAGTGTATCATACGGCCCGCAGCCGGTCCTGTCAAGGGTTCGCAGATACGAAGAACGCCCGACCCCTGTCAAGGGTTCGCAGATACGAAGAACGCCCGACCGATGGCCGGGGGTCCTTCGTAATGCGAAATGAAAAAGCAGATGGTGACGAAGTTACAGTTGGTTGAGGATCAGAACGGCGGAAGTCTCTTCTTCCTCCTCTTCCTCCTCGCTGCCGGTTTCAATCTTGGGCGTTTTTTCCTGGGCCCAGGGATCATCGGGGTTCTCCCAGGGGTTGTTGGGATCGGCGGAAGTGCAGCCCGCCAGCAGGGCGACGGCCAGGATCAGGGCCAGAAACCTCCCTTCTTACCGGCTGGCCTTGGCCAGCTTCTTGGCGTCGTGCTCGGCGTCCTTGGCCCGGATGTCAGCCATTTCTTCCTTCATGGAGTTGACATAGACCTCGATGTCTTCCTCTACGTTGGCCCGGCGCTCTTCCCGGTTCATGTTGATCATCTCGATGAAGATACACAGGACGATGCCCACGAACAGGCCGTAGGACGGGTTGGCGCAGATGGCGATAGCGCCGGCGGTGATACCGGCCACGCCCCGCTCCACGTTGGTGCGGGCCATGTTCATGCCCACGTAGAAGGAGCCGAAAGCCTGGATGATCAGGGTCTGGGCCATGGCCAGCGGAAGGATGGGCCGGATGAGGGCCATCAGGGGTACGATGAGCTGGCAGATCCACTTGGTGGTGTTGAAGGTGCAGGAGCCGCCGAAGATGGAGTACATGTTCTCCTTGCCGGTCTTGTATCTCTCAGCCACAGACACGGTCATGGCGGACCACAGGGGACCGGACATGGTGCAGGTGGGGGAGAAGAAGGCCTCGATCAGGTTCCGGAAGCCGCAGCACATATTGGTACGGTCCGGGCTGATGTCGATGTACTCGTCCTGACGATACCGCTTGGTATCATGTAGGAAGGCAGTGCCGCCCACGATGTCGCCGAAGGCGATAACGTAGCACATGATGGCCATGGGCAGGTCCTTGGCCAGGATCTCCAGGGGCGGAATGCCCACGCCGAGGATGGAGAAGTTCTTCCACACCCAGGTCAGGCCGGGGATGGGGTTGAACCAGAAGCTGGTGACGCCGGAGAAGTCAGGCAGGGCGCACTCGCCGGTGATCATACCAACGACGCCGGCCACGATGATAGCTGGGACGAAGCCGGCCTTGGTCAGCAGCTTGATGGCCTTGTTCTTGCTGCCGAACTTCACCTTGCCGAAGCCGTTGGAGAACAGCAGGAAGATACCCAGGGTGCAGCCGATGGACCAGGCGATGGGATACATGAAGAAGCCCTTGCCGCCGTCGGCCAGGGATTTGAAGCCGTAGGGCCCGGCGCAGGCGGCGAAGCCTGAGCCGATCAGAATTCCGGCCTTCAAACTCCCCGGCGCAGGCGGCGAAGCCTGAGCCGATCAGAATTCCGGCCTTCAAACTCAGGGGACAGATGTCGATGAGCTTGTTGGCGATGCCGGTGGCGCCCAGGATGACGTACATCAATCCCAGCATCAATTCCATACCAACTAAGGCGTAGGCCCTCTCGGGGCCGGGCTCGTAGTTGAGCAGGAAGGCCGTGATCAGCGGCACGGCCGGGGTGATCCAGCCACCGATCAGGGCGTCGCCCAGGGTGTTGTTGACCATGTACAGCAGCTCATGGACGAACACGATGGACAGAGCCAGCTCAAAGCTGAATCCGAACAGGTCTCGGCGGAGCCGGTCATGAACACGACGCAGGCCTGGATCATTTCCGGAATTTCCCATTCGTAGTGAATGAAGGGGATTCGCAAATCGAACTTCCAGATCTTGATACAGGGCTGTTTCTCTCCGTCCTTACGCCGCGCGGAAGGCAGCATAAGATTCATTTCTCTTGTTTCCTCCTCACGGATGTTTATTTGGTTCCTTTCGCTCCGATCCTCAATCTGTCTGCTGCCGCAGATCGAAAAACAGAGAAAGGGGTCCCGTCCGGAATGGACGAAACCCCTCTATTTACGATGCGGAAGCCAAGTCGACACCCGCAAGGAAACCCGATGTCTCGGACCGAATCGGCCTCTCCCACGTGTCCCACTCAGGACCGGCGGAGCAAGCCGCGCGGTCTGCTGAGTAGAAGTGGCACACGTTTGGGAGAAAAGGGGTTATTATGAGCGGACGGGCGTGGGAGGATGCAAGCCTACGTCCATCCGGGGGTAAGCATTAGAAGGGAAGTGCGCCCACGGGAGCCGGAGGGCATGGCCCAAGCGGCTCCCGCGTCTTCCTTGGAGCACTTCGGGAGTAAAATGAGGTAAAGAAAATTGAGTAATACTTTGAGACTGCGGACACAGGACGCGACCGCCCAGAAAGAATCTAACGGATTAGATTGTTTTTCTGATGGGTTCGATTGTAAATTAGAACCTTGTCGATTTCAATTGGGAATGCTTCCAATAAAACTTGTTATATAACCTGTTTTATTGTTGGATTTGAGAATTTGATGGGGATTCCTGCATCCCAAATCATCCCACGAAAAATGCCCGTCACAGAAAACCTGCAACGGGCAAAGGATACTATTTTGACAAGGATCAATCACACTGTCGGTTGTTGTTTTATACAGAGGGGAGTCAGGTAATTCGTCATGATCCGCCGGATGGCTGCGTCCACGAGCATATCCCCCTTGCAGAGACACCACTCAAAGATACAGCCTTTCACGATATCACACAGGTCGGCGGCTACAAGGAACGGGTTTACCTTAGATACCAGGAATCCCTCTGCTCTGGCCTGCTCCAATTCCCGGCGGGTTCGCTCCAGGAGGCTGTCCGCCTGAAAATGGTCTCCCTCTGCCATGCGATAGGCAGAGATGGCAGGGTTATCACAGTTATAATAGCTTCGGGTGAATTCTACCCCGAGGGACTGGTAAAGGTCGGAAAGATTACGCCATAGTTCAACCATCCGTCCGGGCAGATCGGTAAAAGGCGTTTCCAGTTCCAGCCCACCATATGCCGTTTCCCTGACAAAGAAGTACAAAAGGTCGTCTTTGTTTTTAAAATAGTGATAATAGGTCCCTACGGAGGCTCCCGCTTTTTCACATACGTTGCGGACGGTGACCTGCTCCGCCCCTTCCGTCTTTAGGATCTCAATGGCTGCGTCGATGAAGCTCTGCCGCATATCCGGGTTTGCTTCTCCGCGCTTAGGACGGCCCGCCTTTCGCTTGACCAGTTCATTCATATCCATCGCCTCCTGTTGTGCTGTCGCCCTATTGTTGTTACAATTATACTCTGTTCACCGTATAAATGCAAGTGTTGCCCCAAAAAATAAAACGCGTAATATTATTGACAACAGAAGGGTGACGTACTATGATAGAGGAATAAAACGTGATCGATTATGAAGGGGGCGGTGTTATGAAAATCACCTACTGGTCCGACTATGCCTGCCCCTACTGCTACATCGGGGAGATCAGGCTGAAGAAGGCCATTGCCAATGTGCCCGAGCTTGGGGAGGTGGAACTGGAGATGAAAGCCTTTCAGTTAGACCCGGATGCCGGAGAGCACGCCACAAGGGATACCCAGACCCGCTTCGCCAAAAAGTACGGCCTGACTATAGACCACGCCGGGCGGTCCGTAGAGCATATCGCCCAGATGGGCCGGGCCGAGGGATTGGATTTTAACTACGCCGAGACACAATTCACCAACACCATGGACGCCCACCGTCTGACTAAGCTGGCACAGAGCAAAGGAGACCCCGCTCTGGCCCAGCGTGTTGTTGACGCCCTGTTCCACGCCTATTTCGGAGAAAACAAAGAGCTGGCGGACAAGGCGCTGCTCCAGGAAATTGGCGTGTCCTGCGGCTTGGACGCCAATGAGGTCACGGACCTGTTGGACTCCGATCAATACCGAGGCGAGGTCATTGTGGATGAGCGGGAGGCCGCCCGGTACGGCATCCATGCAGTGCCCTTCTTTGTCATTGGACAGCAGGGCCTTTCCGGGGCTTATCCCGTGGAGGCCATGGAACAGGTGCTCCGTGAGACGCTGAAGTCTTTGCCTCAGGATCCTCCCGCCCAGGGGATGCAGTGCGGCCCCGACGGCTGCCGGCTGGGGTGAGAATATGGTCGTACGGGTCCCCGTCCGGGGGTATTACAACGAGATCAGTTACTTCTATATTGACGAGGGCGCCAACCACGGTTTTCTCATCGACCCCGGCTCTCAGGCCGGCCATCTGCTTTCTATGATACAGCGAAAGGGCTGGACCATTGAGAAGATTTTGCTGACCCACGGACACTTTGACCACACCGGCGCGGTCAACGAGCTTCGCAGCGTGTTGGGCGTCCCCGTGCTGGCCCACCGCAGAGCGGACGAGTATTTGCTGGACGCCCACATGAATCTGTCGGAGGGATCCGGAGTTCCGGTCATCATCCGAACTGTGACCTATTTGGACGACGGCGATATAGTCCCGCTGGATGCCGACCCGGCCTTTGCTCTGGACGTGATCTACGCCCCCGGCCACACCACAGATTCCGTGGTCTACTATTCCCCAAAGGACCGGGTAGCCTTTGTGGGAGATACGATCTTCAAGGGCAGCATCGGCATCTGGGACTTTCCGGGCGGAAATCTGGCCGATTTGCAGCGGAGTATTCTGGAAAAGATTTTTACGCTGCCGGAGGACACCGCCCTTTATTCCGGTCACTCCGTCCCCACCACAGTGGGAGAAGAAAAGCGGCGGTACGGTCTTTGACCGTTGACAGGCCGAAAAAATGACTTTATCATCATACTATCAATGATTTAGGAGGTACGATCATGCCTTACATCGACGCCAAACTCACCGGGGCCGTTACCCCCGCCCAGCGGGAAGTCCTGAAAAACGAACTGGGTCGGGCCATCGCTCTGATGAACAAGCCGGAATCCTTTCTGATGATCGGGTTCCAGGACAACTACGATCTTTACTTCGGCGGAAACAAGCTGGAAAAGGGAGCCTATGTCTCCATCGCCATGCTGGGAGAGCCGGACCGGGAACGGGATGAGGCTATGACAGCCAAAGTCACGGAAATCCTTCAGGAGCAGTTGGACATCCCGCCCAAATGCGTCTACGTCAGCTACCACGGCGTCCGGGACTGGGGCTGGCGGGGGAAACTGCTGTAAAGAACCGTCACAAGAACACGGAACGAATCACAGAAATGTGGCTCGTTCCGTTTTTTCATTGAGAGAAATAAGAAGCAATGTATCCAAGCTCAAGTTCGAAAGACTTCAGTCTGCACACGCTTGCCAGATTCTATCATGTGATGACTATGACGAGAGTGACTTTGTGAACATCATCCGTGGGCTCACCGATGAAACGCAGGAAATTGAACGCCTGTAAAGGAATTTCTTTTTGACTGACCAAGATCTCTGAAAAAGCGGCGTCCGTTCCCCGCGCACCTGCCATTGCGTCGCCCAATATTCTCTGCTATACTGTTTTCAGAACATCACCGAATTCACCATCGAAATCACATTTCGGAAGCGAGGGGTTTGCCCTATGCCATATCCGCTTCTATGCCCTGACCTCTGTGGTGGCGCCCATGGGGTATGGAAAAACCACCGCGCTGAACTGGTATCTGGAGGGCCAGGCCCGGGACCACGATGCCGTAGTCCTCCGCCTGAGCATCTATTCCGACAACCTGCGGGAGTTCTGGCGGCAGCTTCAGAACGCCTTCGCCGGGACCGACCTGCGGGACGATCTCCAGGCCATGGAGTTTCCCGAGAGCGGCACGGGGCTTGCCCTCTTCATGGAACTGCTGGAGGAGTATCTTTCGACCCACCCCCGAGAACACTACCTGTTTCTTGACGACTTCCATTTGCTGTCCAATCAGCGGGTGGCGGATTTTCTGACAGATGTGGCCAGAAGACTGCCCTCCAACCTCCACCTCATCGTCTCCAGCCGGAACAGCTTTCTCTCCCGCCGGGCGGTGGTGGAATTGAGCGGCCGCCTGTACCCCATTGGCCAGGACGATCTGCGGCTGAATTTCACTGAGATCGCCGCCTACTGCCGGAGCTGCGGCGTGTCCCTGACCGAGGCGGAGATCGAGCAGCTCCGCCATATCACCGAGGGCTGGTTCTCCGGGCTGTATCTGAGCCTGCGCGCTTATTTGGAGACCGGCGCCCTGCCCACCAGGGCGGGGAGCATCTATGACATGATGGACGACGTCCTCCTGGCTCCTCTGACGGAGGCGGACCGCCGGTTCCTCCTCTCCCTCTGCCTGGCGGACGACTTCACCCCGGAGATGGCCGCTTTCCTGTCCGGTCGGGCGGACGCGGAGGCCCTGCTGTCCGTTTCGGCCAGCCGCAACGCCTTCCTTACCCTTCTGCCAGACCAGATCACCTACCGGTTCCACCATATTCTAAAGGAATGTACCCAAAGGCGCTTCCATGCTCTGCCGGCGTCAGAACAGAATGAACTCCATCGGCGCTATGGTCGCTGGTATGAGGACCACGCCCACTACGCCAGGGCCCTGAGCGCTTATCGGGCCTGTGAGGACTGGCTCGGCCTGCTTCGGGTCCTGGGGAAGGACCAGGCCATGGAGCTCTCCTTCTTCTCCCAGGACACCGTAGCCGGGTGGGTGAAGGACTGCCCGACAGCCGCCCTGAAGCAGGATCCGCTGGCCCTGCTTGTGCTCATCCGTCGGTATTTTAGCTGGCGGATGCTGCCGGAGATGGCCGACCTGCGCCGGCTTTTCCTGGAGGCGGTGGCCGAGGCGGAGGACCTGACGGAAACAGAGCGAAACGATTTGCTGGGAGAATGCGAGCTGGTCATGAGCTTCACCGCTTACAACAGCATCGAAAAGATGAGCGAATACCATCAGGCTGCCTGTCGGATGATGTCCCGCCCCGCTTTGACCATGGGCAACCGGGGCACCTGGACCTTCGGCAGTCCTTCGGTGCTGGCTCTGTTCCACCGGGAGCCCGGTCGGCTGGACGCGGAGCTGGCGGCCATGCACCGGTCCATGCCCTACTACTACCGTCTCACCCAGGACCACGGCATGGGAGCCGAGCACATTATGGAGGCCGAGGCGCTGTTCCTCCGCGGGGACCTGGGCCGGGCAAAGGTCGCCCTGGAGGAGGGGCGGTACAAGGCCGAGGGCGTGGCCGGGAAGCAGAAGGAAATGCGGTTCATCCTGCTGTGCTGCCTCTTCCTGGACCTGCGGATGTCCCTGCTGGGGACGGAGGGACCGGGGGAAGACTGGTACGGCAGGGAGGCCGCCACCCTGCGCCAATTCCGCTCTCCGCTGCTGCTGACCACTCTGGACCTGTGCGCCGGCTGGTATTACGCCTTGCTGGAGCTGCCCGACCGCATCCCCCCCTGGCTCCGGGAGGAGGACCTGGACCGAGCCAACCTTCTCTTCCCCGCCCGGCCTGTGGCGGAGCTCATCGTCAACCAGGTCCGCCTGGCAAAAGGGGATTGGGCCCAGGTTCTTGCCCGCGAATCGGAGGTCATGGGACTTTGTCAGGTCTACCCCTATCCTCTGTGCGCCCTGTATCTGGAGCTCCAGCTTGCCGAGGCATGCCGCCGAATGGACCAGTGGGAGGCCGCCGGGGACCACGTCCGCCGCGCTGCCGCCATCGCCGGGCCCGACGGGCTGATCCTGCCCTTCGCCGTATTCCCCGGCCTGGCAGATCTGCTGCCTCATACTCTGGCAGAGCAGACAGAAGGCTGGAGGACCGCCTTCCGTTCCTGCCGGGACGCCGCACGAAACAGGTTCACCATCCCCGCCGCTCTGGCCGCTCTTTCCGGCCAGGAGCAGCAGGTGGCCCTGCGGATGGCCCAGGGAAAACGCAACCGGGAAATTGCCGCCGAACTCTTTCTCAGCGAAGGCACCGTCAAGCAGTATGTCAGCCGCATTTACGGCAAGCTGGAGCTCGCCGGGACCGCCAGCGAAAAACGAGAGAAGCTTGTCCGTCTGCTCAAAAACTAACTTTTGGTTAGTATCCAACGCAACAAAGCCACTGTACAATAAACGTACGGTGGCTTTTGTTATGCAGAAAAAGAAACGGAGGGATCAGATTGGCCAGAACCTACATTCGTGCGGTGACCCCACAGTCGGACCATATTCTTCGGGTAGAGTTTTTCACAGGCAGCGTCCTTCTCCTGGACCTGTCCCGGCGGCTGGACTCCCTGCGTCTGCGCCCCCTGCGGGACCCGGCGGTGTGGGCCGGGGCGGTGACCAACGGGATCTATGTACGATGGAAGGACACGGAGCTGTCCTATGACGAGCTGCTGTCCATGGCCTGTGAGGAACCGTTTTCCTGACCGA
>CACZKM010000084.1 GCA_902781745.1 Oscillospiraceae bacterium
ATCTAATCCTGCAAGCCTTTGGCTTGCAGCCCACGGCAGAATCTGCCGTGGGCGATTAAAATGTTTTTTAAACATTTTAATCGATAATTAGTATTATTCGCCCGCTGCCTCCGCGGCCGGGGCCTCTGCCGCCGGCGCTTCCGCGGCCGGTGCCTCTGCCGCCGGCTCGGTATCGCCGCCGGTGGAGGACGCGCCGCCGCCGGAGCTGCTGCTTCCGCCGCCGCCTCCGCCGGAGCTGGGGGTGGACGGCCTGACCACAGGCATCTTGTGGATGGTGCAGTAGGTGGTGGGGACGTCCTCCGGGAAGAAGGAGCCCACAGCCACGTGGCTGCCGCAGTAGGCGCTGGGCAGCTTGCCGCTGACGGTGCAGTACTTCACCGTCTGCATCGTGCCCGCGTCGGGCTTGGGGAATTCCTTATAGGGAATGGAGACATGAACCTTGGACATGACCAGGTTCCACAGCCGGGTGGAGGGGTTCTGCAGACCGCTGGCCAGCCGCTCCTGCTGGTCGTAGCCCGTCCAGACGGCGGCGGTGTAGTAGGGCGTGTACCCCACGAACCACAGGTCCTTTCGGGAGGTGGTGGTGCCGGTCTTGCCGGCGATGTCCTGGCCCACGAAGTTGGCCGCGTGGCCGGTGCCGCCGGCGCCCACCACGACGCCCTCCAGCATCTCGGTCATATAGTAGGCCGTGCGCTGGGAGAGGGCCTGCTCAGGCTCCAGACTGCCGGACTTGTCCAGCAGCAGGTCGCCGTTGCTGTCCAGGATGGTGGTGTAGAGCAGGGGCTCCTTATAGATGCCGTTTCTGGGGAAGACCGAGTAGGCCGCAGCCATCTCATAGGTGCTTACGCCCTCGGTGAGGCCGCCCAGGGCCAACTGGGCCAGGCCGATATCCGTATAATTCTTATCCCCCTGGGTCATGGATTCCACCAGCTTGATGTGGAACTTGTCCCGCATGAACTCATAGCTCACCTGGGGGGTGACGTAGTTGGCCAGGACCTTGACCGCCACGGTGTTGATGGACTCCCGCACCGCCTTGTTGATGGACACGGTGCCCTGGTACTTACCGCTGGCGTTCACGGGCCAGTCACGACCGTCGATCTTGTCGTAGGGAGAGTCCACCTCGGTGGAGTTGGGGGTGATGTAGCCCAGCTCAATGGCCGGGGCGTACACCGCCAGGGGCTTGATGGAGGAGCCGGGGGGCCGCTTAGTGTTGGTGGCCCGGTTCCAGTTCCGGCTGCCGGTCTTCTCTCCGATACCGCCGGACAAGGCCACCACATAGCCGGTCTTGTTGTCAACCACGGTAATAGCCGACTGCATGGGCTGCCCGTTGGCGGAGGTGTAGTTCAGGTTGTTCCGGTCGCTGTAGACCGCGTCCACCGCCGCCTGGATGTCGGGGTTCAAGCAGGTGTAGATCTGCAGGCCGCCGGAGAACAGGGCGGTCCGGGCCCGCTCCTTGGACCAGTTGAATTCGCTCTGAAGGTCCGCCAGCACCTGCTCGATGACGGCGTCCTCATACCAGGTGTAGACCTTGGACTGGGTGCTGATCTCCTCCCCCTTGGAGAAGTCCAGGGGCTCGGCGATGGCGGCGTCCCGTTCCTCTTCGGTGATATAGCCCAGCTCGGCCATCTTGTAGAGGATGGTCTCCTGGCGCTCCTTGTTGAAGTCCCGGGAGGTCTTCACCTCGCCGGTCTCCTCATTGACCACCTCCAAATGCCCCAGGGGGTCGTACTTGGAGGGGTTGTTGGTGATGCCGATGAGGCTGGCGCACTCGGCCAGGCTCAGCTCGGAGACGTGCTTGCCGAAGTAGCGGTAGGCGGCGGTATAGACGCCATTGCACCGCTGGCCCAGATAAATATAATTAAGGTAAGATTCCAGGATCTTGTCCTTGGAGTAGTTCTTCTCCAGCTCCAGGGCCTTGAATATCTCGGTGATCTTCCGCTTGACGGTGACTTCGTCCTCGCCGGTCATGTTTTTGATGAGCTGCTGGGTGATGGTGGAGCCGCCCACAATGTCCTGGCCGGTGAACATATTCATCACGCCCTTGACCGTGCGCTTCCAGTCCACCCCGTGGTGCTTGTAGAAACGCTGGTCCTCGATGGCCACGGCGGCGTTGCGCAGGTTCTCTGGGATCTCCTCCAGGGGGACCCAGACCCGGTTCTCGTCGCCGTAGAGCTCCTGCATTTCCACGTAGTTTCCCGACTCCAGATCCCGGTAATACATTTTACTGGTCTGCTGGACGGCCTCGTTGTAGGCGTCCAACTGGAGGTCGGTCTCCGGCAGGATCACATTTTTAATATACATGGCAGTCAGGCAGGCCAGAATGGCCCCTGTCAGCACCAGCACCAGCACGATGGTGAGGATGACCTTGAAGACGCCCCCCTTGCGGCGGCGCTTCCGCTTGTTCCGGGCGCTCCGGGCGCTCCGGTCCCGGGGGGGCGTCCGGTCCTTGTTCCGGGCGTCCCGCTCTTCCCGGGCGGGCCGCTCCCGATTTTCACGGTCCTCCCTGGGGGCGCGGTCCCGATAGTCCCGGTCCCTGGTTTCTCGATTGCGTTCCATAGATCCCTCCGCGTCGTTCTGTTCGATCGACCCGTCCGGGGACGGGCCCTTTCTTCTCTGGGGAAAGAGCGGACTTTGATCCGCATACTGTAATATTATATCATAGGATTTTGATTTGTCCATCCGTGTTTTTACAGGATTTGCACAAACTTTTCTGCCGTTCTCCCTTGCATTTTTCTCCGTTCCAGGGTAAAATATAGACAGCAATGAGAGGAGGCGGGTCCCATGAGCGAGGAGTACGGCGCAAACTTCATCACCGTTACCGACGATGAGGGCAACGAATT
Source organism: Oscillospiraceae bacterium (assembly GCA_902781745.1). GTDB lineage: Bacteria > Bacillota > Clostridia > Oscillospirales > Oscillospiraceae > Evtepia. Next base: position 2,841 of record CACZKM010000084.1, read on the forward strand.
TGAGCTGGAGCACCTGGACACCATGGAGCTGAACGGCAGCACCTACCTGGCCTTCTTCCCCGCCGTCACGGAAGAGGACGACGGGAACGAGGAGGACCTGGGCCTCATCTTCATGAAGGTCATCCAGGAAAACGGGGAGGAGCTTCTCTCCACCCTGGACAGCGACGAGGAGGCCGAAATGGTCTACAACGCCTTTATGGAGGAGCTCTTCCAGGACGAAGAGGACGGCGAGGAATAAGTCCTTCCCCCAGCAAAATCCTTTGACAACTACATTTGATCGAAGCAGATGCCCTGCTCGGTTCGTGAGTCATTTTGGACCCTTTTAAACCCACATTTCTGAAACGGGACGCTGACTCGCCGTGTGAATTGCAGGCCTCCCGGCCTCCGGTTGGAAGTTGGAAGCAGAGAAGCACGGCGGAGGCGACCCACCTGCCATCTCGTGCAGGTTTTAATCGGGTCCCCACGGCCAGAGCGGGGCTTTTCCTATCTTCCGTGCAAAAGGAGGCGGCGCCTCCTTTTTTCTTTCTTTGCACTAGGCCTTGTTTTAAAAATAGGCAATGTGCCAAATGGTGAGGGATGTTTTCACCAGATGAAGCAAAATTTTCGCAGGAATCCTGTATGGATTTCAAGAAAATTT
>CACZKM010000085.1 GCA_902781745.1 Oscillospiraceae bacterium
CGTGCGCCAGACCGTACATACGCCTTTAGGCGTAGCTAGTAAACAAGGGCAGGGCCCGCATATGAAAAACCCCCGGCTGAGCCGGGGGATATTTATTGTTCCCGGGGAGGGAAGCTGTTTCTGACGAGGTCGAAGGTGCTGTATGGGCGGAAGTGAGGGTCGATGCAGAGGAAATCACGGCTGGGAGCGCAACAAAAAGGTGTTGCCCTCTCGGCCGTGTTATTTGTGTGGGAGGGGGTGGAGGGAGGCTGGAAATCGCGGAGGTGAACCCTGAAGAAGGTTCTGGGCTTGGTTCTGTGCCTGGCTATGATGCTCAGCATCATGGTGGTGGGCGCCGGCGCGGCGTTCGCTGATCAGAGCGATATTGATACCAAGCACCAGGAAGCGGTTGATATGTGCGTTGCACTCAATATCATCACCGGCTTCGAAAACGGCAAGTTCATGCCGAACGACAACGTTACCCGTGAGCAGATGGCAAAGATGATCTGCGTGCTGGATAACGGCGGCAAGGAGCCCCAGCTGTCCGCTGGCAACACCTTCACCGACGTGCCTGCTGATCGCTGGTCCAACAAGTACATTGAGGCTTGCGCCTCCCGCGGCGTCGTGGTCGGCGTCGGCGGCGGCAAGTTTGCCCCCGCTGGCAAGGTGACTGCTACCCAGGCCGCCAAGATGCTGCTTGTCGAGCTCGGTTACGACGATGACATTCAGCAGTATTCCGGTTCTGACTGGGCCACCAAGGTCAACGTGGACGCCACCAAGAAGGGCTACTATGAAGACCTGGAAGACATCGACGTCAATGCTCCTCTGACCCGTGAGCACGCTGCCCAGATGATCTGGAACGCGCTCCAGGCCAATGAGGTCGAGTACAGCTACACTCTGGTCACCAATCCCGATGGCTCCATCTCCTCCAAGGTGACTGTGAAAGACAAGTTTGAGGACGATACTGGCAAAGACGGCCTGACTCTGCTGGAAGACAAGTATGGCTATGACACTCATCTGGCAGTTGTGACTGATGTTGCTTATGACGATGACGACAGCACCTATACCACTGAGTTTGCACTTCTTGATGACGATTATAACATCGTAACGAGGTCCGATTCTTCCGCCCCTATTACTGGTGACTTTGACGGAACTACCGATTACAGTGACCTGTTCATGATGGCTGTTACTGTCGTTTATGATGACAAGGGTGATCCCATTGCCGTTGCCAGAGAGAATTCCACTGTTCTTGCTGAGGGTATTGTGAACAACATCGACGATGTTGATGGTGACAATAAAATTACCATTGGCGATAAGGAACTTGATGGTCTAAATCACTTTCGCTAAATAGACGTTCACTACGTACTACCCCCGGGCCCCAAGGCCCGGGGGTCCTTTTATCCCCACCCCGCCCCTTGACGCGCCCCCGCCCTCCACGCTATACTAAACAGGAAACCCAACGCGCCAAAGGAGGCGACCTCCTATGATAAAAAAGATCATCGCCGCGGCCATCCTGGTGGGGCTGGTCCTGTTCCTCATCCCCATGGGCCTGCGCCAGAACGCGAAGCCGGACGGCGGGGGCAGCGGAGACCGGACCGTCCCCACGGACACCCTGCTGGACCTGCCCAAGAGCGGCCACGCGCTGGCGGTGCAGATGCCCGACGGGACCATCCAGAACACCGACCTGAACGAATACCTCTGGGGGGTGGTGGCAGCGGAGATGCCCGCCACCTTTGAGGAGGAGGCCCTGAAGGCCCAGGCGGTGGCCGCCCGGACCTTCGCCCTGTCCAACACCGAAAAGCCCAACCACCCCGACGCCGACGTGTGCACCGACTACGCCTGCTGTCAGGCCTGGCTGGCCCGGGCCGACGCCGAGGCCAACTGGGGGGCCGACGCCGTGGAGAAGGCCAACAAGATCACCCTGGCGGTGTCGGAGACCGCCGACCAGATCGCCCTGTACGACGGCGCGCCCATCCAGGCCGCCTTCCACTCCTCCTCCGGGGACTCCACCCAGACCGCCGCCGAGGTCTGGGGCTACGACGCCCCCTACCTCCAGGCCGTCCCCTCCCCCGAGGGAGAGGAGGTCCCCGACTACCACACCACCGTGACCTACACCGACCAGGAACTCAAGGACCTGGTCCAGGAGAAATACCCCGAGGCCAACTTCGGGGCGGACCCGGAGACCTGGCTCAGCGAGCCCACCTACAACACCGGCGGCACCGTGGACAAGATCACCGTGGGGGGCATCGAGCTCTCCGGGGGCCAGGCCCGGACCCTCTTCTCCCTGCGCTCGGCCTGCTTCACCGTGGCCCACGCCGACGGGACCTTCACCTTCTCCGTCACCGGCTTCGGCCACGGGGTGGGCATGAGCCAGTACGGGGCCAACTCCATGGCCGCGGCGGGGAGCACCTACACGGAGATTTTGCAGCACTACTACACCGGCGTCACCGTGGAGGACTGCCCCGACTGGGTGTGGGCCTCCCTGAAAGCCGCCCAGACCGGCGGCGACGACGCGGAAAGCGAGGTCGTGAACGAATGATCCGGGTGATCCTGTGGGATATCGACGGGACCCTGCTGGACTTCAAGGCGGCGGAGAAGACCGCCCTCACCGCCGCCTTCCGCAAGTTCGGCCTGGGGGACTGCGACGACGGGCGCATCGCCCGGTACTCCCGCCTCGACGACAAGTGGTGGAAGGCCCTGGAGCGGGAGGAGGTCACCAAGGCCCAGCTTCTCACCGGGCGGTTTGTGGAATTCTTCGCCGCCGAGGGCCTGGCCTTTTCCGGCAGCTATGACGACTTCAACGACTACTACCAGATCATGCTGGGGGAGACCGTGGTCTTCCGGGACGGCGGGTACGAGCTGGTGGCGGGGCTCCGGGGGAAGGTGCGGCAGTTCGCCGTCACCAACGGCACCCTGGCCGCCCAGAGCCGGAAGCTGAAGAACTCCGGCCTGAAGGAGCTCCTGGAGGGGGCCTTCATCTCCGAGGAGATTGGCGCGGAGAAGCCCTCCCCCGCCTTTTTCGACGCGGTCTTCGCCGCCATCGGCCCGGTGGACCGGGACCAGGTCCTCCTGGTGGGGGACTCCCTGACCAGCGACATGAAGGGCGGGAACAACGCCGGGGTCCGGTGCTGCTGGTACGACCCCGCCGGCCGGGAGGCCCCGGACCATCTGTCCATCGCCTACCACATCCGGGACCTGCGGGAGGTGCCGGGGATCTTGGCGGAGGAGAATGGGGCGGAATGATCTGAAGTGGCAAAGAGACTGCTGCAACCTACTACAAACCTAACAGTAACCCCCTCAGTCAGCCGCTTTGCGGCTGCCAGCAAGAACCAATGTGGCTTCGCATTGATTCTATCAAACAGTCCCCCGGACTGTTTGACCCCAAAGGGGGAGCCGAGAAGGCTCTACGT
>CACZKM010000086.1 GCA_902781745.1 Oscillospiraceae bacterium
TCTAATCCTGCAAGCCTTTGGCTTGCAGCCCACGGCAGAATCTGCCGTGGGCGATTAAAATGTTTTTTAAACATTTTAATCGATAATTAGTATTATAAATGATTGTTCGTTTATCTATGGGCAGCGTCCGGCCCGCTTTGAGGCCGGGACAGGCCCCCCGCTAGAGCAGCAGCAGGTCCTGGAGCATCTCCACCAGCTCGGTGAGCTGGGCGTCGAGGTCCGGCCCCGGCTGGTTCATGGCCAGAAAGCGCACCGGAGAAAAGAGCAGGGCCGCCAGGTTGGGGTCGCTGCACCGCCGGACCTGGCCCCGGTCCTGGTACTGGTGGAGGAGATCGAAGACCTCGCAGCAGCACTCCTCCTGGCTGACCTGGGGGGCCAGGGTGGGGCACCGGGAGCACTGCTCCACGAAGGAGAAGACCTCCTCATGCTCCACGCTGTAGGAGAAGTACCCCCGGACCAGGGCGTCGATGAGCTCCGCCCCGTCCATCTCCGGCCGGACCCGGCCCATGAGGTAATGGTAGGACTGGTGGGCGTACTCCTGGAAGATATCCGCCAGCATCTCGTCCTTGCTGCTGTAGTAGACGTAGATGGTGGCGGGGGAGACCCCCGCCTCCCGGGCGATCTTGGAGATGGACGCCCCGCTCATCCCCTCCCGGAGGATCAGGCGGATGAGGGCCTCCTTGATGCGGTGCTGTTTGTCGATGTCTTTCGTTCTCATAGGCCCTCCCGTCGGTCGGTGGGTTGGTTTGATGCTATATTAAACGAACATTCAGTTATTGTCAAGAGACAATTTTCACCGACTATATAGGGCACTAATTATGACAAAAATTGCATTATCCTCTTTCTTTTCGGCAAATTTTGTGTTACTATTCACATATCGGAGGACGCAGCCCGCCGAGGGCCCCTGCCCTCCGCCCAAAGGAAGAAAACAATGAAAAAAGCAAATTGGAGGGATCGTTATGAAACAAAGCATCCTGACCCTGCTCCTGGCCCTGCTCCTGGCCCTGGGCCTTGCCGCCTGCGGCGGCGGGACCGCCGAGGAGCCCGCCGAAGCTGAGGAATCCACCGAGACAACCGAACCCGCCGAGTCCGAAGAACCCGAAGAGACGGAGCCCGCCGAGGGGACCTCCAAGCTGGTTGCCGTATACGACAGCATGGACCCGGAGGCCGGCGTCCACATGGTCTACGACGTGTACCTGGAGTCCATGGGCACCACCCGGTACGACGTCCACACCAAGGGAGGCACCTACTACGCCCGCCAGTCCATGCAGAAAGAGGGCTATGAGGACTACGACTCCGTCAAGTTCATCCAGGACGGGGTGTTCTACACCCTCCACGTGAAGGACCAGGACGGCATCAGCATGAAGGGCCCCTCCACGGACAAGGCCATCATCACCGACAGCGTCTACTCCGGCATCCAGCTGTGCAAGGACCGCACCGACTTCACCGCCGGCCAGACCGAGGTGGACGGCGCCACCTATGACTCCGAGACCTTCCCCGTCTCCGCCGCCTCCCCCATGGAGCAGACCTTCTGCTTCGACGGCGACGGAAACCTGGCCGTCTATATCGCAGCAGCCAGCGAACAGTACAGCACCCCGGAGGTGATCCTCTCCATCGACGACCAGGTGGATGAGAGCCTGTTCGACATCTCCGGTTATACCATTGAAGAGCAGTGATCCAGACGGATCCCCACCAAAGAGAAACGGAGGAACTCCATGAAAAGAACCCTTCTGACCCTGCTCCTGGCCCTGCTGCTGGCCCTGGGCCTGGCCGCCTGCGGCGGCGGGACGGCGGAGGCGCCCGCCGGGACCGAGGACGCCGCCGGGACCGACATGGCCGGCCACTACATCGTCTACGGCTTCTCCTCCAACGGCGACTACATTTACAGCGACCAGGTCTCCGGCTCCATCGACCTGGAGGAGGACGGCACCGGCTACCTGGACTGGGGGGAGGACAACCGGGGCCCCATCACGGAATGGTCCGCCGACGGGGAGGACCTGACCTTCCAGGCCGGGGTGGCCACCATCACCGGCACCGTAAAGGACGGGGTCATGGTCCTGGACGACCTCAACCTGTGGCTGGCCCGGGAGGATGTGGACGTAGAGAGCCTGGACCCCGTCGCCGCCGAGGACTACGTCCCCGCCGGTGGGGAGGAGACCGAGGAGACCCGGGCCCTGGCCGGGACCTACTACATCTACGCCGCGGAGCGGGACGGGGACTGCGTGTCCTCCCCCTACTTCCCCGATGAGGAGGACAGCCGGCTCACCCTGAACGCCGACGGCACCGGCGCCATGGGCAGCGGCAGCGAGTCCTCCCAGATCACCTGGTCCGTGGACGGGACCGACATCGCCTGGAAGGACGCCAAGTCGGGCATCGACGCCCCCTACGCCACCTCAGTGAAGAGCGACGGCGTCCTGGCCCTGGCCGACGAGGAAAAGGGCGTCATCTATTACTACGCCCTGGCCGACGCCGACGTGTCCGGCCTCAACGCCCACCCCGCGGAGTGAGCCCCGCCCGCACCGGCAGCGAAACAACGTAAGGAGGAACCCGCCATGAAACCGCGTATCCTTTCCCTGCTTCCGGCCCTGGCCCTCCTGGTCCTGCTGGCCGCCTGCGGAGCCTCCGCCGCCTCCCTCCAGGAGACCCGGGAGGTGGAATTCGAGGGCACGGAGCTCACCGTCACCCTGGGGACCAACAAGTCCACCGGCTACAAGTGGAGCTATGAGATCGACGGGGACTGCATCCATCCGTCCATAAACAGGGTCTTCACCATCAAGCCCGTGGACGGCCAGGCCACCGGCCTGGTCCACATCGGCTTCGAGGGCCTGTCCGAGGGCTCCGCCGTCATCACCTTCACCACCCCCAACGGGTGGGACGGCTCCGGCAGCGGCGACGCCTATACCGTGGACGTCTCCGTGAACGCCGACGGCGCCATCGCCGGCGCCAGCGGACAGTGATCCAACGGAGAAAGGGAGTGTGTATCCGATGAAACAACGCATCCTCGCCCTGCTGCTGGCCCTGGTCGCCGCTCTGGCCCTGGTCCCGGCGGTGTCGGGCTCGGCCTCCGCCGCCGCGCCGGTGCAGGTCACCGTAGACGGCAGGGCCGTCGCCTTCAGCAGCGATCTGGGCTATCCCTATGTGGACAACAGCAGCCGCACCATGGTCCCCTTCCGGGCGGTGGCCAACTTCATGCCCGGGGTCCGGGTGGAGTGGAGCAATGACCTCCGGGAGGCCATCTTCCTCATGGACGAGGCCCCCGTGGAGAGCCTGAACGGCAAGCCGGGCTACGTCTCCGTCAGCTTCAACTTCCCCATCGGGGCCAACTATTTCTGGGAGTTCGCCCAGGTGGGGGCCGCCGACGGGTCCTGGACCGACAGCTTCATCCGATACTGGCCCATGGACACCGCCGCGGTGGTGAAGGGGGGGCGGACCTACGCCCCCATCCGCTACCTGGCGGAGGCCTTCAACTACACCGTGGGCTGGAGCAATTCCACCAAGACCGTGACCATCACCAACCCCCACCAGCAGTACTGGGGGGCCTACTTCCTCCAGGCCGAGCAGGCCCGGGGGACCACCCGGGTGACCTCGGACGCCGTGGCGAAGCGCTACGCCCAGGAGGTGGTCCGGATGACGAGACACGACAACAAGGTCTCCTACCAGGGCAAAGCCACCAAGAACGGCCAAAGCGTCTGGATGTTCCGGTATCACTACACCTACCGGGGAACCGCCGTCTACGACGAGTTTTACGTCACCCCCGGCGGGAACATATACTACCGCACCGGCGGGAGCGGAAATTACACCAAATGGTGGTGAGGGACGACAAATCAGGCCAACAGACAAGAAAACAGCTGCCGCGGAACCCCCTCCGCGGCAGCTGTTTGTTCTCTGTGTCCGAATCAAGCCGCGCTCTCCCGCAGGCTCTCCACGATCTCCTCCTCCACCCCCAGCGCAAAGCCGTCCACGCTGGGGGCGGGCTTCCCGGAGACCCCGTCCACGCTGCCCAGGGCCACCGTCCGCTCCAGGAAGGCCCGGATGGCGGGGAAGGACAGCAGGAGCTTCCGCCCGGACAGCTTCTCCAGGCAGGAAGCGATGCCGTAGGCCCCCCAGTTGGACACCGTGGCGATGACCAGGTGGTCCACGGTGGTCCGGCAGGGCACCAGGGACAGCTTCTCCCGGATGGGCCCCGCCAGGTTCCCCATGCCGATCTCGTTGCCTCCGTCCCCCACCCCCACGGTGGGGATGCGCCCCCGGGCCAGGTCGAAGAGAAGGTCCAGCCGGGCGGAGTGGGCCCTGATGCTCACCCCCCGCATATTGGCGTAGTCGTGCTCGATGTTCTCCCCGCAGCGCTCCACGGAGATGAGCCCCACCGGGGCCCGGTCCGCCAGAAGGCGGCGGTAGGCCGCCTCCCCCGCCGCCGGGTCCATGTAGACCACCTCCAGGCCCTCAGGCTCGAAGTAGCCCCGGCAGTAGGAATCGGTGACCACCACGGGGGTGAAGCCCAGGCCCTCCAGGGCCCGGGCCAGGACCAGGGTGCCGGCGGGGCCGTCGGTCTCGGCGTGGCCCGCCACGTAGAACCCCGTGGTCAGCAGCACCGTGCCCCGGGGCCAGCCCAGGATGGCCGCCGCCGCCCGGCGGCAGTAGTCCGGGGGGAGGCAGTCCCGCAGGTCGGTCATGCCCCGGTGAGAGTAACGCAGGATAATGTCTTCTGTCATGGCGCAGCACTCCCGTCTCGTCCCTTGTTTTCATACTTAATGCCTACTGAACAAATGCCCATATTTTATACGTTGTCAACCAGGCGAATAAGCGCACGCAAATCTGGCAAAAGGCGCGCTGAACCTTGCGCAGGT
>CACZKM010000087.1 GCA_902781745.1 Oscillospiraceae bacterium
ATTGAACGGCTTTCTTCGCCGCACATCCGTGCGGCGGCCATGGGCATAGCCCATGGGAATAAAAACATATGAAATGTTTTTATCAAGAAATAGTATAACCTTGCGTTTCTGTATTGGACGGCTAATTATTATACTATTGTATAGGGGAGATTGCAAGGATTTTTTCCGGGGAGCCGCTCTTTTTCCCCCTCCGCCGGCGGGAGAAATCCCGGGCAGGTGGTGGACAGGCGGGGGGATTTGGGATATAATAAGGAAAACCGCCAACGGAAGGGAGGTCCGAACCATGGCGCTGCCCCAAACCAAACGATACACCTTCGCCGACCTGCTGACCTGGGACGAGGGAGAGCGGGTGGAGCTCATCGACGGGGACCCTGTGATGCACGTCTCGCCCCTGCCCGCCCACCAGGCCATCGTGTCCGCTCTGAACTATCAGCTCTACGCCCATCTGCGGGGAACCCCCTGCCGGGTCTATCCGGGGCCCATCGACATCCGCCTCTTCCAGGAGAAGGACCAGGGGCCGGAGGACGTGGACACTGTGGTGGTCCCCGACCTGTGCATCCTCTGCGACCCGGGCAGGCTGGACCAGAAAGGCTATCGGGGCGCCCCCGCCTTTGTGGTGGAGGTCCTCTCCCCCTCCACCCGCCGCCACGACAAGCTGGTCAAGCACAGCCTCTACGAGAAAGCCGGGGTCAAAGAATACTGGATCGTGGACCCGGAGAAAAAGATGGTCCTGGTCCACCTGCTGGAGGACGGGCGCTACCCCTCCCCCGAGGGCTACACCGCCAAGGACACCGTGAAGGTCAGCGTCCTGGAGGATTGCACCATCGACCTGGCCGAGGTCTTTGATTACTGATACTATTCCCAAAACGAGCGAGCCCTGTGCCCGCTCGTTTTTCTTGCGCCCGTCCCCCCGATATGCTACACTAAACCCACCAACCAAAAGGAGGCCGCCCCCATGTCCAACCGTCCCTACCCCATCGTCACCGTCAACGAAAAAGCCGCCCGCGCCCTTCGCGCCGGCCACCCCTGGGTCTACGGGGCGGAGACCGCCGGCCCCGACGGGCCCTATGAAAACGGCGATCTGGTGGACGTGGTCACCGCCAAGGGCCGGTGGATGGGCACGGGCTTTCTCAACGACCACTCCAAAATTCGGGTCCGGCTCATCTCCCGGAACACCAACGACCGCTTCGACCAGGCCTTCTGGCGGCGGCGGGTGGCCTATGCCCTGGACTACCGCATGACTGTCATGGGAGAGGACTTCCCCGTCTCCCGGCTGATCTTCGGGGAGGCCGACCAGTTCCCCGGCCTGACGGCGGACCTCTTCCGGGACATTCTGGTCACCGAGGTCCTGTCCCTGGGCATGGAGACCGTCAAGGCCACCCTCTACCCCCTGCTGGTGGAGGAGCTGGCCGCGAGAGGGGTCGCCCTCCGGGCCATCTACGAGCGCAACGAGGCCGCCCTCCGGGAGAAGGAGGGCCTGCCCCGGGAAAAGGGCTTTGTCCCCCTCCCCGGCCTGGCCACCGACCTGGACGGCCACGTGACCATCACGGAAAACGGCATCGACTACGACGTGGACTACATCAGCGGCCAGAAGACCGGCTTCTTCCTGGACCAGAAGTACAACCGCCGGGCCGCCGCCTCTCTCGCCAAGGGCCGCCGGGTGCTGGACTGCTTCACCCACACCGGGGCCTTCGGCCTCAACTGCGCAAAGGCGGGAGCGGCCCACGTCACCTCGGTGGACATCTCCGCCGACGCGGTGGAACTGACAAAGGCCAACATCGCCCGGAACGGCCTGGCCGACCGGATGGAGGCGGTCCAGGCCGACGTCTTCGACCTGCTGACCCAGATGGCCAGGGAGAAGAACCGGTCCTACGACTACATCATCCTGGACCCCCCGGCCTTTACCAAAAGCGGGGCCACGGTGAAGAACGCCTACCGGGGCTACAAGGAGATCAACCTGAAGGCCATGAAGCTCCTGCCCCGGGGCGGGTACCTGGCCACCTGCTCCTGCTCCCACTTCATGACCCCCGACCTTTTCACCCGGATGCTCCGGGAGGCGGCGGCGGACGCCGCCGTCACCCTCCGGCAGATCGAGGACCGGCGGCAGGCCCCGGACCACCCCATCCTCTGGGGGGTGCCGGAGACGGAGTACCTGAAATTCTACCTTTTCCAGGTGGTATGACCCCAAAACCAATCGAATCCAAATGCAGAGCGCCCCGCGGACCGATTCGGCATCCGCAGGGCGCTCCACAGAAAGGAGGGGCTGGAAAGAGCTCAGGAAGGGGAAGCGTCACTTCCCGATATAGGTATACACAGCGGAGGGCCGGCCGCCGGTGGAGTAGTCCACGCCGCCGATGACGCTGTTTTTGTCGATGAGATAGTTCATGTACCGCCGGAGGGTCACCCGAGACAGGGAGACGTTTTTGGCAATATCCTCGATGGAGAGCTTTTCGCTCTTGTGCTCCCGGAGGAAGGCGCAGATGATCTCCAGGGTGACGGGGTGGATGCCCTTGTCTCCCACCTGGCCGGGCTTGGTCCCCTCAGGGGAGATGAGCTTGTCCAGCTCCTCCTGGCTGAAGGCCTTGTCCCCGGCGAAGGCCGCCCGGCGGGCGGTGAACTTCTTCAGAGCGGTCTGGAACCGGTTGTAGTCAAAGGGCTTGATGAGGTAGTCGGACACCCCGTAGGAGTAGAGCTCCGCCACATGATGGGCCTCGCTGGCGGCAGTGACCATGATGACGTCCGCCAGAAAGCCCTCCGCCCGGAGCTTGGTGAGAAAGGCCCGGCCGTCCATGACGGGCATATAGTAGTCCAGAAGGATCAGGTCCACCGGGTGGGACCGGATGAACTCCATGGCCTCCTGGCCGTTGGAAAAGGTCCCGGCGATGGTCAGCTCCGTATTGTGCCCGGCGTACTGCCGGACGATCTCCGCGACCATGGGGTCGTCTTCCACGATGATGACCTGATACATACCGCATCCCTCGCAAGGCGGTCTTTTCCATACGCTGTGACCGCAAGACTACTTTTACATCATTATAAAGCAAACCAACGGAAAACGCAACAAAAAGTTTTGAAAGTTTTGGTTAAAACCTTCCAAAGGGGGGCGTTCTGCCGCCGTGACAGCAGCCCTTTGGGTAACCCCCTCAGTCATTTGCTTCGCAAATGCCAGCTCCCCCGGAGGGGGAGCCAAGAAGGCTGTGGGACCGCCCTGCAGCAGAAGCCATCTCCCCCCGCCCATAATAAATATCCCCCGGCTCAGCCGGGGGTTTTTCATATGCGGGCCCTGCCCTTGTTTACTAGCTACGCCTAAAGGCGTATGTACGGTCTGGCGCAC
>CACZKM010000088.1 GCA_902781745.1 Oscillospiraceae bacterium
CTCGATGCCTCGTTCTTGGCTTTCGTTTACATTGCATCTATTGCTATATTGTTAAAGTAGCACAAAAAATTTAGATTTTTAAAACAAGCCCTAGTATGACCCAATCGCCTGTCGGCGATCGGACTCCTTTCCCGGTGGATTCGTTGGTACAAGTGTAGGGGAGTTTGGGGGGATTGTCAACGGGGTGCGGCGGGGCTTTCTTGTGGAAACGGGGCGATTATGGTATACTGGCTGCGCCGTCGACGCTTTCCGGCAGAAGGGAGGTGTGCGGTGTGCTTAGTATTCTTTCATTTTTGATCTCTGTCGCGGCAAGTGTAGCTGCCCACTACATTTGCAAATGGCTGGATGGAGATGACGACGGCACAGCCTGACGGTACCGTTCCCGTCCTGACCCGGAACGGAAAAGAACCCCCCGGAAGCTGCCACTTCCGGGGGGTTCGTTTGGTGTGGGTGTGCATAGTATTCTGGCTTTCGCCAAGGCTAGTATAGCACAGCCTGCCAGAGAAAGCAAGCGTAATTTGTCCCCCGGAAGCGGCCACTTCCGGGGGGTTCGTTTGGTGCGGGTGTGATCACGATTCTGGCTTTCGCCAAGGATAGCATAGCACGGCCTGCCGGGGAAAGCAAGCGTAATTTGCCCCGGAAGGACCGCCGGGAGGCTCGCTTTGCAGGGCTGTGTGCGGCTGCCGGGGGGGCGCCCCGGTCTAGGAGAAGACGTGGTAGCTGTTCCGGACGCGTTTGGCCTCATACAGGGCGCTGTCACAGCGGCGGAGGGCCGGCACAATGTCCTCCTCCCCCTCGGAGAAGAAGGCGGCGCCGACGGAAACCGTGACCTGCTCCCCCCGTCCGTCCAGGAGGAACTCCCCGCCGCTGACCGCGCGGACCACCTTTTCCAGGATCCGGTCCGCGCCGTCGCCCCGGATCCGGGGGCAGACCAGGATGAACTCGTCTCCCCCCCAGCGGATGATGGCGTCCGACTGCCGCAGGGTCTCCCGGAGGATCTGGACCACCTTTTTCAGCACGAAGTCCCCGTATTCGTGGCCATATTCATCGTTCTTTCGCTTGAAATGATCCACATCCAGCATGGCCAGCAGGGGCCCGTCGCCATAGCGGCGGAAGAGAAGGAGCTCCCGAAACAGCAGCTCCGTGCCGTACCGGCGGCTGCCGGCGCCGGTCAGCCCGTCGGAATAGAGCTCCCGGTTCAGCAGGGCCACGCGCTCCCTGCTGCTGCGGACCAGCAGCGCCAGCGAGACAATGAGGAGGATGACCAGCAGCGCCAGCACGCTGACCACGGCGGCGGTGACCCCTGCCGGCAGGTTTTCCAGGGCGGTGCGGAGATCGGTCTTCCCGTTGACGGCGTTTTCGATGACCGCCCTGTTCATGTCTCCGCTGGAAACCGCGATGGCCTTGTTCAGCACGAACAGGAGGGTGGGGTTGTCCCGGGAGACGGCCCCCCGGATGCCCAGGGAGACGTTGGGCAGGATGGAGAGACGGACCCCCCGCATGGTGTGCTGGTTAATCAGCCAGGAGACGCCGGTCATGTAGCCCACCACGGCGTCGACCTCACCGTCCATCAGCGCCTGATAGCAGGCCTCGATGTTGGGATAGGTCGCCATGTGGACGCCGGACTCCAACTGCTCCGCCAGCAGATAGGCGGTGCGGTTGGTTGCGGCCACCGTGTGGATGGGGCCGTTATCGTCGCTCCGGGTCAGGCGGGCACAGTCCGCCGAGGCGTATTCCATGGTGTCGTAGAGGCCGTCCTTCTCCGCAAGGATGACGTCGCCGAAATAATGCCCCAGGATGTCCGCCTCGCCGCCGGCTACGGCGGCGATGGCGTCCTGGGTCTCGTCATAGGCCACCGGGCGGAAGGTGACGCCCAGCTTTTCCCCCATGGCCCTGTAGTAGTCCGGGATCACGCCCCCCAGGCTTCCGTCGTCCCTCTCGACGGTGTAGGGCTCGGCGCCGCGGACCACCGCCACCGTAAGCTCCGGGTGGGCCGCCAGATAGCGCTGCTCCTGGGGGGTCAGAGGGGACAGCTCCGTGTCGTGGGAGGCCACATACTTTTGGTACAGATTCGAGATATAATCCGGGTCGTCGGTTTTGATCTGGCTGATGGCCGCGTCGATGCGGCTGCGCAGAGCCTCGTCCTCCGGCCGGAGCATCATGTAGGAGGCCAGAGGGGGCAGGGATATCAGCACCCGGTACCCCGTGGGGATCGCGCTGCCGGTCACGCAGGCGTCGGTCTCTCCCCGCTCCATGGCGTCGTGCATGACGATCTCGTCATGGTAGGCCGTCAGCCGGAGCGAGAGGCCCTCGCCGCTGCAGTAGTCGGTGAAATAGTCCAGAAAGCCGGAGCCGGACACATAGCCCACCCGCAGGGTCCCGAAGGCGGACAGGCTGTCCGCGCTCGGCGCGTCGGGGGCGTTGCGGGTATAGAGGTTCACCTGCTCCTCCATGATCGACGCGTTGGTGAAGATGAAGGTCTCCTCCCGCTGCTCGGTGCGCAGAAAGTCGATGAGGACGTCCACCTCGTCGGTGCGCAGGGCCTCCTCCATGTCCGCCACGTTGTCATATCCCACCATCTCGGCCCGGAAGCCGCCGTACATCCCGATGACCTTGGAAAGCTGGACGTCATACCCCCGCAGAATCCCGTCCGCGCCGATGTAGCCGTATTTCTCAGACCGGAAGTATCCGATGCGGACCGTATCCCCGGCGGCTGCGGCGGGAAGGACCCCCGCGGCGGCAAAGGCCAGGAGCAGGGCAAGGACAAACGAGAGAAGCTTTCTCCATGGTATGTACATAGCCGCCTCCTTTTCCGTCTCGAGAAGGAAAATTGTTGTCAGGATAACTTTACCACGTCTCCGGCGGAAACGCAAGGCCGGGGCGTCTCCGGCCAGCAGGCCGCCGTGTTGGAGATATCCAGCATCCGGGCGATCCCCGCCCGCCGGACCGCCGGGTCAGCAGAACGGCCGGGACCGGCACATTTGTTGCCATTGCGACAGCTTTCTTTGGCGTGCAACCACAAAAACTGGTGAAAATGCCCTCTTTCCTTTTCTTTTGTTGTCTAGTATAATGGTGACAATAACAATACTGCGTGACCACTGCACCGAGGAGGAATCACCGATGATGATCTCGACCAAGGGCCGCTACGCTCTGCGGGTGATGCTGGACCTGGCGATCCACAACACAGGGCGGTACATCCCCCTGGATCTCTGTGAAGTACCTGGAAAACATCCTGTCCTCCCTGAGCCGGGTGGAGATGGTGGACGCCACCCGGGGCAAGGGGGGCGGCTACCGCCTGTCCAAGTCCCCCGCCGAGTACTCCGCCGGGGAGATCATCCGCATGGCGGAGGGGGGCCTGGCCATGGTCTCCTGCCTGCGGGACGACCGGCACGGCTGCGAAAAGGCCGACCAGTGCCTGTCTCTCCCCCTGTGGGAGGGTCTGGACAAGGTGGTGTCGGAGTATCTGGACAGCTACTCCCTGGCCGACCTGCTGGAGAAGGAATTGGCGAACGCCCAAGCAAGGACATAACACACCCCCCGGACGGGGCGGAGGACCCGGGTCTGTCGCAAAACGCGGCAGGCCCTTTTTCTATCCCCCGGTCAGCGGGACGGACGGGCCGGGGAAGGGTCCCCCGGACCCGGGGCGCGGGCTTGGAGCGCGTGGCGTCGGGACGGGAAACCCAAGACCCTTCCTCCCCCTCTCTCCCGCGCGCGCGTGCGCGCTGAGAGCCGTCTTGTTTATTCAGTCTTGCTTAATCAGTATATATTATATTTATAATTCGGGTCCAGATTCCGCAGGGGTTCGTCTCCAATTTGGAAGGACCTCCCCTGCCAACTTGAGAGGTGAGGGGTACCAC
>CACZKM010000089.1 GCA_902781745.1 Oscillospiraceae bacterium
ATTGAACGGCTTTCTTCGCCGCACATCCGTGCGGCGGCCATGGGCATAGCCCATGGTAATAAAAACATATGAAATGTTTTTATCAAGAAATAGTATAAACCATCGTTCCACTCGACCCAAATACCCATACACTGAACACAGTGTATTTTTCTCCCCGCCCAGGAAAGCACCTCCCATCCCCTGCAGGCTGTTCTGCGGAGATGGGAGGTGTTTCACCCCCTAAAACAAATTCCCCAACGTCACCTGCTCTGACGCCCGCACCGCGTGCAGGGCCCGGACCACCCGGCGGTTGGCCGCCAGATAGGCCCCGGTCTCCCGGGCGCGGGCGTACTCCCCCGCCTCGTCCAGGAGGGCGGCGATCTCCCCCACGGTCTGGTGGCTCTCCACCAGGCGGAGCCAGCCGTCGGCCTCCTCCCAGGCCGCCGCCGCCCGGCGGGTCAGCCGATGGGCGGTGTCCCACTCCCCCGCCTCCGCCGCCGCCGCGGCGTGGGTCAGGTCGGTGACCACGGGGCCAGCCGCCCCGGTCACCTCATGGCCCAGCAGGGCCAGGCCGAGGATGAGCGCCGCCAGCAGGGCCCCGGCCATCCAAAGCTGCCTCATGGCTTCGCCTCCTGGGGGATATAATAGACCTTCCCCACCTCGTCCACCGTCATCAGAAAGACCTCCTTCACCGAGGCCGCCCCCCGGGCCCGGACCTCCCGGTCCAGCCAGTCCCGGCCCAGACCCCGGAGGGCCAGGTTGTCCTCCATCACCCGGCCGTCGCTGACCACCGTCACCGGCAGGCCGGGTTCTTTGGGCTTCAGGCCCATCTGCCGGGCCGTGGGGGTCTGGGCGGCGGCGTAGGGCAGCACGGACACCCGGCCGGTGGTCTCCAGCACGGCGTATTTCACCGCCGTCAGATCGGTGATCCCCGCCACCCGCAGCTCCTCCATGAGCTCGTCGATGGTAAAGCGGTTCTTCTTCATCTCCGCCACCAGGACCTTCCCCTCCGCCACCACCACGCTGGGCCGGCCGCAGAGGACCGCCCGGAAGCGGATGCTCTTCACCGTCAGCACCGACAGGATGGCGGAGAGACACAGGAGGGTCAGAATGGGAGTGACCCCCATGAGCAGGGGGATGCCGAAATCCTGCATGGGCACCGCCGCCAGGTCCGCGATGAGGAGGGAGAGGACCAGCTCCGAGGGCTCCAGCTCCCCGATCTGGCGCTTGCCCATGAGGCGGATGCCCGCGATGACCAGCAGGTACAGGATGGCGGCGCGCAGGACGGCGATGATCATAGGGGGACCTCCTCGTTCGTTTTTTCTAGCTTCCCCGGCGGCGGCGGTTTTATTCCCCCTTGCAATCCGCCCGGAGATGCAGTAAGATGGTAAAAATGAAAGAAAGAGAGGTCCGTCCTGCATGAAACACGAAACCATCCTGGTCCTGGATTTTGGCGGACAGTACAACCAGCTCATCGCCCGCCGGGTGCGGGAGTGCGGGGTCTACTGTGAGGTCAAGCCCTACACCACCCCTCTGGCGGCCCTTAAGGCCATGGAGCCCATCGGGATCATCTTCACCGGCGGGCCCAACAGCGTCTACCTGGACGACTCCCCCCAGGTGGACCCGGCCATCTTCACCTGGGGGGTGCCCATCCTGGGCATCTGCTACGGCTGTCAGCTCCTGGCCCACAACTTGGGGGGGCAGGTGGTCCCCGCCCAGGCGGACACCGCCCGGGAGTACGGCAAGACCGAGACCTTTTACGACACCGCCTGCAAGCTCTTTGCCGGCCTGCCGGCCACCGGCGTCTCCTGGATGAGCCACGGGGACTACATGGCCAAGGTGCCTGACGGCTTCGCCCTCACCGCCCACACTGCCCAGTGCCCCAACGCCGCCATTGCCGACGAAGCTCGGGGCTTTTACGGGGTCCAGTACCACCCCGAGGTCAACCACACGGAGCACGGCGTGGATATGATCCGCAACTTCCTCTATGGAGTCTGTCACGCCAAGGGAGACTGGACCATGGAGGACTACTGCCGGACGGCCATCGCCTCCATTCGGGAGACCGTGGGGGACGGCAAGGTCCTCCTGGCCCTCTCCGGCGGGGTGGACTCCTCCGTGGCGGCGGCCCTCCTGGCCGAGGCGGTGGGCAAGCAGCTCACCTGCGTCTTTGTGGACCACGGCCTCATGCGTCTCAACGAGGGAGACGAGGTGGAGGCGGCCTTCTCCCAGTGGGACATCAACTTTATCCGGGTGGACGCCGAGACCCGGTTCCTGCTGAAGCTGGCGGGGGTGGACGAGCCCGAGCGCAAGCGGAAGATCATCGGGGAGGAGTTCATCCGGGTCTTTGAGGAGGCGTCCAAAAAGATCGGCGCGGTGGACTTCCTGGCCCAGGGGACCATCTACCCCGACGTCATCGAGTCCGGCGCCGGGGACGCGGCCACCATCAAGAGCCACCACAACGTGGGGGGGCTGCCCGATTACGTGGACTTCAAGGAGATCCTCGAGCCCCTGCGGATGCTCTTCAAGGACGAGGTCCGGCAGCTTGGCCGGGAGCTGGGCCTGCCGGAGTATCTGGTCAGCCGCCAGCCCTTCCCGGGGCCGGGCCTGGCTATCCGGATCATCGGGGACGTCACCAAGGAGAAGGCGGACGCCCTCCGCCTGGCCGACGCCATCTTCCGGGAGGAGATCGCCAAGGCCGGGGAGGACCGGAACCTGAACCAGTACTTCGCGGTGCTGACCAACACCCGGTCCGTGGGGGTCATGGGGGACGGCCGGACCTACGACTATACCCTGGCCCTCCGGGCGGTGACCACGGCGGACTTCATGACCGCCGACTGGGCCCGGATCCCCTATGACGTGCTGGAGGGTTATTACGACGAGTTCGAGGGCCTGCCCTCCAAGGTGACGCCCACCGGTCTGCGCCGGCTGATCCCCGATTCCGGCGAGCTTTTCGGCCCGGCGGAGCGCCCCCGGGCAAGGGCTTTTCATCTCTCCCCGCTGCGCCGCCCCGAGCCTCAGGCCGCCCTGCGGGGCACGGCCATGCATATCCTCCTGCGCCGGCTCCGCCTGGAGGCCTGCGCCGACCGGGCCGACGTCCTCCGTCAGGCGGACGAGCTGGTTCGGCAGGGCTTCCTCACGCCGGAGCAGCGGGCGCTCATCCTGCCCGAGGCCGCTCCCCAGAGCCGCCCCAGC
>CACZKM010000090.1 GCA_902781745.1 Oscillospiraceae bacterium
CCCCATCGGGGCCTATGACAAGATCGCCATCGAGGCCCCCTACCACGCCCTGACCAACGCCGGCCACATCAGCTACATCGAGATGGACGGCGACCCCACCGAGAACCTGGACGCCTTCGAGCGGGTCATCCGCTGCATGAAGGAGAAGGGCATCGGCTACGGCTCCGTGAACCACCCGGTGGACCGGGACCCGGTGTGCGGCTTCTCCGGCATCATTGGGGACCGCTGCCCCGGCTGCGGCCGGAAGCCCGGCGACGACGACGTGCCCTTCGAGCGCATCCGCCGGATCACCGGCTATCTGGTGGGCACCCTGGACCGGTTCAACAACGCCAAGCGGGCGGAGGAGCACGACCGGGTGAAGCATCAGGTGTGAGCCCTCTCAATCGAAAACAAAAATGCCTGCGGTTTTTCCGCAGGCATTTTTTTGATGGAAGAAAAGGCGCGGTACGCTGCCGCGTCCCGGGTTTGCAGGCGGAAGTCACTGGGAGGCGATGGAGGCCTCCAGCTTCTTGAGGACCTGCTTCCGGCGGTACATCTGCTGGTCCGCCCGGTCGAACACCGGCCGGTAGCTGGCGTCCTGGGTGGGGCGGTAGTCCGCCGTGCCGATGGCCACCACCACCCGGCCCGCCCGGAGGTTCTCCTCGATCAGCGCGTCGAAGGTCTCGGTGAGGGTGAACCGGTTCTCGTAGTCCTGCCCCTCCAGAAGGGCCACGAACTCGTCCCCGCCGATGCGGAAGACCGGGCTGTGCTGGAAGGTCTTGCAGATCAGGCGGCAGGCGCTGACGATATACTCGTCCCCCACCTCATGGCCCCGGGTGTCGTTGATCCGCTTGAGGCCGTTGAGGTCGAAGACGGCCACGGCGAAGGCGGACACCTCCGCCTCGGCGATCCGCCGGTCGATTTTTGCCTCGGCCTCCACGTGGGCCAGCTTGCTCTTCACCCCGGTGAGGGGGTCGGTGTAGGCCAGCCGCCGGGCGGAGCCCAGCTCCTGCTGCTGGGCCTTCTCCCGCAGAAGGGCTTCCTCCAGCCGCTGGCGGTCGGCCTCCTTCTCGTCCTCAATGACGAAGGAGTGGAGAAGGCAGGTGCCCAGCATATAGCCGACGGAGTAGAGGGGCAGGAGGGGATAGACGATCTGGATGGCCACCAGCAGGGCCATGGCCAGGCCGAAGAAGGCGATGGTCCGGTAGTGGTTCCGGGCCCGCCCGCCGGTGCGGCCCATGCAGCGGATGGCGTAAAGGGAGGTCAGCAGGAAGAGGAGGATCTGGATCAGCAGGGCCGCGTACCGCACCGGCCCCGCGTGATAGCCTCCGGTCTCGTCGAACCGGAAGAGGATGGGGCGGAAGAAGTTGGCCCCGATGGTGATGAGCTGAAAGAGGAAGAAGACGTTCCCCGCCCGGAGCAGGCTGGTGCCGAAGCCGGAGGACTCCTCCAGATAGAGGACCACATACCGGGACCAGAGGAGGACCGACAGGGCCATGGTCACGAAGTAGATCACGGTGTCCGCGTAGAGGAGGGCCGACAGCCCCAGGCTGTCCAGCAGGCCCCAGAGCATATCGGTGAGGTAATAGGCCAGGATGCCGAAGAGGAACATCCGGTAGGCCCGCCGGGCGGGCTGGCCAAGGCTGGATTGGAAGAGGACGTCCTTGCTGATGATCAGCAGGACCAGGGCCGCCAGCAGCCCGATGGTTCCGTATGACATTGGCCCCGCCCCCTTTGTCCTGCTTTTTGCGCTGGATTCGTGCAAAAACGACCCTGCCCACGGTCTTCCGCGGGAAAAGGGGGCAAGGGGTCGTGCGATTATTCCCATCATACTCCTTTGCGCGGAAAAATGCAATGGAAGCAGGACATTTTCAACAAAATCACATTGTTTCGGTACGTCCTTCGCCGGTCACCCCCCCAGCCCCGCCGTCTCCGCCCGGCAGGCCGACTCGAAGGCCCGGAGGGCGGAACTGACGTAGAGCTCCTTCCGCCAGGCCAGGTCGATGGAGTAGGTCACCCCCAGGGGGCAGAGGGTCAGCTCCGCCGCCAGGGCCCGGAAGTGCCGGGGGTAGAGGTCGGGGCAGATGTACAGTCCCAGGCCCCGGCGGCACATCTCCAGGCAGGTCTCCGCGCTGTCGGACACCGCCGCCGTCCGGGGGACGATGGAGTGCTGGGCCAGGATCTGGCTGCCGTACCGGCCGGCGATGTCCCGGGTGGTGTTCATGATGAAGGGGAGGTCCCGGGCCAGGTCCAGGAGAGCATCCGGCCCCAGGGCGGGGTCCAGGGGGGAGAAGGGCTCTGTGGGGGGGATGACCAGGACCATCTCCTCCCGGTAGAGGGCCTGGCGCTCCAGCTCCGGGGTCTCCCGGGGGAGGTTCCCCAGCACCGCGTCCAGCTCTCCCTCCTCCAGCAGGGCCAGGAGGCGGTCGTTGGTGGCCTCGGAGATCCGGAGCTCCAGGCCGGGGACCTCCTCCCGGCACCGGAGGGCCACCCCGGGCATGAGGATGGCGCTGCGGGTCTGGGAGATCCCCACCCGGAGGGGGCCCGCCGGCTGGTGGGCCAGGTCGGCGAAGGTCTGGCGCATGGCGCTGTCCAGGGCCAGGAACCGCTGGCAGAAGTCCAGGAACCGCTCCCCCTCGGGGGTGAGCCGAAAGGCCGGCCGCCGGAGAAAGAGGGTGCAGCCCAGCTCCTCCTCCAGGGCGGCCATGTGGGCGCTGAGGGTCTGCTGGGTCAGATAAAGGGCCCGGGCCGCCCCGGAAATGCTCCGGTGCCGGGCCACGGCGGTAAAGTAGCGCATGGGCAGAAGATGCATGGCGTTCGCCTCGCTTCACAGGGATTACCCTGTATTATATACAGAATAGAATCAGTTTGCAACCTGTGGGGAAAGGGACTAAACTCATAAGTAATGTCAGCTGAACAAATGAGGAAAGCCTGAAAACCAATCAAAAGTCAGCAAGATGTGCTATACTAAGTGCAAGGGAAATGAAGGAATACCGAGAAAA
>CACZKM010000091.1 GCA_902781745.1 Oscillospiraceae bacterium
CAGGAATCCTGTATGGATTTCAAGAAAATTTGGCGAAATATGGCGGAAATAGACCCGCCAGTGGGCATATTGACGTTTTTCAAACAGGCCCTAGTATTACCGGTTATCGAAACGGGGTGGCGCACCTTGCTTCGATAGCCGGCAAACTGGCTTTTCTGACTTTTCTGAACATCGAGAGGTGAACCGTTCATGGACCTGTCTTCCACCTACCAAGCCCTGGGAGAGCTGATGAAGAGCGGCGAACAGCTAACCTTCTTCCAGAGCTTCTTCTTCAAGTTCTATCAGGCCTTCCTCGAGAGCAGCCGCTGGACCCAGTACCTCAAGGGCGTGGGGACCACCCTGCTGGTCACCGCCATGGCCCTGGTCATCGGCATCTGCCTGGGCGTGGTGGTCTCCCTTATCCGCACCGCCCACGACCAGCAGCGCCCCGGCCGCCACAACCCGGTGCTGGCGGTGCTCAACATCATCTGCAAGATCTACATCACCGTCATCCGCGGCACGCCTATGATGGTCCAGCTCCTCATCATGGGCCTGGTCATCTTCGCCAACAGCCGCAACTTCACCATGGTGGGCGCCCTGACCCTGGGCATCAACTCCGGGGCCTACGTCTCGGAGATCATCCGAGGGGGCCTCATGTCCCTGGACCCCGGCCAGGCCGAGGCGGGCCGGTCCCTGGGCCTGAACTACTTCCAGACCATGCGCTTTATCGTGGTGCCCCAGGCCTTCAAGGCCATCCTGCCCGCCCTGGGCAACGAGTTCATCATCCTGCTGAAGGACACCTCCCTCATCACCGTCATCGGCGGCAAGGAGCTGCTGTATGCCGCCCGGGGGGTCATGAACCGGACCTACGAGCAGATGTTCCCCCTGCTGGGCACGGCGGCCATCTATCTGGTGCTGGTCATCATCTTCAGCTGGCTGCTGGGCAAACTGGAAAGGAGGCTGCGGCAAAGTGATCGACGTTAAACACCTCTCCAAGTCCTTCGGGGACCACCTGGTCCTGGACGACATTTCCGAGCACATCCACCCCGGAGAAAAAGTGGTGGTCATCGGGCCCTCGGGCTCCGGCAAGTCCACCTTCCTCCGGTGCCTGAACCTGCTGGAGAACCCCTCCGCCGGGGAGATCACCTTCGACGGAAACGTGATCACCGACCCCAAGGCGGACATCGACAAGATCCGCCAGCACATGGGCATGGTCTTCCAGCACTTCAACCTCTTCAACAACATGACCATCCGGAAGAACATCACCCTGGCCCCGGTGCAGACCGGCTTCATGAAGCAGGCCGAGGCCGACGAGGAGGCCATGCGCCTGCTGAAGCGGGTGGGCCTGGAGGAAAAGGCCGACGCCTACCCCAGCCAGCTCTCCGGCGGCCAGAAGCAGCGGGTGGCCATCGTCCGGGCCCTGGCTATGAAGCCCAAGGTCATGCTCTTTGACGAGCCCACCTCCGCCCTGGACCCCGAGATGGTGGGGGAGGTGCTGGACGTGATGAAGGACCTGGCCAAGGAGGGCATGACCATGGTGGTGGTCACCCACGAGATGGGCTTTGCCCGGGAGGTGGGCGACCGGGTGCTCTTCATGGACGGCGGCAAGATCCTGGAGCAGAACACCCCCGCCGAGCTCTTCGGCAACCCCCAGGAGGCCCGGACCCAGAGCTTCCTGTCCAAGGTCCTGTAAGTTTCCAACCCACAAAGGCGCTGCCTCACCCCGGCCTCCGGCCCCGCGGCAGCGCCTTTCGTCTATCCCTGCAAAGGAGGAATCCCCCATGGGCTGTCCCGCTGACCAGACCCTCTTCCCTTCCCGCCTGCCCCCCGGCCCCCGGAACGCCATCACCGACGTGGCGGGGGTGGCCGTGGGCCACTGCACCCTGGACCGGGGGGATCTCCAGACCGGCGTCACCGCCGTCCTCCCCCACGGGGGGAACCTCTTCCGGGAGAAGGTCCCGGCGGGCTGCGCCGTCTTCAACGGCTTCGGCAAGACCATGGGCCTGATGCAGCTTGCCGAGCTGGGGACCCTGGAGACCCCCATCGTCCTGACCAACACCCTGTCCGCGGGGACCGCCTACACCGCCCTGGTCCGCCGGGCCCTGGAAGAAAATCCCTCCATCGGCGTCACCACCGGCACGGTGAACCCCCTGGTCTGCGAGTGCAACGACGGGCAGCTCAACGACATCCGGAGCCTCCCCATCACCGAGGACCACGTCTTTCAGGCCCTGGCCGCCGCCGCCCCCGGCTTTGCCGAGGGGGCCGTGGGGGCGGGCCGGGGGATGGTCTGCTACGGCTGCAAGGGGGGCATCGGCACCGCCTCCCGGCTGGCGGAGCTCCCCGGCCAAGCTTTCACCGTAGGGGCCCTGGTCCTGACCAACTACGGCCGGGCGGGGGACCTCCGCCTCCTGGGCAGGCCCCTGGCTCCCCAGGGGGAGGTCACGCCGGACAGGGGCTCGGTCATCACCCTCCTGGCCACCGACGCCCCCCTCTCCGCCCGGCAGCTCGATCGCCTCAGCCGCCGGGCCATCGCCGGCCTGTGCCGGTCCGGGTCCATCATCGGCAGCGGCAGCGGGGAGCTGGCGGTCAGCTTCTCCACCGCCTGTCGGGTCCCCCACGCCGGGGACGCCCTCTTTCTGGACCTGCGGGTCCTTCACGAGGACTATATGGACACCCTCTTCGCCGCCGCCGCCGAGGCGGTGGAGGACGCGGTGTACAGCTCCCTTCTCCACGCCGAGACGGTCACGGGGGTCCGGGGGACCACGGTGGCGTCTCTGAGGGAGAAGCTGGCAGACGAATGACCCCACAACGCGAAAACACAGCCATCCCCGCCGTGAGGAATGGCTGTGTTTTTTGCTGCAGAGGGCTGCTTATACTATTTCTTGATAAAAACATTTCATATGTTTTTATTCCCATGGGCTATGCCCATGGCCGCCGCACGGATGTGCGGCGAAGAAAGCCGTTCA
>CACZKM010000092.1 GCA_902781745.1 Oscillospiraceae bacterium
GTTTTTCTCGGTATTCCTTCATTTCCCTTGCACTTAGTATAGCACATCTTGCTGCCTTTTGATTGGTTTTCAGGCTTTCCTCATTTGTTCAGCTGACATCAAATACGGGATTGCTGTTCGTGCTTTGGCTACACTATACCATCCCTTCCCATCGTTTTCCCGGAAAAAAAGTTTCGAACACCGGAAAATCACTCCGGTGTCCGCAATTTTTTCTGCTTTTCCAGCCGTTCCCGGACCTTTTCAATCAAACGCTCCGGCTCCAGCACCCGCAGCACCGGGCCGAAGGACAGCACCCGGATGAGCAGCTCCGTCTCGTCCTCCCGCTCATAGCGCAGGGTCAGGCGGTAGCGGTCCTTATCCAGCCGCTGGGTCTCCTTTTCCAGATGGGAGAAGTGGAGCAGGACCCGCTCCAGGGCGTTGCGGCGGTCGGTGAGCTCCAGGACCAGGGTCTCCTTCCGGGGCGGGCAGGGGGTGTACGCCTCGGGGGGATAGGGCTCCAGCAGCTCCACGCCCCGGACCCGGGCCAGATTGATGGTATAGGGCTCCCGGGGGGAGACGGTCAGCAGCCGGAACTTGTCGTCCGTGGGGGAGTATTCCAGCCTGGCGGGGATGCACACCCATTGATGGCGCTTTCCCCGGGCCCCGGTGAACCGGATGCGCACCCGCCGCTTCTCCCGCAGGGCGGTGAGGATGGTGCGGAAGTGTTCGATGTACGCCGGGTCATCATACGGGTCTCCGTCGGTGTAGCGGTCGAAGGAGACGAAGGTGTCCGGCTGGTACAGGGGGCGCACCTCCTCCAGCCCCTCCGCGGACGGGGAGAACAGGGCGATGCGGGGGTCGGACAGCAGGGCCTTCATCCACCGCTTTTCCAGCGTGGTCAGCGGCATGGACGGGGGGCGGGTCAGGGGGGTGGTCAGGTCATCCCGGAGCAAGGGCCAGGTGCCGTCGGTCAGAGCGGTCGGGATGGTCAGCACGCTCTCGGCAAAGGCCTTTTCCCGGACCAGCGCCTCCATCCGCTCCCCCGTCAGGGTGCCGGCGGCGGCCTCGGTGAGGATGTCCGCCACCACCCGGAAGTAGATGCCGTAGATCTCATGGAACAGCATCGGGTCCGCCTCCTCCGTACATGGCCTCCATCTCAGCCAGGTCCTCGTAAAACGTATCGGTCACATAGGGGTCGGTGCAGTCCAGACTGACGATCCGCCCGATGAAGGTCCGCAGCCAGGGGAGCATTTCGGCGGCGTCATACACGTCGGCGGTGAAGCGGACGGTGTTCCGGTCCAGGACCTCCACCTTGCCGCCCCGCTTTTCCCGGTCCAGCCGCTCCAAGATGTAGCTCTCCTGGGGCTCCACATGGAGGGTCAGCTCGATGTGGTCCATAGAGTGCTCCACGCCGGTGGACACGCCCCAGAGATTTTCCTGGAATTTCGGCCACCAGGCGGCGTATTTGTCCGGGTGCTTCTCCACCGCCCCGGCCTTCACCGAGCGGATGCCGTCCACCCGGAAGAACACGGGCTTTCTCCGGCGGTAGTGGTAGCAGAGCAGGTACTGCCGCCCGGACTGGGTGCTGATGTAGATTTTGACGGGAAACACCGTGTGCCTGCCCTCGCCCCGCTGATTCCGGGGGCTCTGGACGGTGAGGTCCACTGCCCTGCTCTCGTCGATAGCCAGCAGGAGATCACAGAGGACCTGGCTGTCCAGGGCGTGGAGGATGTAGTGGTGCTTGAAGCCGAAATGATCGGGGGTGAACGCGGTCCGGTCCAGCAGATAGGAGCCCACGACGCCCAGCGGGTCGGCCTCGGAGAAGAAAGCGGCGGCGTCCAGCCAGGAGGCCAGGTCAACGGTGCTCTCGTTTCTCCGATAGGCGGTTTCCCTGCCCCGCTTTTCCGAGGTCAGCAGACCCAGATCCACATACTCCTTCAGCTTTTTCCGGATGCCGGACTCGTCCATGGGCTCCGCGTCGGCAAACCCGGACAGATAGTGCCCGGCAAAGGCGTCCGCCACCTCCCGAACAGACCGCGCCTGCCCGTCGGCCAGCAGGTCCAGGACAAAGAAATGGAAGGTGATGTCCCCGGGGGTAAAGCTCTTGGCCTTGAACCCGTGGTAGAGGGGATTGGCGGGGATGGCCCGGCTGTCCACGGAGAGGAAGACCGCCTTGCCGCTCTCGTCCTGGCGGAAGGACATATAGTCTCCCATCCAGCTCTCGATGCGGCGGCGTTCGTTGTCATAGCTGCGGGCGCTTTTCTGGCGGTACTCCGAGCGGTTCCGAAAGCCGTAGACGTAGAACTGCCGCATGTAATCCCGGATGCGGGAGAAGTTTTTGACGAGCTCCTGGTATGCCATGGGAATCACTTTCTCTCTGTTGCGCGTAAATTTAATCTATTTCTTAGGGAAACGCTGATTTAATCATCCTACAGAATGGGTAGAAATGGTATAATAGAGACACCACAAAAGAAGGCGGTGCCAGAAATGAAGCAGCAGACA
>CACZKM010000093.1 GCA_902781745.1 Oscillospiraceae bacterium
CGCTTTCTCTTATCAAACTGTCCCCCGGACAGTTTGACTCCCAAAGGGAGAGGCAAGATTTCATGCCTTGTCTGCGAAGTTGCACGAAACTCTTGGCTCCCCCTCCGGGGGAGCTGGCATTTGCGAAGCAAATGACTGAGAGGGCGTCCTTTTGCAACGGCCCCTTATTCTGTTCGAAAAGAAAAGACCGGTCACGCCTTGGGCGTCAGTTGCTCGATGCCCAGGCGGATGCGCCGCAGCGTTTCGTCCTTGCCCAGGATCTGGCAGAGCTCCACCGCGCCGCCGGGGGTGGTGGGCTTGCCCGACACCGCCACCCGGACGGGCCACATGATCCGGCCGTTTTTCAGTTCGTTGGCGGCGGCCAGGTCGATGAGGGCGTCGTGGACGGTGTCGAAGGTCCACTGGGTCATCCCCTCGAAGACCGGGACCACCAGCTTCAGGGCCTCCAGGGAGTTTTCCTCGTTGGTCTTCATCTTCTTGTGGACGTACAGGTCGTTGCCGTAGGCCGGCAGCTCGTCGAAGAAGTCCACCATGGCCGGGATCTCCGCCAGGGTGTCCAGCCGGGTCTGGACCAGGGGGGCCACCAGGGCCAGGTCGATGGTCTCGCTGCGGATGCCCTGGCGGAAGTAGGGCTCCGCCTCCGCCAGGAAGGCCTCGGGGGAGAGCTTCTTGATGTATTCGCTGTTGAAGTATTTCAGCTTTTCCAGGTCGAAGATGGCGGGGGACTTGGAGATGCCGGTGATGTCGAAGGCCTCCACCAGCTCGTCCAGGGTAAAGAACTCCTGCTCCGCCAGCTCCCCTCTGGGGGACCAGCCCAGGAGGGCCACATAGTTCAGGATGGCGTCGGTGAGATAGCCCTGGGACCGCAGGTCCTCGTAGGAGGGGTCCCCGTGGCGCTTGGACATCTTGTGCTGGGCGTCCCGCATGACGGGGGAGCAGTGGATGTAGGTGGGGATGTCCCAGCCGAAGGCCTCGTACAGGAGGTTATACTTGGGGGCGGAGGAGAGATACTCGCTGCCCCGGACCACGTGGGTGATGCCCATGAGATGGTCGTCGATGACGTTGGCGAAGTTGTAGGTGGGCAGGCCGTCCCGCTTGAGCAGGACCTGGTCGTCCAGGGTGCTGTTCTCCACGGTGATGTCCCCGAAGGAGGCGTCGGAGAAGGTGGTGCTCCCCTCCCGGGGGATCTTCTGGCGGATGACGTAGGGCTTGCCCCCGTCCAGCATGGCCCGGACCTCCTGGGGGGTCAGGCTCCGGCAGGGGTCCTCGCCCTTCTGGAAGTCGCCGGAGTCCTCCTCGCTCTCGGCCTTCTCGCAGAAGCAGTAATAGGCGTGGCCCTTCTCCGCCAGCAGCTCGGCGTATTTGCCGTAGAGCCCCCGGCGCTCGGTCTGGATGTAGGGACCCACCGGGCCGCCCACATCGGGGCCCTCGTCGTGGGTGAGGCCGCACTCGTTCATGGTGCGGTAGATGAGCTCCGTGGCGCCCTCCACCTGCCGGGTCTGGTCGGTGTCCTCCAGGCGGAAGATGAAGGTCCCCTTGTTCTTCCGGGCGATGAGCCAGGTATACAGGGCGGTGCGCAGGTTGCCCACGTGCATATACCCCGTGGGAGAGGGGGCGAAACGGGTGCGGACGGTCCCCTTGGGGATACGGGCCTCCAGCTCGTCGTACCAGGTCATATCCATATCGTCATTCCTCCGGATCAAGTTCTTGGATTGTGTCCATATTGTAAATTTAGAGGAAAGAAAAGTCAAGGTTTCGATAGAAACATTGCGTGAGGAAGGAAATTGTGCTATCATATACAAACGACTACTATGGGCCGGGCCCGGTCCCGGCGTCGAAATACAGAATGGAGAAGCGTACCATGGAAGAACAGAAGAAAAAAGTCATATTCAGCGCCATCCAGCCCAGCGGCAAGATCACCCTGGGCAACTACCTGGGCGCCCTGCGGAACTGGGTGGACCTCCAGAGCGATTACAACGCCCTCTACTGCGTGGCCGACGAGCACGCCATCACCGTCCGGCAGAACCCGGCGGACCTGCGGAAGCAGACCCTGGAGCTCTACGCCCAGCTCATCGCCATCGGCCTGGACCCCGCCCAGAGCATCATCTTCATCCAGTCCCACGTGCCCCAGCACGCGGAGCTGGCCTGGGTCCTCAACTGCTACACCATGTTCGGGGAGCTCTCCCGGATGACCCAGTTCAAGGACAAGTCCGCCACCCACGCCGACAACGTCAACGCCGGCCTGTTCACCTACCCCAGCCTCATGGCGGCGGACATCCTCCTGTATCAGGCCGACCTGGTGCCCGTGGGGGAGGA
>CACZKM010000094.1 GCA_902781745.1 Oscillospiraceae bacterium
CATTCCAGCTATTTGTGCAACTTTTATTTTTCAAACAAGGCCTAGTCTCAATTAAAAAGCTTGAAAAGCTTTTTATAGCGCCGAAGGCGCGTTTGAGACGGTATGACGCGCTTGCGCGGCATGAGCGTGCGCAGCACGCGGATTCCCAAATTAAAGTTTTTAATTTGGGAATCGTATCAGTGGGTTTCCTTGTCGCTTATACCAGGTCCAGGGCCTCCCCGATGGGAGTGTCGCCCCCCCGGAGCTTGATGACCTTCCCGACGGTGTTCGGCCGGTCCAGGACCTCCGTCAGCACCGCCGCCACGTCGGGGATGGGGTTGCGCCCGTCGTGGGGCGGGTCTGTCTCGATCCGCCCCGTCCCCGGCTCCTCGGTCAGGACCGTGGGCTGGACGATGGTGTAGTCCAGCCCGGATTGGGAGACCAGCCACTGGTCGGCGAAGAACTTGGCGATGTTGTAGTTGGTGATCCCCGCCAGGGAGGGCTCCTCCGCCCACCGCTGGGGCTCCAGGGCGAAGATGGAGCTGAGGAGGATGAACCGCCGGACCCCCGCCTTTGCCGCCGCCTTGGCCAGCTTCACCGCCCCGAAGGCGTCGGTCTGAAGGAGGTCCTTCCCCCGGGACCCCGCCAGGAAGTACACCGCGTCCATCCCCGCCAGGGCGGCGGACAGCGCCTCCACGGAGGCGTGGAGGTCCAGGAACACCCCCTGTCTCCCCTCCCCCCGCTCCAGGGCCTCGGGGTGGCGGCTGCCCCCCACCACGGTGTGTCCCTTGGCCGTCAGGCCGGTGATGACATGGGCCGCCACCCGTCCGGTGGCCCCCGCGATAAAGATCTTCATAGGCTTTCTCCTTTCCTGTTTGCCTCTGCTTGTCTCTCGATTATATGAGCTCCGTCAGGACCCGGATGAAAAACACCGCCAGGACCCCCAGCATGATAGGCTTCACCGCCCGGCTCCCCTTCCGCTGAAAGAAGGAGATGCCGATGTAGTTCCCGGCGATGGAGCACACCCCCGCCGCCAGGCCCAGCAGCAGCAGGACCTTGCCGCCGGCCAGATAGACCGCCAGGGCGGTGAGGTTGGTGGTGAGGTTGACGGTTTTGGCCACCCCGTTGGCCTCCCCCAGCCGGAACCCGGCAAAGCCCGTCAGCAGCAGCAGGAGGAAGGTCCCGGTGCCCGGGCCGTAGAACCCGTCGTAGACCCCGATGACCAGGGCCGCCAGCAGGGCCCGGCGGGTCATCCTTCCCCGGGGGAGCCCCCCGGCGCCGTCCCCCAGGGGGCGGCTGCGGAGGATATATAGGGCGGTGAGGGGCAGGATGACCAGCATGAGCCTCTTGAAGACCCCGTCGGACACCAGCAGGGCCAGCCGGGCCCCGGACCAGGCCCCCGCCAGGGCCGCCGCCACGCACACCCCCGCCTGCCGCCAGGGGATGCTTCCCCCCTTGGCCAGCCGCCCGGCGGCCAGGGCGGTGCCCATGCCCGAGCTGAGCTTGTTGGTGCCGATGGCGAAGTGGACGGGAAGCCCGGCGATCATGTAGGCCGGCAGGGAGATGAGCCCCCCGCCCCCGGCCACCGCGTCCACGAACCCCGCCAGGAAGGTCAGGGGGCAGACGATCAGATACGGCAGCACGGTATGGAGCATCAGGACTCAACTCCCCTTCTCGGGCGGATTGACTTCTCCGCCGGGGTATAGTATGATTGTAGCGAAAACGAGACCATTTTCAAGTACGCACCTTTCTGTAATATACTTACCCAAAGGAAAGTGAAAGGAGGTCCCCCTATGGCCCTGCGCTGCATCGCGGACGAGACCCTCCAGAACACCGGGTTTCACTACACCCTCTCCCTCATCGGCGGCAAGTACAAGAGCACCATCCTCTACGCCCTCATGGAGTTTCAGGTGGTGCGGTTCAACGAGCTGAAACGGTACATCGGCGCCATCTCCTACAAGACCCTCAGCGCCGACCTGAAGGAGCTGGAGACCGACGGCCTGGTCCACCGGGAGGCCTATCCCCAGATCCCCCCCCCCAAGGTGGAGTACTCCCTGACGGAGCGGGGCAGGTCCCTCATCCCCATCCTGGACGGGATGTGCGAGTGGGGAGACCGGCACCGGCTGTGAGCCCCCTGTCTGCGCCATCAAATAAATATCCCCCGGCTCAGCCGGGGGTTTTTCATATGCGGGCCCTGCCCTTGTTTACTAGCTACGCCTAAAGGCGTATGTACGGTCTGGCGCACG
>CACZKM010000095.1 GCA_902781745.1 Oscillospiraceae bacterium
GCAGCCCATCATGGCGCCTACCGACAGGTCGATGCCGCCGGTGAGGACCACGAAGGTCATGCCCACGGCCAGCAGGCCGTTGATGGAGGCGATGCGCAGGAGGTTCCGGATGTTGCTGGGGGACAGGTAGGCGTGCTTCAGCGCAAAGAAGACCACGATCAGCACGACCAGAGCGACCAGAGACCCGTAGGTGGAAGCGAACTGCTTCCCGGTCATCCTGGATTTCTTTCTCTCCGCGACTGCCGGTGCTTGGTTGTTACTCATGTTTCTCTCACTCCCCTTTTTCCCTTACATGTATTTGAACTGCATCTGGGCAATCGCTTCCTGGGAGAACTCCTCCCGTTTGAGCTCGCCGCTGTACTTGTGGTTGGACAGCACGATGATCCGGTCGGACATACCCATGGCCTCGGGCATTTCCGAGGAGATCATGATGACGGCGTTGTCGGCCTTGGCGCCCACGTCGATGCCGCGGGTGGGCTCGTCGAAGATGATGATGCCCGGGTTGGTGATGATCCACTTGGCCAGGACCACCTTCTGCTGGTTGCCGCCGGAGAGGGACTTCACCGCCATCCGGGGGCTGTGGACCTTGGTGTTCAGGGCCTTGATCTGCTCGGCCACCACCTTGGCCTCCTTGCCCGCCGAGAGCAGGCCGCCGGAGACAAAGTCCGACAGGGCCGCCAGGGTGGTGTTGTGGGCCACGCTCATGGGCAGGACCAGGCCCTCGCCCTTCCGGTCCTCGGTGACGTAGGCGATGCCGTGGTCGATGGCCTCTCTGGGAGACTTGAATTCCACCTTCTCGCCGTTTAATTCAATGGTGCCCGCCTCGGGCCTTGTCATGCCGAAGATGCACTGCATGAGCTCGGTGCGGCCCGCGCCCATGAGGCCCACGAAGCCCAGGATCTCGCCCTTGTGGAGCTCGAAGCTGATGTCCTCGAACTGGCCCTCTCTGGTCAGTCCGTCCACCTTCAGCACCGTCTCCCCGATGGGGACGGTCACCTTGGGGAACTGCTCCTTCAGGTCCCGGCCCACCATGTTGAAGATCAGGGTGTCGTAGTCCACGTCCGCCACCTTCCAAGTGTTGACCAGATTCCCGTCCCGGAGGACGGTGATCTCGTCGGCGATCTGGAAGATCTCGTCCATCTTATGAGAGATGTAGACCATGCCCACGCCCCGGGCCTTCATGTCCCGGATCATGGCGAAGAGGCTCTCCACCTCGCGGTCGGTGATGGAGGAGGTGGGCTCGTCCATGATGAGGATGTGGGCGTTCTGGCTGATGGCCTTGGCGATCTCCACCATCTGCTGGTCCGCCACCCGGAGGCTCTTCATCTTGGCCTTGGGGTTGATGGGGATCTTCAGCCCGTCCAGAAGCTCCTTGGTCTGTTTGTAGAGCTGCTTATAATCCACGAAGCCGCTCTTGCTGGGCTCCCGGCCCAGGAAGATATTCTCCGCCACCGACATCTCCAGCACGGGAGAGAGCTCCTGGTGGATCATGGCCACGCCCAGCTCCTGGGCCTTGGCGGGGGAGTCGATGGTCACCTCGTTTCCGTCGATAAAGACCTGTCCGCCGTCGTTGAGGTGGATGCCGGCGATGATCTTCATCATGGTGGATTTCCCCGCGCCGTTCTCCCCCATCAGAGCGTGGACGGTGCCGGGCTCCAGCTTGAAGTCCACCCCGTGGAGGACCTCAACGCCGTAAAACGACTTGCGTACTCCTTTCAGTTCCACTAAACTCAAAACAATGTTCACCCCGATTCTCTTTTCTCGGGTCCGGCGGCGCAGTCGCCCGCCGCCCCGACGCTTCTTTTCCCAACTAATTGTGGGTATTATTATAGGGGATGTGACAGAAAAAAGCAAGACAAATCGGTTGCCGTGAAAAAATTGTACAAAATGTAATCCCATCTGGAAATGACGTTGACAAACTGTATCGTGCTAAAGTGATAAA
Source organism: Oscillospiraceae bacterium (assembly GCA_902781745.1). Taxonomy (GTDB): domain Bacteria; phylum Bacillota; class Clostridia; order Oscillospirales; family Oscillospiraceae; genus Evtepia. Next base: position 1,943 of record CACZKM010000095.1, read on the forward strand.
ACTCCACATTCGCCCCCTTCCCTGTCCAAAATATCCCTTTCCCCGTGCCTGTCCCCCCTCTTGACACCCCCGGCTCCCTGCCCTACACTGGACCCGAACGGCATCGTTTTGAACCCTTTTATGCAAAAAATCCGGCCCGCCGGACAATATTCCCCGGAAAAATCCGTCTGCTTCATCAGAGGGGCCGTTTGCCCCGGAGAAAGGAGGGCCCGCCATGGAGGACAGCCGCATCATCGACCTGTACTGGGCCCGGGACGAGGCCGCCGT